>CAZLWY010000074.1:0-9738 GCA_964563425.1 uncultured Acidobacteriaceae bacterium | reverse complement strand
ATTGGGTGGAGTTGGCGGGGGAGCCGCGCCGGCAAGGGACGCGCCGAACGTGAACTGGAACAGTGCGACGGAAGCGAGCGCCACGCGCAGCGAACGGTACGCGTTTGATGCGAAACGCTGAAGGGACATTACTCCTCCTGTTGTCGAGGTTGGGCGGGCGAGGCGCACTTATACCTGAGCCGTATTTCAACCGCGTTTCGCTCGGTTGAAGTTCGATGAAAATCCGGGATCGCTCTGTCGCGAAATATGACAGCGATGTCATGCACTCTGTATGGTCGACAAATCTGCGGCTTCGTTTTCCGAGCAGATTTAATTTCCTCCGTAGGGCGCGTGCGGTGAGCCGCAAAACTTGCCGACGACGGCGGTCTTATGTTTAGGCGCGTTTGCTCTGGACACTTTGGGCCCTTCGGCGGGCTCCACGCGGATAAGCCCCATCATTCCATTGTCTTCGTGTTCGAGCAGGTGGCAGTGGTAGACGAAATCGCCCACAGAATTCGGATCGCGGAAATCCATTCGCAGGCGCACGGCGGGATAGACAAGCGCTTTGCCGTCGAAGTAGGGAACGTTGACCGTGTCCCGTAGAAATGGCTCGTTCACCGGACGTCCCATGTAATCGAGCAGCAGGAAATGCAGCTGGTGGATGTGAAAGGCGTGTAACTCGTTCGACCTGTTTTCGATGATCCAGTCTTCCACCGTTCCCTGCTTCGCAATGATGTTGGGCATTCCGGAGCCTGGATTGAAAGGTGCGGCCGTCTGGCCATCGACCGTGAGATAAAATTCCGTGGCGCTGTTGGGATTGCTCGGATCGAGCAGTTTTTCGGAGAAATAGAGTCGCCGCGTCCTGATGGGCGTGACGTCGCCGAGCCAGGCTTCGTGCGGCCCTCGCAGCGGCAGGGGCGAGGCCTCGAGCGTCGAACGCGGTTCGGGAGCGTCCTCAGAAGCGTTGATCGTGGCGAGCGCACGATTCGGATCGTTTTCTCCCCCCGGCCCGGTGTCGACGGTTCTCGTCACCAGCAGCCCGTGCGTTCCGACAGGCGGTCCCGTTACGATGAACTCCACGCGCGCGCCCGGAGGGACGCCCAGATGCGTCTGCCAGCTTGCATAGTCCGCGGGCGAAGTCCCGTTCTCGTTCAGCGGCACGCCATCGAGTGCGACCAGCCCCATCGGCTGGGGCTTCTTGTCGAACAGAACCGCCAGATTCAAATAGGTGATCGCCGACGCATTCAGCACGCGCCAGAGTTCCCGACGTCCTGGACGGATCTCGATCGTGGCAGGCGGGTAATCGGGGTAGGGAACCGGAACAAAATTGATCGAGAGGTCTTTCGCCGGTTTACCGAATCCCGTGCCATTGTTCGCGGCATCTCCGTCGCGTTCAAGAAGCACCTTCGGAACCACTGGCTCTGATTTCGAAGGCGGCGCATCGGGATGGATGAGGTCCTGATCGCGAATGATCAGTGTGCGTTCCGGCAGTCCGGCCACGGCTTTGTCGGCCCGCTCGATTCCTTCGACGATCATTGCGCCGGAGGCTCCGCCGAGCACCTCCGCCTTCGTGAAACCGTGGATATGCGGGTGATACCAATAGAGTCCGGGCGGCTGATCCGCGGGGATGCGGAATCGATATTGGAACGGCGGATCACGCGGCTGGATCGACGTCCTCAAGACGTCATCCTGATGGCACACGGACGGAATCGACAAGCCGTGAAAATGAAGATTCGTCGATGTGGGCGTCATCGGACCGCTTGTGCACGCGTCTTTGGTGGCTTCGGCGTGAGCGTGATGTGCCGCGGAGGGCGCGGCTTCCGCTGGCACGTCGGTTAGATCGTTTTTCAGGTTGATGGTAACCAGATCGCCCCGGTTCAGCCTCAGCGTGGGTGATTGGTCGCCATTCCCATCGATGTAGCAATAGCGCGTCGTGCCGTCCGGCTCCCTTTCGTTGCGCACCCTGAGGTTGACGCTCAGCTCGCCGTTGCGGCTGCGTAGCTCCACCGGCTCGCCGACGGTACTCCCAGCGGCAGGACGAGGACATCGGGACCCCGGGACTTCCTGAGCCCCGGCAAAGCTGTCAAGCTGCCACGCAGACAGAAGTGCGAGCGTCGCGAAACCGAGAAGTTTCGACCGCGTGGCCATTTTCCTGTTCAGATTCTACCCGTTCGGATGAGGATTTTGGCGCAGGGCTGGCAATCCTCAGCGTGTTCCATGGATATCAACGGTGGATGAATGGCCCCTTACGCGGTGGAAAAGCTCCTCCCTAGGCGAGGCCCTGTTGCCGCAATCGTGCTGTTTGTTGATTCGACATACCTAGAGACCCTAGTCCTATGGTGTTCTAGGCGGAGGCCGGGCTAGACTTCTAGCAACAAGACTTTCTCATGTTCCAGCGCCCATTCATCGTGCTCGCACTCGCACTAAGTCTAGCTGCAAGCACCATTTCCGCGTCCGCTCAGGATCAGCCCGGCACGGCCGCCCCGAGCTCCGACAAGCCCCAACAACCAGCCAGCCCGACTCCCTCGGCCCAAAGCCCGGAGCCGGACCGAGACAAGCCGAAAGAGGCAGGGGCGAAACCACGCCGCGTGATCACGAACGAGGACATCGAGGCGGAGCACGAACAATTGACGTCTGCGAATTCCGACATCGACATCGGCAACATCAACGACTGTAATGCCGCCTGCTTCGAAGCGGTTCGCGGCTGGGCGAACTACTACATCGTCGGAAACACGGACTGGAAGCGTGACCTGCTCCGCGGCATTGATCAGGTGGCCGAGGACGGCAAGTGGCAGGCGGCGCTCTATCAAATCGCCCGCTCCAAATCCAAATTCTGCGATTTGAACCAGGACAAGAACGATGCGATCGCGGACATGGCTGACCCGCGGAAAATGACCGAGGACGAGATCGCGATCGACGAAGCCTACGACCGCAAATTCGAGGCGGCTCAGTCGAACTTGAACGCCGCATATTCTCAGGCAGACGCCATCATGCGTACCTATAGCGGAATCGTCGTGTCCTTCATGAACTTGCAGAAGCAACGCGCGGGCCATCGCGTATGCGTGATTCGCTATCCTGTGATGTACCGCGGATACCGCGTGCCCTTGGACGATCCCGATCGTCCATAGGCCAAACGCGGCAGGCTTCGCAGCAGCGTATCTCCGGGCATGCCGCGGCAATCTGCTATCGCTTGTCGTTCCGCTTCATTGCGCCCACAATCCCGGCAATCGCTTTTCGGAGGACGCCCATGCCTCAACCACCGCCGTCGACGACGCAAGGCACTCTTCGGATTGTGCGGACGATTCACGGAGTATTGATCGCCTCGATCTTCCTCTATGGCTTGATCCCGCGGCTCATCGCAGCTCCTCTGAATCCTCAGCCGCTAGATAAGACGTCTCTCGCCATGCTCGGCGCCCTGTCTTTGGGAGTGTTAGCTCTCGGCTTTTTCATACGATTCAAATGGATTACGGGCGCTTATGCGACGTTACGCGCCGAACCGGATGACGCCGCATCGCTCGCGCAATGGAGAAAAGGGGCCGTTGTCAGCGCCGTGCTCGGAGAGTCGGTCGTGCTCTGCGGAGTAGTTATTTATCTCATTGGCGGGGAGGCGAAGCAGGCTGCGCCCTTTTTCGCGGCAGGGTTGATGGTCATGCTGCTCTGGTGGCCGAAACGGCCCTGACCGAAAACCCCGAGTAAAAGAAAAACGCCCGGCCTGACAAAATCGGGCCGGGCGTTTCGTGTCTAGAGTCTATTCATGCCATCAGCGCCCGTCGCTTTCGGCTCCGAACTGCACGGCCGGCAGAACCGGCGTACCCTCAAGCTGCACGGCCTCGAGCGACTGCGGATCGAGACCGAGCCATCCAAGGAGCGTGGGCGCGATCTGTGCGGTTTCCACCGGAGCTGTGACGGTCGACGGACGGAACAAAGGGTTTGAAAGCAACAGCATCACGTTCGTATCGTCGTGCGAAAAACCGCCATGCTCCGCCAGTTTCTTGCCGCTGCCCGAGTACGTGACTCCCACGTTCGGCGCCACGATGATATCGGGCGTGCGCGGATCGCCACCGGGAGGCAGGCCCGGCGCGTTGAACATCTGCGTAATCCCGGGACCCCAGAAAACCTGGCCGATGCCGGCAATATTGTTGCTGGACGGAGATGTCGATTCCAGAACACCCACCTGGCTTGCGGCTGTGCAGTTGCTGCTGAGCCAGATCAGGGACACATCATCCTCGGTCGGGCCGATGCCGTTCGCGTTAGCCGGAGATTCCGAAAAAGGCAGGCAATTTTCGAGAATCGTGGCCGGTGAGGTCGTGATTGGGTCATTCGGGCTGTTCGCGATGCCGAGATATCGAGAGGAATCTACGGGGCTCTGTCCGTGCTTGGCGCTGATAATGATGAGCGTCGACTCGTAAATTCCGTTGGCCTTGAGTGCCGCCACCATTTTGCCGATCGAAGCATCCGCGAATTCGATCTCGCCCAGGAGCGAAGGCGTCGGAGTTCCCTGCGCGTCTTCGTACCCGCCCTTCAGCGACAGAGATTTTTCAATCAGCTTTTGTCCAACGCTCACTACCTGGAAGTTCATGCCGAGGATATTCGGCCGCGGCGCAGGGGATTTGCCGTTGTGGGTCATGCCGTTGATTTCGTTCAGCACGGCGTTGACTTTAAGCGTGTCGTAGCACTGGATGTTCTGGAAGCTGTCGGTCCAGGCATTGGATGCTGCGACCGCCGTTTGATCCGGAAGCGGATGACAACCGGCGATGCCCGGAAGGCTAACCGGAATGGAGTTGATGTCCGGTGCGTAGTAGTCGTCAATATTTGTTCCATTACCGGGGCCGGAAACCGCCGAGTACGACGGGTGTTTGTCGGACCATGCCGTGTAGCCGCCGGCCGCGTGGATGACACCGAAAACGGTGTTCGTCCGCACGAAATTCCACGGAAAAACCGGAGCGCAGCCGTGCGCTGGATCGCGGGGGAGTCTGCTGGCGTCGATGGAGAGAATTCCACCGTCGGCGCCACCGGGAGCTCCGCCGTTCAGTTGCGTCTGATCGATGTCGATGCCTTCGTCATATTCCGTCGTCGTGCCGGTGGGCGCCGCGCCGGCCGTGCAGGCGGAGGGAGAGCCGGCCACGCCGTTCCCTGTTGTCGCCGCAGGAGGATCGAGCGAGCGGTCATAGGCCACATCGTAGAAGGCGCCAAAAGAGCGCGGGGAACCGCCCGTCATCAGCGCCATCAATCCAGGAAATGAATCGGACGGTTTCGATGTCGAGGTGTTGAGATAGTTCAAACCCGTCTCGCCAAGCGCCGCAAGATTCGGGCAGTAGGGTTCACCGCCGTTCACACCGCTGATCCCCTTCGAGCAGTTGATGAAGTCGAGTGCATGCATTCCGTCGATGCTGATCAAAAGAACATGACGAAATAGTGGGTGTTCACCCTGGCCTTGCTGGCCGCGGTCATTCGGAGGGCCGGCCAAAGCAACCGAAGCAATCGATACGGCCAGTAGCAATGCGGTCGCAACTGCCACTGCCCAGCTCGTACGTTTCATCAGAAATCCTCCTCAGAATTAACAGAATTGGGCGGGCCGAGGAGAGCAAACGTAGCGAAATGAAAATCCGGGCGTGTAAATGTCGGGTGAACTCCAGGCGAAAAGTGGGACACGGACACCTGGACGCGCGTCAATTTTCCAGCGCGCGGCCTGCGCGCAACCCTTGAATTTCGAACACGGAGTTGTAACGACAAATAAACGCGCTGCCCGAATCTCAAAACGCCAACTCGCGAATCCTGATCTTCCGGGTTGGACCCTGGCGCGCTCGCCGCGATTTCGCGGCCTCAAACGCGAACCGAGCGACCGCCAGTAGCTCATCGCACCTGAATTAGCCGAGATTTCACAAACTGGTAACCTGACCCCGCGACGGAGATCGCTAAAAGTCGGGCCGGTTGAAAAGGAGCGCCCATGAAGGCAAATGGACTAACGGTGCTGAGAGCAGGGGTGATGGCCGCGCTGGCAGTGACGTCATCGATGTCTCGAGTGGCGGCCGATCCCAACACGGTGGGTTCGGGCCACATCAAGCACGTCCTGCTGTTAAGTATTGACGGCATGCACGCGGTCGATTTGTACAACTGCGTAAACGGAATTGCGGGCGCCAATGGCGGTGATCCGTATTGCCCAAACCTGGCGGCGTTGAGCCAGAACGGCATCAACTACGTGAATGTGACTTCTTCAAAGCCTTCGGACTCGTTCCCAGGACTGGCAGCGCTGGTCACGGGCGGTACCCCGAAGACGACCGGTCTCTACTACGACGTCGCGTATGACCGGTCGCTCGATGCGCCGGCGTTGACCACCGGCACCGGCCTGGCTGCCGGACCGTGCACGCCTTATGCGTTACCGACCGGAACAACGACCGACTACGACCAGGGCATTGAGTTCGACGATACCAAGCTGAACGGCGGAGCGCCGGGCGCGGCGGCAACCGAAGGCGGTATCGCATCGATTGACCCGAGAAAACTGGTGCGAGACCCGGCCGCAGGTTGTGTCCCGATCTACCCGTGGGACTTCGTGCGGACCAACACGATCTTCAGCGTAGTCCATGCAGCGGGCGGATACACGGCCTGGATCGACAAACACGCGTCATACTCCTTTACTGCCGGACCCGGCGGTACAGGCCTGAATGACTACTATTCCCCGGAGGTCGACTCGACCGTGGTGCCGCTGCCCGGTGTCACGACCTCCGAAGGCGCTTCCTGCGCCACCATCCGGGACACGGTCGGCAGCCTGTCATCGTGGACCAACAGCTTCGAAAACATTCAGTGCTATGACGCACTGAAGGTAAAGGCGCTGCTCAACGAGATTGGCGGAAGGACTCACGCCGGCGCGAGCGCACAGATTCCAGCACTGTTCGGTATGAACTTCCAGGCCGTCTACATCGGCGAGAGCGTATCGGAGCCCAACGTCGGCACCGGAGGCTACAAGAACGCAGCGGCCTTGCCCAGCGCGGAGCTACTCAAAGAGATCGAGTTCGTGGATGCCTCGATCGGCGATATCGTCAACGCTCTCAAGAACGCGGGCATCTACGACGACACGCTGATCATCGTCTCGGCAAAGCACGGGGAGTCGCCCATCGACCCGAGTTCGTATGTTGCAGACGGCGCCAATACGCCGGCGACGCTACTGGGAACCGCCATTCCCTTCTCGGAGTCTCCGCTGAACACTACGGGCATCGGCGCGACCGAGGATGATGTCTCGGTGCTCTGGCTGAAAAAGGGCGCCAGCGTGAACGCTGCCGTGGCGCTGCTCGAAAAGAATGCGTCGGCGATTGGGCTGGGCCAGATTTACTATGGGCCCACCGTCGCCCTGAACTATAACGTGGGCGGGCTGGATCCGGGTGAAGATCCGCGTTCGCCGGACATAATCGTCGCGCCGAATGTGGGCGTGACGTACTCGGGCAGTACGACCATGATCGGGGACCACGGCGGGTTTGCGCACGACGACACCAACGTGCTCCTGCTGGTCTGGGGTCCGAGCTTTTCGGCGCAGACCGTCTCGGCCGTGACGACAACTACGCAGGTCGCCCCCACAATCGTGAAGGCGCTGGGGCTGGAGCCCCGGGCGCTGGACGCAGTGAGAGCGGAAGGGACGCCGGTACTTCCCGAAGTGGAGGCTCAGCTCGCAAAGTAATCCCGGGATTGCAGGGGGCGCACGGGTGACCGTCTTCTCCCCATGGCCACTCAGCTGGCGTGGGTATCGGGCGGCTCACGTTTTCGGGCTATTTTTTCGGCGGCTCGTACAGTTCGACGAACATTCCGACATCCGGGTCTCGCAGCAGCGCCACCCGATAGCCCGTTTTCATCTCCACGATTCCGTCGGAAACCATCGGAGCGCCGAAACCTTTCAGGCGCGCGACCAGAGAATCGATGTCCGTGCATTCGAGGCCAATGTAGTTCACGCCGATGTCGCTAATGCCGTAGGTCTGCACCGGCTTCTTGCGGTTTTCGTACTCGACGATCTCAAAACGCATGCGCGCCTTCGGGTCGGCCGCTTCCGCAAAAGTGCCGTTTGTCAGCTTGATCACGTTGCCGTGGCCGCCCACCGCCGAGTCAAAGAAGTCGCCGCCCAGCCAGTTTGAGGGCGTCGTCGGCATTTGTTCGCCCAGCATCACGCCGTAAAACGCGCGTGCCTTGTCGGGATCGAGAATCACGAGCCCGATGTGATTGAAGCCGGGAACATCGGCGGGAGTGGCAGGCCGAGTATCCGTGGCAGGCGTGGCCGGGCGCTGCTCGATGATCTCCACGTCCATACCGTCGGGATCAGTGATGTAGGCGACCGTGCCCTTGGTCGCGCCCGGCAGCGCGATCAATTCCCCGCCCCAACTGCGCGGCCAAAGCATGTTGGCGGCTTTCAGGTCTGCCCACAGTTTTCCGGCGTCTGGAACCGTCAGGTCGATGTGGCTTGCACCCGGCTCCCACGCGGTCTTGCCGCCCATGACGTTGCGTCGTTTGATGCCGCGGAATTCGTGCAGATAGAGCGTGAATGGCTTGCCGGAAATGTTCGTATTGACCTGCAGCTTGGCCATCCGCGATTCGGCGCCTTTCGTGCCGTGTATGCGGTTCATGACC
Organism: uncultured Acidobacteriaceae bacterium; assembly: GCA_964563425.1. Taxonomy (GTDB): domain Bacteria; phylum Acidobacteriota; class Terriglobia; order Acidiferrales; family UBA7541; genus Palsa-295. The sequence continues at coordinate 1,152 of CAZLWY010000074.1, read as the reverse complement.
TCGTCCACGTGCCAGGACTTGTCGACGCCGGGAACCTCGCTGAAGCCCAGAAATTTGTAGAACTCGACGGATTTGTCGAGATCGGAAACCATGCGGCCATCAAACGCAATGCCGACGACGGCACCTTTGTTGGCCCCGAACTGAGGCGCCGCGCCGGCGATTCGCGCGAAGCCCGGCGCGCCCAGTGCGAGCGATACGGTACAGACCGCGGCTAACGCGCGCAGATTTTCCGGCCACAAACGATACTTGCGCATGGATTCCCCCCGGCAATTTCGCGATGGAACATCGGATGTGTAACATGCCTTCGAGTGAGAGTCCAGCCGTTTGGTTTCGCCTAAAAAGCAGACAATCAGCGGAGAAGATTGTGTGGCCGCGAAAGGGAAGATTCAAATCACATCTCGCAAAGACGCGCCGCTGCGGGCGAACGGACCGCGCTGGCGGGGCAACCGTTGCGAGCGCGTTTGGGCGACAAGGGTCGGCGCGATCCACTCGGAACGCATGCCACAGCCGCGCCGCGGCAAATAACCGCTACCTGCCCGGAACCCAAATGTCGCGCGCGTGCGAGATTTCGGCATTGCGCTGCTCGGTTGACACGCGGAAGCCTCGCAGCTCACCGCTCTTCCTTGTGCTGCGCAGCGTGGTGAAGGTCAGGAAATACTGATTGTGCAGCACCATGTCCAGCTGATCCAAAAACGGCTTGAACGCAATGGGAGTGTCGAGCCCCTGGAAGAAGGATTCGCCGCCGGTTTCATCCGTCATCTGCGCGAGATTGGACTGCCCGTAATTCGAGCGGAACAGATTGCGGGCTTCGCGGTCAGAACCCCGCGCGTAAAGTGTATGGATCATGATGCTGGCTTTCTGCGCCTTCTCGATGGTGAGCGTCACATCCGGGCTGTTCGGATCGCCGCGATAACGATCGATGCCGTCCGCAATCACCAGGATTTCGCGGCGCGCGTTGGTCGAATGCCATTTCTTCATCACGTCCATCAGCGCCAGATAGATGCTGGTGGAGGCTCCGGGAAAACCGGTCGTGATGCGGACCTTGGCAGCTACCGCGTCGTGGTCGGTGCTGAAGGGTGCGACCGCCTGGGTGATGCCATTGGTCGCATAAAACAGCCCGACGCTGGTCTCCTTCGATTGCGCCTGGATGAA
>CAZLWY010000073.1:0-6722 GCA_964563425.1 uncultured Acidobacteriaceae bacterium | reverse complement strand
GAGCCGGATAAACCCGCCGCGCTGGGGTTGAAGATCGAGACGTACATCAGGATCAGCGTGAGGGCGATCATGATGATGCTGGAGGCCCAGGCGATGATGTTAAAGGTGAGCGTGTTGACGTGTTTGCCCATCAGGTCGCGGCGGTTGATCAACAGCAGGATGAAAATCAGGACGACCGGAAGCCAGATACCATTGCCCACCTGCGAATAAATGAGTATTTTCCAGAGCGGCGCCTTCGGATACAGGACAATCCCGGCGCCAGCGACGATCAACAATGTGTAGAGTGTGTAAAACGTTGGGGCTTCCTGGAATTTGTTGTCCAGGCCCGCTTCAAAGCCGAGACCTTCGCAAATTACGTGGGCAGTCGATAGCGGCAGGATCGACGCCGCGAAAAGCGAAGCGTTAAGGAGGCCAAACGCAAAGAGATATCCGGCCCACTTCCCTGCCAGGGGCACCAGAGCCTTCGCGGCCTGGGCGGCGCTGGAGATGTCGACCTGGCCGCTCTTATTGAGCGTGGCCGCGCAGCAGACGATTATGAAAAACACGATCACCATGCACGAGATGCTTCCCACGAGGACGTCCCACCGGGCGTGCTTGTACTGGCGCGGGCCGACGCGTTTTTCAACGAAGCCCGCCTGGAGGTAGAAGAATTGCCACGGAGCGATCGTTGTCCCGACGAGGCCGATCAGCATAATCAGGTAAGGCGCGTCGAAATGCATGTTGGGAATCACGGTCTGGTGTGCTGCGTAAAGCCAGTCCGGCTTTGCCATGAACGCCGAAGCCACATAGGAAACGTAGAAAAGACAAGCGACGAGAAAGATTTTCTCGACGATGAAATAGGTGCCGTAAATAACGAGCAGCCAGACTGCGAAGGCGGCGAGCGGCACCGATACGTATTTGCTGACGTGCAGCACTTCCGACGCCTCGGCGACGCCCGAGAATTCGGCGACGGTATTGAACAGGTCCACGATCAAGGCGGCGATCATCACGAAGAAGGTGGAGCGGAAGCCGAATTCCTCGCGGATCAGGTCGGAGAGGCCCTTACCGGTGACCACGCCCATCCGCGCGCACATCTCCTCGCTGACGTAGAGGGCGATGGTCATGGGGATCAGCGACCAGAGCAGCGCATAGCCGAAATGTGCCCCGGCCTGAGAGTAAGTACTGATGCCGCCGGCGTCGTTGTCGACGTTGGAGGTGATCAGTCCCGGGCCGACGACGGCGAAAAAGACGGCCAGGCGACGCCGCAACGTGCGCGAGCTACGGCCGATCTCCCTGCCGCGCTTGGCGAGGCTTTCGACAGCGGTCGTCAATGTGATCCAGGTGTTCATTTCGAATTCAGTTCAGAGTCGCTCGTTCAGAGCCCAGTACCATTAAAGCTGCGAGCGCATGCGGCTTACTACGTCGTCGACAGTGATGGCGCCGATCGGCTGGCTCTCATCGTTCACCACCGCGAGGCTGCGCAAATTATACTTGTCGAAAATTTCGAATACTTCCTTGTCGCTCGCGTCGGGCTTGATGGAGACGAGCGGTTGAAACGCTAGCTCGGCCATGCGCTGTTCGGCGTCGGCCAAAATCAGACGCGCGACGGGGACCGTGCCGGCGAGGCCCGCGTCTTTGTTGATGAGCACGACGTTGTCGAGCTGGTCGAGCGCAATTTCGTGGAAACGGATGTAGTCGACTACTTCGCCGCGCGTGGCGTCCTCACCAACCACGACGATTTCCGTATTCATCATGCCACCGGCGGTGCTTTCATCGAACTTCATGAGCTGTTTCACTTCGGCGGCATCGGTGCGCTCCATTTCCTCGAGCACTTCCTTCGATTTCGCGGAGTCGAGGCTCTGAATCAGGTCGGCGGCTTCGTCAGGATTCATCTCCGCGAGGATGTCGGCGGCTTTTTCGGGGTCGAGCTGTTCGACCACTTGCGTCTGCAGACGCTTGTCGAGCTCGGCGAGCGTCTCGGCGGCGGTTTCTTCGTCGAGCGAATCCACGATCGACTGGCGCTCAGCGGGCGAGAGCTCTTCCATGATGTCGGCGAGATCGGCCGGATGAAGTTGCGAGAGCTTGGCGCTCGATAGGCGCAGCTTTACGCGGCGCAGCGGGTCAGGCTCAATGAGGTTGACGAACTCCCACAGGATCGCGCGGCGTGGGAGCTTCTGCTGGATACGGCGGATGCCCATCGGCGGCACGATGCCTTGCAGCAGGCGGCGGACGGCGCCGGGCAGGCCGACGTCGACCTGGGTGAGGCGGAGCTCGGTGTTACCGTTGACGCGTGAATCGGTGAGTTCGACATCGTTGACGCGAACGACCTTGCGGCCGTTGGTGTCGATAATCTGCTGGTCGAGCAGGTCTTTTTGTACCGCGAGCCAGGAGTCGCTGGGGTTGTAGAGCTCGAGCGCGGATTCGTCGGTGGTGAGCTTGACGCGGCCGGGCGCCACGGCGTCAATCTGGTCGAAGCGTGCGACGAGCGGTCGGTATTTGCCGCGGCCGATCAGCAGGCGCGAGATGCGGTTGGGCTGCTCGTCCGGGACGATGAACATTTCCCTGACGCGGCCGACGAAGTTGCCGGCAACGTCGTAGGTGTCGGCGCCGATGATTTCTGTGGCGTGAAGCATGGGTGCTCCTCGTTGAACTCGTGCCTACCGCTCGAACCCATCGCCGATGGCGACAGGCTCCGGATCGCTATCCTTGTCGAATAGCGAAAAAAAAACCCGGGACCGGCGATGCAGCCGGGCCACGGGCGGATGGAACTCCCACCGTCGGTCTAGCGCAGGCCGGGTCTCGCCTCCCTGTTGCCAAACACCCAATCGGCGCGGACGAGACGCGCTTCCGGCACGGGCCCGATGCGGCGGACACGCCGTGCGATGGCAGGGACGCGATGGACCGGGGTTGCTGAGTGCCGGGCGCGGCGACTACCGTCAGGCTCCGAATTGGGCGAACGCTCATCCATACTGCGTTACTCCCCGTTCGAGTAAGTAACGGCTGCGCGAGGGTTTGTCAAGCGTAGAGTGCGCATATGACGGATTTTTTATGCGCCAAACACCATGGCGCGCGGAATTTTGCCGCGACGCCGGCAATCGGCGGCGTACAGGTCCCAATACGTGCCGCGGATATAGTCCCGGCGTGAGTAGCCGAGCGCGTGCGCGGCGCGGTCGATCCGGCGCGGGTCGCCTTCGAGTTCCAGGAACGTGCCGACGGGAGTTTCGTCGAGATCAAGGTGCAGCCGACCCAGGCGGAAGCGGCTGCGGAATTTTTCGTAACGGAAGGCGGGACGCAGGCCGAGGGCGCGCATTTGAGCGAACCAGCGTTGGGGCGCCGCGACGGCGATTTCCGATTCCAGGTTTTGCTTGTAACCGGCCGCGACCGACGCCGGGGCGGCCTGTTTTGAAGTGAGGATCGCGCCGGCGGGGCCCGCGGCGATGATCGGAGAGCGGGCCGGGGCCTCCACGCGGAGACGGAGCAGGCGGCCGCGCCGGCGGAAATCGGCATCCGGGGTGTCAAACAGAGTGTTCCGTTCGAAAACACGACCGTTGGTGCGGGCGCCGAGACGATTGAGTTTGCCGATCAGGACATCGAGGTCATCGACGCGAAGCTTGATTTCGGTTTCGCGATACGAGGGCACGGCTGAGTATAGCTTGGCTTGCGCGCTGGAGCGAACGAGCGGGGGCCCTCCCCAGAGGCGCACCGGAAGCGAAGGACGGCAGAGACTCGACCGTTCAAAAGCGACGTTCGGGCTGTCTTCGGTGTCGAAGCGGAATGGCTGTGTCCCGATTCGTGCATTTCGGTGCGATAGGGTGAACGTCGCGCGCGGGGCTTAGGAGGGAGTTGCGCGGGTGTGTGGGAGCCCGCATAATCGCTCGACTCGGCACGACAGTCTTTGACGAGGATCCTTGGCGACGGAACCTACGACTCCGCTCATGCAGCAGTATCACGCGGTGAAGAAGCAGCACGCAGGTACGCTGCTGCTGTTTCGCCTGGGGGATTTCTACGAGCTGTTCTATGAGGATGCGGTCCTGGCCTCGCGCGTCCTGCAGATCACCCTCACGGCGCGGAACAAGGAAAAGGGCGAGCCCGTGCCGATGTGCGGGGTTCCTTACCATGCGGCGGAAAACTACATCGCCAAACTGATCCGCGCCGGCCACAAGGTCGCGATCTGCGAGCAGATGGAGGAGCCCGGACCAGGAAAGAAGATCGTGCGGCGCGAGGTGATCCGGGTGCTAACGCCGGGCACCGCGATGGGCATGGAGCTCGTCACAGCAAAGGAAAACAATTTTCTGGCGGCGGTGGCGTACGGAAAAGTAGGAAGCGCGGCGGCGAATGCTGCGGCAGCCGGCGGTGCTTCCGCCGCCGGACCTTCGAGTTCTTCAAAGGGGGGACGGCAGGCCGAGGCGCGCGTGGGGCTCGCCTATGTGGACCTCTCCACCGGAGAATTCCGGGCCACGGAATTCACGGGCGATAAGGCCGAAGCAATGCTGCGCGACGAGCTGGAGATTTTGCGGCCACGCGAGGTGCTCGTGGCGCGCCCGGTAACTCTGTTCCCCGACGACCGGCGGGCCCATCCGACGCTGTGGGACTCGCAGGGAAAATCGATTGAGACGCGACTGGAGGATTGGGTTTTCGAGGGTGGCTACGCGGCGCGGCAGCTCGAACAGCATTTTCAGGTGATGGCGCTCGAAGGATTCGGGCTTTCGGGGCATCCGCTGGCGACGGCGGCGGCTGGCGCGATCGTTTACTATCTGCGGGAGACGTCTGCGATCGGCGCGCGGGATGCAAAAGACGCTGCGAAACTTCCGGGATTGCGGCCGGCGGGGGCCGGACTCGAACATCTCGACCGCATCGCCTACTACGAACAGCAGAACGCGATGGTGCTCGACCAAGTGACGGCGCGGAATCTGGAGCTGGTCGAGCCGGCGCAGGGCGACGCGCCGAGCGCGACGCTTTTTGGGACGATGGATGAGACGGCGACCGGGATGGGCGCTCGACTGCTGCGGGGATGGATTCTGCGGCCCGAAATTTCGCTCGGAGAGATTGAAGCGCGACTCGATGCCGTCGCCGAGCTGAAATCCCGCACGATCACGCGCGAAGAGCTTTTCAAGGAGCTGGGCGGGATTCTGGACCTGGAGAGACTGATGAGCCGGATCACGCTCGGGATTGCGTCGCCCCGGGACCTGGTAGCGCTCAGGACTTCTCTGGAGAAAATTCCATGCCTGCGTCGCCTTCTGGACCCAGAGCCGGGTACCGGCGAGGGGCCCCAGCCGGCGAACCAGGCTCTCCGTCTTGGCGAGCTGCGCGATCTCGACGAGCTTGCCGACGTTCGCGATCGGATCGCGCGGGGGATCGCAGATGACCCGCCGGCCCTGGCGAGCGACGCGGGCGTGATTCGCAAGGGTTTCGACGCGGAACTCGACGAGCTGCGGGCGATCCTGACCGACGGCCGGCAAACCATTGCGGCAATGGAGGAACGCGAACGGAAGCGCACCGGGATCGCCTCCCTCAAGATCCGCTACAACCAGGTATTTGGATACTACATCGAGATTTCCAGGCCCAACCTGCCGCTGGCTCCAACAGACTACGAACGAAAGCAGACGCTCGCAAACGCCGAGCGATTCACCTCTCCCGAACTGGCTGGGTATGAGCGAAAAGTTCTGTCGGCCGAGGAGCGCGTGCTCGAAATCGAGCGGCGGCTGTACGGTGAAATCCGGGAATCGATCGCCCGCGAAGCGGGGCGTGTGCGCCGGTCGGCTTCGGCCATTGCCGAGCTGGACGTGCTGGTGAATTTCGCGCGCATCGCCGCGGCCCGCAACTATACGCGTCCGCAATTTTCGGAAACCGAACCGCCGAAAAAAGGCCCGCGCGGAGAGATGCTCGTGGCAGGCGGCCGGCATCCTGTGATCGAAAAATTGCTGGAAGAGCGCGGCGAACGTTTCGTCCCGAACGATTTGTATCTAGAAGACCGCACGTCGTTCCTGCTTTTAATTACCGGGCCGAACATGGGCGGAAAGTCGACCTATCTGCGCCAGACTGCGCTGATTTCGATTCTGGCACAGATCGGGTCATTCGTCCCTGCCGCCAAGGCGAGGCTTCCGCTGATCGACCGCGTATTTACACGCATTGGGGCGTCCGACAACCTATCGCGCGGGCGGTCGACGTTCCTGGTGGAGATGAGCGAGGTAGCGGCGATCCTGAATACGGCGACGCCGGCGAGCCTCGTGCTGCTTGACGAGGTGGGGCGCGGAACGGCCACATTTGACGGACTGTCGCTCGCCTGGGCCGTGGTCGAGACCCTGCAGGGGGGCGCGCGCCCGCGGACGCTGTTTGCGACCCACTATCACGAGTTAACCGACCTCGAAGAACTCTTGCCCGGCGTGAAGAACGTGCATGTGTCGGTCGAGGAATCCGGAAGCGACATCGTCTTCCTACGGCGTGTCGAACCCGGGAGCGCGGACAAGAGTTACGGGATCGAAGTGGCCCGTCTGGCGGGCCTGCCGCCGGCGGTGATCGCCCGCGCGAGAGAGATTTTGAAGCGCCACGAGCGCAGCGAGGAAGAGTTGGCGCACGAGCTCTCCCCTGGCGCCGCGCCTTCGGCCGACGTCAGCGGGACTTCCGCCGGGGCAGTACCGGAACCCCAGCAAACGGCCTTCGCGGCCATCGACCAGCCCGTGCTTGATGCGCTGCGCAAAGCCGATTTAAATCACCTCACGCCGCTTGAGGCGCTTAATCTTCTC
>CAZLWY010000072.1:0-32475 GCA_964563425.1 uncultured Acidobacteriaceae bacterium | reverse complement strand
TATTCACTTCTGTTTCTGACCTAAAGAGAAAACTCTTGCGATACATCCGTCAGTACAACAAGTCTCCACGCACCGTGAAGTGGAAATATGCCGACCCGTCACGCCACATCAGTACACAATCAGTTGGTACAGGCCACTAGTCTTAGGACTGGCCGACATTCATGTACCTCAGGTCTTCCCGACGATTTTTCTCGGGAAGACCTGAGGATCTTCGGCCTCATTTCGATCGTGCAGCATCCAATCTCCGGTGCACCGACGCAAAGCACTCGTTACCCTTTTGAGCTTGACGCTCCCGCTGGCGATTGAATCTGCCGCGCACGCTCAGAAAAACCGGCCCGCGGGTTCTTACGCCCAGGCCGTCGGCATACCCCTCAACGTCATCGTCGTTTTCGGCGATCAATACAACGGCGGCGACGAACTCTACGACGCGAAGATCACGGTTGCAGAAGTAGTGCGCGGGGAAAAAGCCTGGCAAATGGTGAAAGCAGCGGGCGCCGGGAACATGCCGCCGGCTTCCGGAGTGGAATATCTGCTGGCGCGCGTGCGGTTCGAGTTTGCCGCGCGAGCTCAACCACATCATTACGACTACACGCTGGATCCTAGGCAATTTTCGGCGATGTCGGCAGCCACGGCGCCCTATCAATCGGCCGATCTGGCGGCGCCGGTGAAGCCCGAGTTGCGCGGCGTGCTTCGTTCCGGAGATTCGGTCGAGGGGTGGGTTGCATTTCAGATTCCGCGAGGCGATCATACGCCGCTGATGGTTTTTCGCGAGGACGTTGGATCCGTAATCCATCAAGGGGATGCCTCCATCTTCCGGCTGTACGATGAAAATCCAGCTGCCAAAGCCAGGCCGTAGTCAGTTTGCCGGCCCGTGTCACAGACGCTCACCGTTAAAACAATGTCTCGGTGCATGACATGAAAGCCGTAGTCGATAAAATCCGAGCCGTCCATCTGCGCAAATCCGGCGCGACCATGGAGCGGCGCGCCGACGGCGCATTTATCATTCGCCCCGATGAACGCCGGGAAAGTTATCCGCGCGTGCTGACCGAGCGGCTGATCCAATGGGCCGAAGCGGCCCCGGACCGCGTGCTCGCGGCCAAGCGCGGGCGAGACGGCGCCTGGCGTTTTCTACGCTACGGCGAGGCACTGCACAAAGTGCACAGCCTGGGGCAGGCGTTTCTCGATCGCGGTCTTTCGGCCGAACGACCGGTCGCAATTCTCTCCGACAACGACCTCGAGCACCTGCTGCTGATGCTCGCCGGGCAGCACGTCGGCGTTCCGACGGCATCGATCGCGCCGGCCTATTCGCTGATCTCGACGGATTTCGCGAAGCTTCGCCACGTGATGAAAATCCTGCGGCCGGGATTGGTCTTCGTGGCGAGGCCCGAACAATACCGGCGAGCTCTCGAAGCGGCGATCCCTCCCGGGATCGAAATCGTGTGCGTCGAGAAACCGATCGGCGCTGTGGGGATGACGCCGTTTGATGAGATTGCCGCGACGTCCGCGACATCCGCGGTGGATGCCGCGCATGCCGCGATCGAGCCCGATGACGTGGCGAAATTTCTGTTTTCGTCCGGCTCGACGGGGCTGCCGAAGGCCGTAATCAACACGCATCGCATGATCTGCAGCAACCAGCAGATGATCCGGCAGGGATTCCGGTTTCTGGGCGAGGAACCGCCGACCGTGTTGGATTGGATGGTGTGGAACCACACCGCAGGCGGCAATCACAACACGGGCATGACGGTCTACAACGGCGGAACGCTCTACATCGACGATGGAAGACCGACGACGGCGGGGATTTCCGAGACGGTTCGCAATCTGCGCGAGATTGCGCCGACGGTTTACTTCAACATGCCGCGGGGCTACGACCTGCTGCTCGGATATTTCCGCACGGACGCCCAGTTGCGCGAGAATTTTTTCAGCCGGCTGAAATTCATGTTCTACGCCGGAGCGGCGCTGTCACAGCCGCTCTGGGACGGATACCGAAAGCTGATGATGGAGACGTGCGGCGAGCGCGTGCTGATGGCCACCGGCCTCGGCGCGACGGAAACTTCGCCGATGGCGCTGCAATGCACCTGGGATTCGGAGCGCGCCGGGGCGATCGGGATACCCATGCCGGGCGTGGAAGCGAAAGTCGTGGCGATCGGCGACAAAATGGAAATTCGCGTGAAAGGACCGAACGTGACGCCCGGCTATTGGGGCGATCCAGAGCTGACGCGAGGGGCGTTCGACGAGGAGGGTTACTACAGGTTCGGCGACGCGGTGCGATTTGTCGACGAAGCGGACATTAATAAGGGGCTGCTGTTCGACGGCCGGCTCGCGGAGGATTTCAAGCTGGCGTCGGGGACTTTTGTGAATGTGGGCCCGCTGCGCGGTCGGATCATTCACTGGTTTGCGCCCTATGTGCTCGATGCGGTGATCACCGGGCACGACCGTAACTTTCTGGGAATGCTGGTCGTGCCGCACCTCGAGGCATGCCGCGCGCTGGCGAAGACCCTGTCCCCGAGCGCCACGGCGGTCGAAGTCCTACGAAACGAAGCGGTCCGGGAAAAGTTCCGAGAGTTGCTCGAAACTTTCGCCGCGCAGGCTACCGGCAACTCCCATCGCGTCGAGCGGGCGGTGTTGCTTGAGGAACCGCCCTCGCTCGATCGCGGCGAAATCACAGACAAAGGCTCCCTCAATCAGCGCGTGATTCTCGACCATCGTTCCACGCTGGTCGAGCAAGTCTACGCCGAAGACCCGCCGGCCTCCGTGCTACGCATCGCGGATGTGTAATCGTTTTGTAGTCTCCTCTGCCTCAACTGGAAATCACTTCGGGGGATTGCGCATTTTCAGGGGTACCGTCCAATCCGAGGATCCAACCGAGCGTCCATCCATCCGAGCGTCGATTGACCGGTCCGAACACTGTGGTACACTCCGCGCAAGGTACATTAAAAGGGGGGACCTTGAGGTACAAACTTCCTGCAATTATGGCGCTTTGCGCGACGCTGCTGGTGGCGGGGACTGCGCGGGCGCATCATTCACCTTCTTCGATTTTTGACATGGCGAACAAGTTCACACTTTCGGGCACGCTTACGCAAGTGGAGTGGGTGAATCCGCACATCGCCATCTACATCGACGTTAAGAAAGCGGATGGGACCGGCGTGGAGAATTGGAAATTCGAGAGCGCGCCGCCTTCTTGGCTGCGGCGCGTCGGCGTAAACAGCGTGGATTTCAAGAAAGCGATCGGGCAGACGGTAACGGTTGAAGGCAACAAGGCACGGGACGGATCGCCCTACGGATTCCTGCAGAAAATCACGTTCGCGGACGGCAACTCCCTGGCGATGGTTAGCCCGAACGATATCAACACCACGAAGTAACACGACGGAAAAGGGGGCGGAATATGCGAAACCCAATTCTTTGCGCCATGGCGGCCGCGATGATGCTGGCCGCCTCTACCGGCGCGCAGCAGAACTCGACGGCGGCGACGACGAAAGCTCCGAACGCGGCTTCCGTGCATCCCGATTTCAGCGGAATCTGGGCGTTTTCAATCGCGCTGCCCGGCGGAGCATTGAAAAAGGTAGAGGACGGGAAGACCTCCTACGCGGTCGTGGACTTAAGCGGACGGATGCCGGCGAAAACGCCCGTGCCGGACGCGCTACCGTTTGCGGCGGCTCCTTCTTTCAAGCCCGAGCTGCAAACGAAGGTGAAATATCTGCTCGACCACGAAGCGAAGCTTGACAAGGTTTTCTTCTGCGGCAAGCCGGGTGTGCCGCGCATCGGCTCGCCGCGACAGATCATTACGTTGCCGAATGAGATGGTGTTCCTCTACGAGGATGCGTCTGGAGATCCGTACCGCATCGTGTACACGGATGGTCGCGGGCACGATCCCAACGCCGAGCCGACGTATTACGGCGATTCGATCGGACACTGGGAAGGCAACACGTTAGTGGTCGATTCCACGAATTTCGTCGAGGACACCTGGTTCGGTGAGGGCGGATATTTTCATACCCCGACGATGCATGTGTATGAACGGTTTTGGAAGGTGGGAGACAATCTGGCGTATCAAATTACCGTCGATGATCCCAACGTGCTAACCGTGCCGTGGACGCAGGCTCCGCGGATTATTAAGCCTTCGACGGAGCCGCTGCTGGAGTCGCCGGTGTGCGTGGAGGATGACGCGCATCGGATGGACAACCTGGATCATCATCTCCAGCGCTAAATTCTGGGGCGACGGCTTTAAGGCCGGGTTCTTACCAGCCGGATTTCATTCCGTAAACACCGGTGTTGACGATGGCTTCTACACGCATGATTTTTCCGCCCTGAATCTTGAACAGCTCGGCGATTTCCCAGGTCCACGGGCCCGTGCGCGTCTGCTTCACGGTGTGGCCGTTGGTGAGGGTGTAGGAACGGAGTTGCGCGTCGTGGTCGAAGAAACCGAGGACGAAGACGAGGCCGCGCTCCTCGTCGATCACCGCGAACCGGCGGTCGCGGATCAGCGTGTCCGGCTGGAAATTCTTCGTTCTGATCTGGTCTGCGCAGCCCATGCCGAGAACGGAATCGGGATTTGTGGCGGCCGCCTGATTGTTCGTGGTCTGCACGCCGGATTCGACCCGATTGCAGTTCGCATCGAACGGAACGTAAGACGCGTGGCCTTTTTCGATTGCGCTGAAGTAACTGTTGGCGATGGCGACCATATTTTGTCGCGAGCGGCGCTCGGCGGGCGGCACGGTTTCGGAGAAGACCGGATTCGGCGTGACGAGATTTTCAGGGCGCGCGATGCTGCCGCCTTCCTTGCGGGCGACGAGCGCTTCCATCTCGCTGATGCGGTGCAATTCGACCTTCAGCCGTAAGCCTAAAATCACGGGCGCGCCATTTTCCGGCAGCACGCCCATGAACATGACTTGGCCCGCCTGCGGATCGTCCGCATAGATCTTGTAAGTCGGCGAGCCGCTGGCGGTTCCCCAGAACCCGTCGCCGATTTTCAGGAGCTGGCCGTTCTCGGTGTATTTCACGTCGCGCGCAAGAGGGAGCGAAGATGAGTCGTGCGCGACCATGGCGGCGATCACCTGATCGAGAAAGGCGTTCAAGCAGGTGCGATCGCAGTCGTAGTTGAAATTGGGATCGTAATCCGCGGGCGGCGCGGTGGCTTGCGCGCGGGCGGGATGAGCTGCGACCGCGGCAACGAAAAGCGCCGCCGCGGCAAACAGGATGAATCGACGCATTTTCATGTGGCCTCGCAAGCTACTTCGCCCCTTTCACCCACGGGCTGGGCATGTAATACGGAACGGCGGTGAGGACAGCTTCGATCTGGCGGATCTTGTCGTTCTGGACCCTGAAAAGCTCGAAGATCAGAAAGCTGTAGGGGCGATCGAACGGCGGTCCGATGGTCCGAACGGAGCCGTCAACGAGCTTGTTCTGGCGCACCGTGCCGTTGTGATCAAAAAACGTCGCCACGTACACCAGTTGATGCTGCTCGTCGACGACGAATCGGCGATCTCGCGCGCGGGTAACGATTTTCAGCAGGCCGGTTTCAAGCTGGGCCTGACATCCCATTTTGGCGACCGGGTTTGTTGCGTTTGGATTATTGGCGGTGACCGATCCGTTCTCCATGCGCTGGCAATCGGGATCGAAATTCGTATAGATCTTGCCGGTGTTGAGCTGGATCGTATCGAAATAGCCGTTTGCCAGTCGGGTCAGCTCCTGTCGGGAGACACGTTGATCGGCGGGCACGTCCTCGTTGAACAGAGGCTTGTCGTGAAGATTCTGCGGGCCGCCTACAGGGATTCCGTTGGCAGAGGGTGGACTGGGACGCTCCGGGCGCGCGGCGATGATCTCGATTTCGGAAACTTTTTGGCCGGCCACTTTCAGGCGCCCGGCGAAGCAGGAGAGGTTTCCATCCTCGTTGGCAACGGCGAGAAAGCCGACCTCGCCGGCTTGTGGATCGTCGACGTAGACTTTGTAAGAACCCCAGCCATCCGATGTCTGCCACAAACCTTCGCCGAGAGGCATCTCGACATTGTTTTCGCTGTAACGGACGTTTGCGGTGTGAGGCAACTTCGAGGGATCGTGCGCGGCGACGGCGGCCATGTATTGATCGACGAGACCATTGAGACAGGTCCGGTCACAGTCGACGGCTTTCGCAGGCGAGGCATTCACCCGGCTCAACGAACCAGCGGCGGAAACAAACATCCAAACGGCGAGCGCAGACAGCAAGACAGATTTCTGAGCCATCATTCCCCCCAAGGGATCCCTCACCCGAGTCGATTACGAGCACGTATGTTGCGTGGAATCTATACCAGAAGCGATCTGACCGCGCAACGGCGCGTTCGACGCGGCACTTATCCGAGCAGGCAACACATCGACGTCAGCGCCATTTCTTCAACTGCGGCCAGAGTTGTGCGAGCGTGCCGAATTTCGGGCCGCGGCAAATCCAGATGGCAATCCCGGTCTCAAGCGCGTACGGATTGTCCGCAGACGTGCCAACGTATTGCACATTGTCGAACAGCTGTTCAAGCCTTGAGCGATGGTCGCCCAGAATGATCATGCAGTCGCCCGAGTAGCCGCGCGGCCCCCAGAGGAAATACGTTTGATGACCACTCAGCGCAGCCGGTAAACCGGCACGGCGGCCGAGGAAGTCAATCGCGCCGGCCTGCCCGTAGTCCTGCGCGAAAATGGCACAGTCGGATCGTTCGGCAGCTGGGATCTGATTCCAAGCGACGGCGGCTGCGTCGACAATTTCCTGCCAGCCAAACTGGTCGGCGTACCACTGCGGGAGGGCGGCGCGTTCGTGCGCGTGTTCCATCACCGGGAGTTTAAAGGGCAGAGTACGCGAGTAGGAGATGAAGTGGTCCGGCGATAGAACGGGAACCGTGACCGGCGCAATGCGGGCGCCGCCGGCTAGCAGAACTACGGCGATGGCGGGCCTGAGCCACCGCCCGACAGGACGGGTGAGCGCGCGGTCGATCACGACGGCTCCCGCCGCCAGCAACATGGGATACACAGGTGCAAGGTAATAATTTTTCCCGTGCAGTATGTAGAGGGTTGCGTAGCAGACGAGGTAGCTCCAGCCGAGCACGCGGTACGGCTTCAGCCGCGGGGAGACGAAGAAGGCGACCAGTCCGGCGAGCCAAATGGGCGCGGTGAGCGGATGTAGGAGGATTGTCTGCTGAATGAAGTACTGGCCGGGACCCAGGATCACGTCGCGGCCGTCGGCGCGGATGTTGTGCATGAGCTCGAGGAACGGCCAGTGGGAGCGGATGTTCCAGAGCAAGTTTGGCAGGAAAATCAAGAATGCGGCGGCGCCGCCGATCCAAAGCCACTTGTCCAGCAGGAAGCGGCGCTGTTCGGTGAGGACCAGTCCGAGCACGATGCCGAACCCGAACAGGGCCATCGTGTATTTCTCCTCGAGGCCGATACCTGCGATTACGCCGAACCAGAACCAGTAGCGCGGCTGATCGCGCTTGATGGCGAGGATGACAAAGTATGCGCAGCCCATCCAGAGGTTCGGCTCGAGGCAGTTTGTGGTGAGCAGGCCGCCATTGGAAAGGTATTGCGGTGCGATCACCACTGCGATGGCGGAAAGCAACAGGGCGAAGCGGCGGCCGCCAAGTTCGCGGGCCATGCGGGCTGTCTGCACCACCAGCAGCGAAGACGCGAGCGCTGGAATGAAGCGAATGGCGCGCGCCGAATCGCCCAGCACGGCGCGGGAGACGTGGGTCAGGAACGGAATCAGCGGCGGCTGGTCGACGTAGCCCCAGGCGAGATGGTTGCCGCAGGCGATGTAGTCGAATTCGTCGCGGAAGTAGCCGTAGCGGTTGTTGTAGTAGCAGTGAAAGAGGAATTTGGCGGCCGCGATGGCCCAGATGAGGGCCATGTCCGAGGAAATCCAGGAGTGTTTTTCGAATTGGACGGCGTGCGGAGCGTAGGTCGCGGAATTGGACATTCGATTGTCTGCTGGCGCCGATACGTCGTCAGGTTAGCGTCTGCTTCAGCTATTACGCAGCTCAGGGAAGGATTGTTTCGCGGAGCCGGATGGACTCGGAGGATGTGTCGCGCCTCCGGCGCTGGGGTTTCGACGAACACGGGGTCGATGGCGTTGCCTCCGAGCCGCTGGTGCCCGTGACGGCAAGAATCGGTGCCGGGCGCAGCGGTGCTACGCCCTGCGAAGAACCGAAATCCGCGGCGCGATTACACCTTTTCCTTTGGGAGATCGTAGCCGGAAACCCACCAGCCGTGGACCTGGCTGTAGGTTTTGAAGGGCAACTTTACTTTTGCGATCGGACCGTCTTCGAGATGTTGCGTGTCGACGATGATCATGTCGCTGCGGCCACCTTCGAGAAGGCGATTCGCGACGCCAACGAGGTAGCCGTCGCCTTCGGGCGCATCCTTGCTGCGCGGGACGAAGCAGCATTCCTGAAGGCTCGAATCGTCGCCGACCCAAAACTGACGAGTCTGGCGATTGGAATGATCGAACATGGTCCAGGAATTCGTCGGGCGGAACGCCATGTTGCCAAGTTTGGGATTGATTGGCTTGGTTGGATCGCTGGTAGGCATGAAGCCGATCTTGTACGGGATCGTCTGGTAGCGATCGTCCTGCCGCGGGAGCGCGCCGGACTGCGGATAGAGCTCTTCCATCCCGTAGTCGCGCGGAGTTTTATCCGAAAGATCTACGGAGAGGCGATGTACGGTGCCGGACGCGGATTTTGGATCAAACGGCTCGCCGTGGAGATTGGGGAAGAACGGAAACTGGTTTTTCAGCGCCATGTCCATGTCGACGTATATCTTGTTGCCGTCGGAGAACGCGCCCATGACGTGCGTGGCGCAACGCTCGGGACCCTTGAACCAGCGGAGATCCTTGCCGTCGCCTCCGCGTTCGAGCACGCCGAACCAGGTGGGCAGAGTGGAATCCCAGGCGAAGTGAACCTGGCCCTGCTTCATGCGCTCGAGGTTGGTGGCCATGGGAAGAATCAGGAACGCGATGTATTTCTGCGAAACTGCGAAGTCGTGGATCATGCCGACGTAGGGGACTTTGATCCAGCACTCCCAGGTGATGTGGCCGGTGCGGTCGGCCGAGAAAACGTAGACGTCGTCGGTGGCCAGACCCTTGGCTTCGTAGCCGTAGGAGATCATCTCGCCGGTGGCGAGATCGAATTTCGGATGAGCCGTATGCGTGAGGCTGTGGAGTCCGCCGCCGAAAGTGTAATAGTCGTCGACCGTCTCCAGTGTGTGCGGATTCATGGCCACCGGCGGGCTGTCTTCCTTCAATGAGAAAAGCAGGCCATGATGATAGACGACGTGCGTGTTGGCCGTGCCGCGGCTGACGCCTTTGACGCTGGGATCATCGGTGAACGGATTGCGGTACATGCCGAAGAGACGGCGGCGCGCGGCGGCTTGCGCTTTAAAGCGCTGGGTGCGCGGATAGCGGCTTTTGAAGTCGACGTGTCCGTTGGAGATGCGGAACATGCTGACGTGACCTTCGCCGTCGAACGGAATGTTGCCCTTCATGGGGGGATACTGCCAGTCGGGGCCGACACGATAGAATGCGCCGTCGATACTGAGCGGAATGTCACCGTCGATGTCGCAATCGCGGATGTCGCATTCAGTGCGGAAGACGCCTGCGCCGCCGAGTCCGGGCGGACTGACGAAATGCACCGTTTCCGCACTGGCTGACGGCGCGAACGGCGAGAGAGAGCCTGCGACCGCGCCAGTGCCGGCCGCCGCTGCTAGCGTACCCATGAAACTGCGGCGGTTGATGGATGCGCCGGACGCGGATTTCT
Organism: uncultured Acidobacteriaceae bacterium; assembly: GCA_964563425.1. Taxonomy (GTDB): domain Bacteria; phylum Acidobacteriota; class Terriglobia; order Acidiferrales; family UBA7541; genus Palsa-295. The sequence goes on along the minus strand of CAZLWY010000072.1, from coordinate 22,717 downwards.
TGGATGGCTTCGATTTTCTGCTCATTTTCACCCCCCATACGTATGCCTGATCTTCGCGTAGCTTCCCAAGAATTGGCCCGTATTGCAAGCCGTATGCTCAACACGACCGTGCTCCGGACTGATGGTCGGCACTGTCGTTGTTCCTGGTGACCGCGACGTTGCGTCCAGCAACGATTCCGGAAATCGCCAGAGCCACGCCGAGAATTGCGACGGCAAGGTAGATCGCAACGATTGCTTGTCCCTGGACTTTGCTCAGGGGCTCGTCGATGTCGGCGGCGGAGGCAGGAGGATGTAGCTCAGTCTTGATGGCGTTGAATGCGAAGAGAGCGCCGAGCAATACTCTTGCCCGCTTGATGCGGCCCCTCTGCAGGCTGGGCAAGCCCCTGGCCCAGCCGACGATGCGAATTCCGGACCAGAAGAGATAGGCCGCTACGGCTGCGTTGAGCAGATGAGTGATCATCAGCCAGATATCGGAGATCGACTCAGCTATGAGTCCGACCAGAACCTAGAAGCTGTAAACCACTGCGACGACAAGCGTTAGGATGCCCGGGATTTGTACGGCGTGGTGCTTGACGTCCACATGAATGCTCCGCGAAGGGTTTGAGACCGAGTGTAGCGTTGTCTTCATTTGGAAATAAACGCCGGTGTCGGGGGGCGGCGTCAGTCAAGTGAAGATCGTGAGAGGGACAGAGGAAGGCTTAGCCACCCCTCCAGCCAAACTACAAAACGCCGGCGGGCATACCCAGTTCTGCGGCGCCGCTTAGACCGAAGCCTGGACCGCGCGTGACCCACAGCAGGATTGCCAGCGCGTGTTTCGGGTAACGCGCCATCATGGCTTTGGCGATGTCGACGAAACGGACGCCGGGTTTGGCGACTTCCATGTAGTCGCGCATCCATTGAATGCTGGCGTCGAGAAGCTCGGGACCGCCGACAGGACCGTGGCCGGGGAAAACCATTTCGATCGGGCCGAGCTTGCGAACCTTACCGAGCGCTTCAATCCACGCGCCGGGGTCGTTTACATCCGACATATAGTGCTGCGCCTGGGAGTACACCAGATCGCCGGCGATGAATGCTTCTTCCGCGGGCAGATAAAACGCGGTGGCGTGGACGGTTTCGACCATAAAAAGATCGACGAACTGGATATCGTGGCCTTCCAGTGGGAGGCTGTCTCCGGTGAGCGGCTGCGGCATCGGGATGCTTACGGGCAATTCGCCGGGATACATTTCCTGCCAGTGGACAACCTTGGCCCGGTATTCCCGCATGGCGTCGATCACCGGAGCTCGCGCGTAGATTTTGGCCGACGGAAACGCTTCTCGGATCGCGGGCAGTCCGAAATAGTGGTCCGGGTGCGCGTGGGTCACTAGGACGGTGGTCAGTTCCCTGCCGGCGGCGCGGATCATGCGGACGAGTCTTTCGGCGTCTCTCTGGATTAGGCAGTTGTCGACGAGAACGGCTTCATTGAGTCCCTTAATCAGCACTGCGTTCGAAGCGAGAGCTCGCGGCTCGGCGACGAACATTTCAAATTCGAGTTTGCTTTTTGGATTTGTCACGGATGGCTCCCATGAGTCGTCCCTGGCTCAGGTGCGATTGCGGAGACGCGGCGCGATGACGTAGTTAAGCTGCACGACCACAATGAACGCGATGCTCCAATAGGTGTTGAACAGGCAAAGGAGCGCGCCGAATGCGTAGAGCGACTGGCCGGCGATAATGCGGCGGCAGATGGCCGCGATTACGTCCGGTGAAACGTCCGGTTTTACAAGAGCTGTCCGGACCGCGCATCCCCAGCTGAGATAGAGCGCGACGCCTAGCAAAACGATATTCAACCAATACACGAACAGCGCCGTGCGGTAGCCGGCGAATTCCGCGAGCAACCTCGTGGAGAAAGGCATGAGAGTGACGCCAAAAAGGAATGCCAGATGGAGCCAGGTGAGAGCGCGGTCGGAGCGCGAGAGATGATTGAGAAGCGTTTGCTGACCGACCCAGAAGATTCCGAGCGTAAGGAACGTCATCAGATACATGACGATCTGCGGTGCGATGGCCAGAAGAGCGCGCCATAGATCGCGTTCGGAGTGAACTGTATCGGTGACGGGTACCCGGAGATCGAGGACGAGAAGGGTCATTGCGACCGCGAAGATTCCGTCGCTAAGAGCAGCGAGACGTTCGACGCTGTGGCCGGCGAGCTGGTCGTAGAAAGTTGGCATGCTGCGATCGAATGGCACAGCCGATTTGCAGTGGAAGGCTACTGCGCCGGATCGACCGATGTAAAGGGCAAATGAACTTTGCCGCAAGCTCGGATCGCCAAAAACCTGTAAAATGACGGGCACGCGCCCGTAGCTCAGCTGGATAGAGCATCTGGCTTCGAACCAGAGGGTCGGGAGTTCGAATCTCTCCGGGCGCGCTTTGTTTCGCTAGCCGTTTCAAGGGTTTGCGCTAGGCCGCCTGGTGTTTCGTCCTCGACGCTGTCGTGACTTTTGTAGATGATCGAAACCTTAGAGATCAAACAGGAGGTTATTTTATGGCGTGTGGTGGTGTCGGGCGAGATCGAGATCGTCGAGCTCCGTCAATTGAGGAGTTAGCCCGCCGCGTTGCACCTCTACCGAGCCTCCTCCTGCGAATCGGACATCTATTTCAGCATTGCGTTTTCGGCTTTGGCTTGCTTGAGAATTGGAATTTCCGGGTCGGCGTCCTTCCACGATGTAAGGAAATCCTGATACGCCGTGCGGGCTTTGGTTGTGTCTCCCTCCACCGCATAAGCGCGGCCGAGGCCCAGATGCGCCAGGGCCCCTATGGGGTCGTTACCGACGAGACCGCGATTGTCTAGGATTCTCTGAAATTCACCGGCCGCCTGCGCACCTTGATGCAGGGCGAGGTAGGCTTGGCCACGAACGTAGACGGGCATCATCGGCGTGCCTTTGCCCGGCTCGCCCAGCTCGTACGGCGACGCGGCACGAAGGCCCTTAATCGCTTCCTGCGGGTCGCCCTGATGCAATGCCAACGCCGCTCGGATCGCCGGCAGATAACTGAACTGAACCATCGTGCGCTCCGGGAAACGCCGGTTCAGATCGCTGGCTAGCTTCCGGGACTGCGCCGTCTCTCCGGCGAGCGCCAGGGAAAGCGCGGTAATCCCTTGCACGTCCCAATCCGCGACCGTCGTCATTTTACTTGCGCCCATCGCCGATTCTCTCGCCGCCATTGAGTCTCCAAACAGGGCTTCCCACAGAGCGGATTCCGCCTTATCGAGAGCTCCTGTCTCACTCCTGGTTCCCCGCGGAACGGATGCGATGGCGCGCTGTGTGAAGCCACGAGAATCGGAGAGCTTGCCCGCATAAGCCGCGCTGCTGGCTTCGATGGAAAACCGGCCGTAGTTTGGCATGCGTGCCAGGTGCTCGGCCATTCCTGCCGAGTCGTTTTGAAGGAAGTCGATAAACCACCACAGCAAATCGGGAGAATTCAGGTGACGAGCTTCGAGGTCTGCAAGCGTGGCGCGTGCCTTGTCGAGATGCCCCTGTCTCGCGTAGGCGATAACGATATCGTCGGCGACGGTTGCATCCGTGGGATCGAGTCGAACCGCCTCAAGGGCGGCTGCGAGTGTTTCTTCATTTCGTCCGAGCAGGCGGTAGGGGTAGGCGAGCTGCGGATACGAGTACGGGTCGCGCGGATAGGTTTGCGTCCATAGCCGGTCGGCCTCAATCGCTTTTTCCAGGTCTCCCGTGCCGAGAATGTAATAAGCCCCGGTTATGCCAAATCTCTCTTCTTCGCTGGCGTGGTCGCGCAAATTATACGCCTTCTTAATCTCCTCCGCCGCGACGCTGTTGTCGCCCATGAAGAGGTGAGCGGTGGCCGCTACGGTGTAAGCGTCGGCGAAATTCGGATCCAGGCTGGTCGCGCGCTCGCAGAACGAAATCGCCGTCCGCCAGTCGAAGTTGTCAAATTCATGAGCGCAGCGCGTGAAGGCTTGCAAGGCTTCGAGCGAGCCCGTCATATCTTGGTGGAGCGGGACATCGTACCGCACGAGCGAAGCGTGCGATTCACCGAGCTTCGAGCGCAGTTCGGACGCGGCGCTACCGAGGGCGTTGATTACTCTCTCCTTGCCGTCCGCGGTCACTTGTTCCCCGGCAATCGTCTCTCCGGTATTGCAGTTGACGGCGTTGAGGCCGAGCACGTACTGATTTCCCAAGGCGGCGATCGAGCCGTCGATTTCCATCGCTGCGTTCGCGCGCAGGCAAACTTCTCGCGCCACTCTGGGAGTCAGCCGCGTATCGGGCGGCTTCTCCATCAGGCGCAATGTCTGCCTGACCTGGTCTTCGGAGATGAGTTGGACGAAGGGCGTCTGTTCGAGCTGCACGGAAAGACCCTGCCGTAGGGTGCCATCAAACACCGGGTCGCCCGTCGTATTCACGAAGTCAGCGAGGACAATGGCGTCCCTGTCCGTCACCGCGATCGGGTGGCTATCCACTGGCTCTGTGCTGGCTGCCGTCTTCCAACGTGAACTCAACTTGAGAAGCGGCCAAACCAGCAGAAGGGCAGCTACAACGGCAGTCCAGACCGCGGCTCTTCGCATTTCCCGGCCCCCGCCGCGCCCTCGAGCAAGCATCCGTACAGCCTCGGTGACTCGATCTTCTCCGCCCTGCGCTGCCTCGCCTTTTGGCGCATGACCTTCGTCGCGCGAAGAAAGTCCGGTTCTACCTCGCAACTCGACCTGACCTATGAATCGATAGCCGTGGCGGGGAATGGTTTCAACCCAGAGCGGTTTCTCGGCCGTATCCGAGAGGCAATCCCGTAACCGCTGAACGGCGGAGTTTAGGCCATGATCAAAGTCCACAAAAGTGTTATCGGCCCATAGTTTTGCACGGAGGTCTTCCCGTGTGACCATTTCTCCCGGGCTTGCGAGCAACATTAACAGTATTTGGAATGGCTGCTCACCTAGCCTTGCCCTGCGCCCAAACTTTCTTAGTTCGCCGGAACACAAGTCGACTGAATAGGGACCAAATAGAGCGGTGCGCGGGCTCGATTCCATGTCCAAACGGCTCCGGGGCCGGGGGACCGCAACCGGGTTTCCAATCGGCTGATTCTGAGCCAGGTCCGAGCAGCAGTCAAGAAGCGAGTCAGAATTGTACTTCAAGGATAGCTAATTACTCGTAACATGCCCGGAATGGAATGACTTGCACGCTGTTCCAAGAATGTTCAAGACGTGATTCAATTTGCATTGCAGCGGAGTGGAGACCTGGGCGATAAGGGCGGCGGCATTCAAGCCAAACCTTAAGGAGAGAAACGATGAATCGAACGAATATCCTCCCGGGACTTCGGAGCGGGCGATTCGCCGCTCTTGTTGCATTGGTAGTATTGGGTCTTTTGTTCACTGCTTCCGGCGCCAAGGCTGCTGGCTGCGCCCTTCCAGATAAAACAGGAGCCGCTCGCGCAATTCCCTTCGTCAGCCCTCACGCAGACAACCAGCAAGAGGGCGAAGACTTTAACGGGCCTGTTTCCATCGTGGGTTTGTGGCATGTGAATTACACCGCCGAAACCGAATCCGGCGCCCCTATATTCCCTCCGATTCCCTTCCTGTTCGCCGAAACGTTTAAGACCTGGCACGCGGACGGAACTGAATTTGAAAACGCGAATCTGCCGCCCGCGGGTGGAATCTGCTACGGCGTGTGGAAGGACTTAGGCGAAGGCAGCGTCAAGCTGCACCATATCGGTCTGATGTTTGGCTCTGACGGCAAACTTTCAAACATCTTTACTGTGGACGAAAGAAACACGGTTGCACGCAGTGGCCAGACGTACACCGGTTCCTTCGACTTCAAACTCTGGCCTCCCAGCTTCGCAGCCGTGGGCGTCGGAACCCCCATCGCGGAGGCCACAGGATCAACCGCCGCTACCCGCATTAACGTTGATTGATCAACTCTCATCCCCAAAACGCATGCCGCGCACCGTGGCATAGGGGATTGGACTTCCATCCCCTTTGCCACCGCTGCATTGCCAATTGAATCCCATTCCAAATCGCGTCTAAGTCCTTCCATGAGAAGGCCGGTGTGGCTCTCGGTTACGACACCAGTTTAGGTGGCCTGGCAGTCGGGGAGGGACAGCTCATGCGGGCGCTAGAGCATCTGGTGTATGGTTACGTGTAGTCGATTTTCTAAATCCGTTGTGGTTTTCGGACTATATCGCGGGGTTGGGAAATTGGTGCGGCGGGCCTGAACCTGACTCATTCATCATAGCCGTGCTTACATCGACCGGATCAAAGAACAGGCTTTCAGAATGACACCGACGGGTAAGCGACCACTGCCAGCTCCTTGGAACTCATGTCTGAACGCCCCTCATTGCGTTGATTGCGATTTCGGGGACTCGGTGGCCGCGACGCGAGTCTCTTTTCCGCTCACGAACACCTTCATGGAGCTCTCGCTTTCGCCCGACTCGTCGGTGTATTCGTAGGAGTCCGCCGAAACAAACTTCATGATGTACCGAGTGTGATACAGCTTCCCGGCAAGAACGCTCTCCCCAAGCCAGGTCCATACGTCTCCGTTTACCGTACCAGTCTTGTTTTCTATTCCTCCTGAACTGTCAACTGCGTGGTATCGGTATGTCTTGGAAGTCGGATCGTAGTAGACAAAGGAAGCCTCCGAGTATTTCCTTCCGGGTCTATAGAGTGCCGCCTCGCAGATTACAGCGAAGCCGCCTGCCGTCCATCTGCAATCGTCAGTGCCAGTGAATTTCATCTCTGGCGAGTTCGGCCCCATTGCCCCGGATTTCACTTCGTCTTCGACAGTGAACCTGCCGACCATTACTGCCATCTTCTTCACTTCCGGGCCACGCGTCGTCTGAGACTGAGCGCCAGCCATCGTTACGCTCGAAACGCACGCCAACACAAATGAGACCAACCTTTGGGGGCCACTCATTTGGATTCTCCTTTCAATCGATCTGGGTCGAGAACTACCTGGAGCCGGCCCGCGGCGGAGGCCTGGCGGATCGCTGATCTAGTCTTTCGATTTGATGTCGCCGATTGCCATCAGCAGAAGTGCCGTGGAAACGAAGATGAGACGACGAGATAATTCCGGCCGACCAGACAACAATAAGCCATGATGCGGTGCCGGAACAATGACTTAGGGTAATCGACCCTGCTGGCTATTGCCTGGCTTCGAACCAGGGGGTCGAGAGTTCGAGTGTCGCCGGTCGCTCACCTACGGACAACTAAGGAGCCTGGGATAGCCGACTGCTGTTGACTTTCGGATTCGACAGCGCGACAAGGTCCAACCGGTCGCAAAACTTGCACCTTCATTGTGCTTTTAAACATCACATATCTCTAGCGGAGACTCGGTCGATGGCCGGCGTTCCGATAATAAGAACAAGAAGGCGGAAGTAACAGGCGAATGGCTACGGGAAAGGAACTGGCGTCCGACGATGACCGCGCTGAATCTGTATGACCGAATACGAAAGCTTTGCCCTGATTGGGGCAATCGAGGTGCGCTCGGGAGTTCAGTCAGTGCCATAAGGACTTCATCCATTCTGCCGGGGCCTTCGATCGGCTGAATTCGGCGGTTACCACATGAGAGAAAACAAGAATTGGCCGCGGGTTGCTGTCGTGGGCGCAGGCGCGGTGGGGGGATACTTCGGCGGAATGCTGGCGAAGGCTGGCGCTCCGGTAATCATGATTGGACGCGCGGCTTTCGTCGAAGCGGTGAAGAAGAACGGGCTCTTTCTCGACACTGTGCAATTCAAAGCGAGCGTCCGCGTCGAAGCATCGACGGAACTGAAGGACGTGCGCGGCGCGGACATTATTCTTTTTTGCGTAAAGACCATCGATAATGCCGTGACATCACGCGCGCTCGCGCCATTGCTCGTTCCCGGGGCGCTGGTCGTTAGCATGCAGAACGGCGTGGACAACGCGCAGCAGATTCGTGTTGCGTCCGGGATTGATGCGCTGTCGGCCGTGGTCTATGTCGCAGCGTCCGTGCCGGAGCCGGGACGAGTGAAACATAGCGGGCTAGGCAATCTGGTCGTTGGCCCGCGCAATTCGCAGGGCGAATGCGTTTCCGGAGTCTTTGAACGTGCCGGCGTCGGCTGCCGTATTGCAGAGGACATCGAGGGCGAACTTTGGGCCAAGCTGACGTCGAATTGTGCGTTGAACGCCATTTCGGCGCTCGGCCACGCGACGTATGGGCGAATCGCGGCAAATCCCGAGGCTCGGAAGCTTGTAGAGGCCGCGGTCTACGAACTCCTCGCGGTCGCTCGGGCTGCGGGCGTCCATCCGCCAGGATTTTCCGAACCGCAGGCGGCGGTGGAAGGGTCGTTCAAGATTGCTGCGCAAGTCACCGCAGCTTACTCTTCCACCGCGCAGGACATGATGCGCGGGAAGCGCACGGAGATCGACTCGCTGAACGGATACATCGCGCGGCGCGGTGCGGAGCTGGGTGTGCCGACACCGACTCATCAGGCGTTGTACACGCTCGTGAAGCTGGCCGAAGGCGAGAGGTAATTTGCGCGACACGATTACTCGTCGATTGGGCGCGATTCGGCTTGAGTGCCGCCAGGCCACCCAGTGCCGCGCATGTAGCTCTGGGGACCCTCAAACACCGCCTCAACCCGCGTGATCTTGCCATTCACGAATTTGAAGATCTCCGTATTCAGAATCTCGTTCGGGTACCGCATGCCTTCGGGGTACGGGACGGACCGGCCCTCAAAAGTCCAGCTCTCCACGTTGCCGCGCCGCATAAAGTCAAAGGTAGCGAACACGATCTGCCGCTGAGTGTCCACAATCGGGAAGTGGGCGTCTTCATAACCAGTGATGAACGTGTAGGATTTTTGGTCAAGCTGCTTTCCACAGCCCAAGCCTAAAACGAAGAAACTAGGCGGAGGCGGGTTTCCATTTGCAAGTGGTGGAGACTTCGTAACCGGGATGGGGGGGTTGTCGTTCGGCCCAAGCGCCGACAAGGTGCCGTTTTCGAGTCGAATACAGGACTCCGCAAACGGCGCCAGGTTTCCGTTGTGGAAAGCGACCGCTCGCATATAGCCCAGTGCCGCCGTCTTGAGCGCCTCGCGCGAAATCCGCGTGGATTCCGGCTCGATGCGGTTCATCGTCTCCATCCAAGTCGGATCCTTGGGTGGCATGTTCTCGGTGCCCTGTGCGTGACGGTCGACGACGGTTTCAATTTCGGTGATCTTTCGGTTGGCCACTTTCAAACGGATGGCGAGGAAGTCCGGATAAGGCATTTCATGGTTTTCGATGATGGAAAGATAGGTTGCGACCCCGCCAGTCTCGGGATCGTAAACATCGTGGCGGTATTTACCGTACGAATTGAACGTCACCCACAGCGCTTCGCCGAGTTTAATCTGTGCGGCATTTTCCGTGTAACGGTAATGTGCGGCCACTGGCACAAGCGAGGGATCGTGTTTCGAGAGCGCATCGAGATAGGTATCCATGACGCCCTTGAGACAGCCTTCGTCGCATCCGTCAGCCCTCTCCGCTGCTTTTACCTTCCTACCATGAGCGAGCGCGATGAAAGCAAGGCTGAGCGCCAGTATTCCCGCAGAATAGCCCACAAGAGACTTCAAACGAAAACCTGGTATTCGGACTGTGTGCATGGTTTCCTCGTCAGCTCAGAAGGACGTCCTTGTTCGTTAAGGCTTGGAATTAGATATCAATCGCATCCACGTCGGGTCCAGGGGGGAATGCGAAATGATCACTTCGGTTCTCTCATCGCGTTGGAAGTCGCAGCTTTCGACAACTCCTCGCTGGTCGATTCGGGAGTGTCGGGAAGATCAAAACGACTGTTCGGCACAGCCCCCCTTCGCTGCGACTCGCTTGGCGCTGCGCTGATAATTCCAACGTTTCCTTCGCCAGGTCTCGCCAGGTATCTGCACGTGGGTTCGACGGCATTTCTGGATTCCTCAGCGGCACCAAACAAGCCGTTTGGATTTAACCACAGCTTCGTTCGAACCAGAGGGTCCAACTCATGGCGCCCCCCTCGGTCCGTGCGCAGATTTCACCAATACCCCCGAAAACCATAGCTCTCAAACGATGCTTCCGTCCGAGAAATCGAAGCCCAACATGCGCCGCTCACCGGAATCTGCTGCCGCGTTTTGTCGGCAGGACCTTCCCACACACAGTGCCCTGCCACGTCGAGATCTTTGGCTGGAAAATCCCCGCTGTTGTTAATAACGACACACGAATATCGAGTGTTCTTTCTTGAACAGGCCCGGATGGCCGGGCCGCAAGAGCATGCTTCGTCGGCCCCCTTTCGGCCGTAGCAGGCAATGCCGACACCAGACGTGCATCGTTCCAGTCTGAGGCCCCTTCGAATCGCCAAGGATGCGAACTCGAGATGAAGATTCAGCAATCAAGAAGTTTCCGGCGGCAACGCTTGGCGATGGTTCCGGAAAGCGCTTTGGCACGGATTAACGGGAGAGTCCCATGCAGACAATGAAGGCCGGTGCCATCTGGTTCTTGGTAATCGTGCTGAGCGTTCTTGCGGCCGGTTGCGGTCGAGAACAAAGCGGGTTCGTAGCACCGATCGTGGTTTCCACGATCCCTGCGAATCTCGCGACGGGCGTGCCGATCAACCAGATCGTCACCGCAACCTTTAGTGAAGCGATGAATCCCGCGACGATCAATGGCGGGACCTTTATGGTGTTACTACCGAGCGGTGTGGCCATCGGCGGCACGGTGACCTATTCCGGCCTGACGGCCACGTTCACTCCCGCGGCTAATCTGCTCTTGAACACCACGTACACCGCCATTATTTCGCCCGGCGCGACAAATCTGGCGGGCAATGCGCTGGCCAGCACTTCATGGACGTTTACAACCGTTGGCGTCCCGACAGTGACTTCTACCGTCCCGCTCAATCACGCGACCGGCGTGCCGCTGAATCAGGCGGTCTCCGCAACCTTCAGCGAGGCCATGAATCCGGCGACCATCTCGGCTTTGACCTTCACGCTAACCGGGCCGCCCGGTGCAACACCGGTCGCAGGCGTCGTTACATACGTTCCGGCAAGCAACACCGCCATTTTCACCCCAACGGTCAATCTGGGCATGAGCGATACGTATATCGCCATGATTAGCACGGGAGCGATGAGCGCGGGAGGGCTCCCACTCGCAGCGGACTATACGTGGACGTTTAAGGCCGGCACGACTACGAATTCGAGTGCGCCCACAATCATCTCCACAAACCCGGCGAACGGTGCTACCGGCGTGCCACTCAACCAACAGGTGGCAGCAACCTTTAGTACGGCCATGAATGCCGCCACGATCAACGGCACGACCTTTACGTTAGCCGCTCCCGGCGGAACGCCGGTGGCCGGCACGGTCAGCTACGCCTCGGGAAGCAACAGCGCCATCTTCGTGCCGGTAGTGAATCTCACAGCCAGCACGACCTATACCGCGACGGTCACGAACGGAGCGCGGGACCTGGCGGGCAACGCCCTGGGTTCTGGCGCCGTCGCGAATCCCTGGACCTTCACGACCGGGACCACAGCCAATTCCGCTTCACCGACCATCACTCTCACCAATCCGGCGAACATCGCGACCGGCGTTGCGCTGGACGCGAGCGTAAACGCAACCTTCAGCGAACCAATGAATCCGGCAACCCTCACGTCTTTGACCTTCACGCTGACAGCGCCCGGCGCGATCCCTGTCGTCGGAACAGTAACCTACCCAGCGTCGAGCGACATTGCGACGTTTACGCCGACTAGCCCTCTGGCGATGAACACGGATTACACGGCCACGGTGACGACCGGCGCCAGGGATCTGTCCGGCAATCCGCTGGTTGCGGGCGTCGCCACGAATCCCTGGACGTTTACCACCGGTCCTCCGTTCGCAGGAGCGGGCCCCGCACCAATCGACCTCGGGTCGGCCGCCGCTTTCGGCGCGTTTGGGGGCGGCGCGGGAATCACCAACCAAGGAATCAATACGCAGATTAACAACGGAGACCTCGGCACTACCGCGGTCTCGACGGCAGTGACCGGCTTCAATGACACGACCCTGCCCGGAAGTCCGGCGCCTTGCAGCTATATCGAAACCCCGCTGAACGTCGGAGTCGTCAACGGGGAGATCTACACCGCGCCGCCGCCTCCGACTACAAGTTGTCCGAATGAAGGAACTGCTACGACCTTGTTGGTTGCACAGGACGCCGCAGCCGACGCGCTGATTGCATATAACGCCATGGCTAACTTGCCGCCGGGCGCAAATCCAGGCGCCAACCTCGGTGGGTTGACACTCACTCCCGGAGTCTATACCGCCCCGGCTGGTTCCTTTCTATTGACGGGGAGCGATCTCACGCTAAACGCCGAGGGCAACGCGAACGCTGTCTGGGTTTTTCAGATGTCCACCACTCTCACGGTCGGCGCAGCAGGAGCCCCTCGCAACGTGATCCTGACCAACGGCGCTCAGGCCTCAAACGTCTTCTGGCAAGTTGGCAGCGCCGCGACCATCAACGGGGCCGGGGGCGGCACCATGGTGGGAACGATCATCGCCATGTCCGCAATAACGTTCTCTACCGCCGGCAACAATGCGCCGCCGTTCACCGTGCTCGACGGAAGAGCCCTGGTTCTGGTCGGACCCGTCACGATGGTGAATACCATCATCAATGTGCCCTAAGGCTTCAGGTAATTCAGGCCAAAAGCAAAGAGGTTCGCAGATCGTGCCTTGGATCGAGTCAGGCGAATACGAAGCGCAACTCAGGAGCCGACGATGAAAGTTGTAGCGCGCATGTTTGCCGCCGTTGCGATTAGTTTTCTGCTGGCGTACCCACTCCGGGCTGACGACGCACCCAAGCCAGGATCCCCGGCGAAGGCCGGAACCACAGCGGACAAGGATACGGCCGCCGATTCCGGCGCGGCAGCCGCCGCCGTCGAGGCCACGCCGCCCGTTCCCATCCCGACGCCCGCGCCGCAGCGAGAAGCCGGGAGCCGTGATTGGCCCAGGCTTGAGCTCTTCCTGGGTTATTCGAACGTATTGGCTACGCCGATGAGCCTTCAAAATCGAATCGCGGATATTCAGGGAGGCGACACCAACCTTGCGATCAACTTTAACCGCTACTTCGGGGTCGTTGGCGACTTTGCCGGCTACCACGCTGACACTCTCACGTTCAATCAGCCCGGAGGCCCTGCTCGCGATGTGGGCGCTGACGGAAAGGTCTTTACGTACATGGGCGGCCCGCGCCTTTCCTACCGGCAGCCTCGCTTCACGCTCTTTGCTCAAGCCTTGGTCGGCGATGCGAACGCGCAGAGGGTAACGATCAACGGTTGTACGGGTTCTCCGGAATGTGCTCCCCTCCCCTCCGAGAACGTTCTTGCCGTGGCCGTGGGAGGTGGACTTGACCTCAACGTGAGCCGCCATTTCGCGATCCGCCTCATCCAAGCCGAATACTTGATGACTCGGTTCAAGGATCCCTCTTCCGCCGCGGGCACAACCGGTACCCGCGATAACACGCGCCTTTCAGCGGGAATCGTCTTCCGATCCAGCGTGCCCGCCGCGCTAGCCCCAAGCGCGTCTTGTTCGGTCGAACCGGGTGAAGTCTTCGCAGCAGAAATCGTGACCGCGAATGCGACTGGATCCAATTTCGATTCCAAGCGTACGATTGCCTACAGCTGGAGTGGGAGTGGCGTGAATGTGACCGGGCGCGGCGGCCCCTCCGCACAGATTGACACTGCCGGGTTGCAGCCCGGGCCCTACATCGTCACAGCCAACCTGAGCGATGGCCGTAAAACCGGTATGGCATCCTGCAGCGCCAGGTTCGTCGTGAAGCAGCCCCATCCGCCCGTGATTTCATGCTCGTCGAATCCGGCCAGCGTGCCGCCAGGCGGGACCTCCACCATCAGTTCGGACGCAAGCAGTCCGGATGGCCGCAGGCTGACCTACAGCTACACGACCAGCGCCGGCGACATCACAGCGAATAGCGCGAACGCGACTCTGAATACGCGCGGCGCACAGCCGGGCGCCATCACGGTTACTTGCAACTTAAGCGATGACCGCAACCCAGCACTCGCGGCCTCCTCCACGACCAACGTGAACGTCGAAGCTCCGCCGGCCCCAGCTCCTGAGATCAAGGAGTTGGAAACCAAGCTTGCTCTCCACAGCATTTACTTTCAAACCGCCCGGCCGAGCCCCAAGCATCCCGACCGCGGCCTGGTCGACAGCCAGGCAGCGATCCTCGCCTCGCTCGCCACAGACTTTACGAGCTATCTGAAATACATGCCGGATGCCCACTTGATTCTCAGTGGCCATGCCGATCCCCGCGGCACGGTTGAATTCAACAAGCATCTGACCGAGCGACGTGTGGATCGCACGAAGAACTTCCTCGTGGGACACGGTGTACCTGCCGACCACATTGATACGCAACCACTTGGCAAAGAAGACCAGCTGACTGCCGACCAGACCAAGGAGCTAATAGCGCAAGATCCGGACCTGACTCCCGCCGACAGGCAACAGATGCTGGATAATCTCGAGGTAATGGTCTTGGCCAACAATCGGCGCGTCGACGTCACCTTGAGCACCACCGGACAACAGTCCATCCGCGCATACCCGTTTAACTCGAAAGACTTCTTGGCATTGATCAGCACCAAGGGAGTGGAAAAAACGCCGCCATCCAAGAAAACGCCCTGATGCATCGGTCGCGCGCGCAGCCACTCGGTTTCCGGACTTGCTTGTGCCTGACGGCCGTTCGGTCAAGCCGAGTAAACTCCCTTCAAGACCCTGGCGTTGGCGCGACTCATCCTTCTCCCGGCGGGGTGCGCGCAAGGGTAATCTGTATCTCGCGCTTACCCCTTTACGTCGAGTTTCCTTCCGGCTCACACTATTCGCCTCAAACCGGACCACGTAGTACTCCGGCAGTGAGGCGACTTCCTTCACTTTTTCAGTTTCGTCTCTCGCTCGCCGCCAGCTCAAAACGAAAAGTGGAACCATGGCCGAGTTGCGACTCGACTGACATGCTGCTCCCGTGACGCTCGATAATCTTCTTGCAGATGAGCAGATCGATCCTCGTTCCGCGTAATTCTCGGGGTCTGTCCAGTCGCTCCAAGTTCCCCGGATCAATACCGGTGCCATTATTCCTCACCGAGAATATCCATCTCTGTTTGTCGTTCTTGATTGCGGAGACGTGTATATGGGGATTTTCCCCAGCTTTGTTCTCAATCGCATTCTCAATCAGGTTCTCAAACAACTGAACCAGCTGCATATTGTCCGCGACGACGTCAGGCAGAGGATCGTGCGTCAATAGCGCGCCACTCTCTCCGATGGGGCCTGCAAGATCCGACATGGCCTGTTGCAATGCATCTTCACTGGAAGTGTCAATGAGCTTCGTACCTGTCGAGCCGATACTCGTCAAAACCTTGAGACTCGCGATCAACCGCTGCATGCTTTGGGCCCCGGCTAGCGCGGCGGCAAAAAGCTTGTCGGCATCAGAGTCCAGCTTTCCTCTGTACCGCGTTGCAAGAAGCTGAACGGACTCCGTCACTACCCGCAGCGGCTCCGGCAAATCGTCAGAGGTAATCTGGGCAAGTTGCGCCAACTCCTCGTTACAGCCCTTTAATTCCTCCACCTTGTTTGTCAGGTTGCTTTCCGTTTCCTTGTAACTCGTAATGTCGCGGCCGATGACGGAAGCGCCAACAATTCTCTCCAGAGCATCTCGTATTGGGGACATGGTAAGTTCAATCTGGAGTTCTTCTCCGTCCTTTGTCACGCGACGAGTCACAAAATTACGGATTTTCTTACCGGATTTCAAGCGTTCCAGAAGCGCGGGAATCTCATCTAACCGATCGGCGGGAACCAGAACATCGATGGACTTCCCGATGACCTGTTCGGCCGAATACCCGTAGACTCGCTCCGCACCCGCGTTCCAGCTCGTAATGATCCCTTCGAGAGTCTTTCCGATAATCGCGTCGTCTGAAAATGCGACAATCGCAGCAAATCTTCGGAGATCTTCTTCCGTTTTTCGCCTGACGCTTACGTCCCGGATCGCGCTGGCGACCAGGACTCCCTGCTTCGTGTCCACCGGGCTTAGCCTGATTTCGACGGGGAATTCGGTGCCGTCCTTGCGTAAACCAAATAGCTCATGCCCCAGCAGCGCGGGACGTTCTGAGCGCGGTGTCAGGAAGCGAGCGTGATGGTCTCTGTGTTGAAGCCGGGAATGTTCAGACACCAAAATGTCGGCGGGTTGGCCTATCAATTCCCCACGGCGATATCCGAAGAGATTGCCGACCTGCGCATTGACCAGAACAATTGTCCCGGACTGATTGACCACCACGATGGCGTCCGGCGCAGCTTCCAGCAGCGCACGATACTGCAAGGTTCCGATTCTTCTTTCTCGTTCGGGAAATAGCGGTGACGCAGAAGGGGAAAGCTCCGGAGCGTCCTTAGTCGATTTTTCGTTCACGATAGGCTTCAAGGCAAATCCTCATGGGCATTCCACTAGTCACACTATTCGCGTATTCGATCTGTAAAGACTGTGCAATAGGGCACACAGCGTAGACCTGTGTCGCGCTAAGTACTCACCGGAGATCCGAGTTGAACAGCGTCGGCCCGCGACCGCGCGAGCCAGTCCTGATGAGCCGGTGGTTGAAAAACGGTTTCGGCTCGAGATTTCGAAGAGAGAGGCTGAGAGATCCCCTCCTTTTGTTGTCTTCTCGCGAGGAGCAATTCGTTAACCGGGGTGGCAAGACCGGGTTCAAACGCCTTTTTCAACAAACCGTTCAGTCGTTACGGACCCCCCTACGAACTCCACCGGTAATCCGGCTCACGTCATTTACCTACCCAGATTGCTTCACGTCGAGTTCCCCTCCACGCCAACAGTTGCTGCCGCTTTGATCCGGACTACGTGAACAGCTGCGAATACTCCCGACTTTGCGTGGCAGTCTCTCCCAGGCTTTGCTCCGCACAACGGGCACCGTATTGTCAGCGGACTCGTTAGCAACACTTCCGGTATCGAGAGTTTTGGTTTGAACATTTCGCGGAAATACTAGACCGTAGCTACAAGCCTCTGTTTTCTCGATTCGCCGTAGATCGTTCGACGAACGGCAACCCAAGGGTCCAGAAAGAGCTTCGCGCTGTTCTCGCCGTGAATCGTTATTTTGAATCCAAGGGGCAGTCTTTAAACCGTTCCTTGCAGTATTTCCAGGTACGCCATTCGTCTATGTGGCCAGCACGAATGCGCTCCAGAGACCAATCCGTGCTGCAAGCGACGTTATACGCACAGGCATCGGAAACTTCAGGGTGCCAAGCCCGATTGATTTGCCAAAGACCTCGGCTTTCCCCTCCGTCTCCGGTCGCCTCTGGATGGTCCCGAGATTCGTGCGTAACAATCCATTCGGCGGCCTGAGGATTTATGCCTCTGGTTTTGGCGGCGCCTTCAACATACGCCCGAATCCTCGGTTCCCCCCGCGGGTTGGAAGTCACCGGGGGAATCGGAGTTGCCGTGACTTTATGCTCGAAAGCATAGGTCAATGAAGTCCAAAAAATGGCCAGGACGTAGACAACGAAGAGAGTCTTAGAAAACCAATGAGTTGAACTTTTCAAAGTCCACCCCTCTGCAGGGTTGAGATTTGCGTCACTCCAATCATACATCGAAGCGAACAAAAAGCGAACAGACAGATCACCATCCTTACCGGCTGGCGGCGCTAGTAGGGACAGACGATCACCCGCCAAGCATCGCAAGAACCCCTCGGCCATCTGAACTCGGGCGGAATTTCGAATTGAAAGAAACAAGACTCTCGGCTTCTGATCCACGGTTCTGTCCGTTGACCTACCTCTCGCAACGGTATTTCGACCAGCAAAAAACACGCAATCGGGGAGACGCTGTATGCCGTTCAGGTCACCACAACAGCCAAGCTCCGCCGTCCAGGGGCTGGAGGCTCCCTTGAGGAACAATGAGGCATCACTACCTACAACTTGCTCAGGCTGGCGACGAATTCAGGTCGCTTGGCGGGTATACAATCAGGACTCACCGGGCAACTCATCGACGCGCCAACCGATGGCGTAATTCCTGGCAGGTTGTCGAAAAACGGTTTCGATTTGCAATTCGGAAGAGAGAAGCGGAGCGAATCTCCTCGTTTTGCTGGCTTTTCGCTAAGCAGAACAGCAGGGATCATTCCCCCGGTCGGCGGCGAAGCAGCGGCAGGGCGATTGCTACGTGGGGAACCAGCTGCGTCCTGCTAGGACCGCGTCGATGGCCGGCAAAAGTTCAGTCGCAAGGTGGTTCTTTGATATGAAGCCCTTCATGCCAACGTTTTGTAGCCGGCCAAAAAGCGGTTCCACGTCGTACATGCTGGCTGCTATGACAAAGGTGTTGGGGTTGCTCGCGCGTATCGCCGCAGCAACTTCTACTCCATTTAATCCTTCCATTGCTAGATCCAATATAGCTACATCCGGAGACAGGGCCTTTGCTTTTTCCACCGCGTCGAGTCCATCGGCTGCTTCCGCGCACACTTCCAAATCCGATCGCTGCGTAATCAGCGTTCGCACGGAGCGTCGCGTGCTTGCGTGATCGTCTGCCACTAGAATACGTTTGATCACACGCCCCCTTGCGGCGAACCCTGGAATCTGCGGATATTCTGGCGAGTTCAGCCCAACCAGGCATGGCACACGCGCCAACGGTCGCCTACCCCGATCGGCATCCTACGTGGGGCGTTCAAAAGACTCAATACCGAGTTTCCGGTAGTTGCGCATGGCCAACCGCTAAATTGTTCGGGCGATCGACACGCGATCTGCTGGCCGCCGTCGATTTGCTTCGCCTCAACAGGCCATATTTCACGACAAGAATTTCGCCGATGCGTGCAGCTCCTTGGCGATGGCAAAGGCAGCAAGGAAGTCGCAGTCGCGCTGGGCCTGGCAACAGAAACCGCGGAGACCCAGCGCGCGAACAGGATGCACGGGCTCGACGGTCACTCAATGACCGAGCGTATTCACTCTGCGGTTCGCAACGAAACCAATGAGGCCTAAACCCGGAAGCGATCACCAAGGGGTGGCGTCCCATAACGACTCTCCAGAAATTTGCCGCGTAAATTGCCCGGAATCAATAAATCGGCTTGGACACATTCGTGGCACTGGCGACGCGTCCGAGACGCCGTCAAGGCGAATCATGAGTCCGACCCGCCCGGTGTCGAGTGCCGAGTAACCTATACATTGGGGCTACAGCGTTCGCTGTATGACGTTTTGGCGTTTCGCCTGTCCGTTCGACTGATCGTATCAGCAGTCCGCTGCGTCATATTTCATAGGACAACCAGCCAAGCTGGATGAGGACGAGCCTCATGGACCTCACGACGGCGGAAAATCGAAAAAACGTTTTGCTCATCATCCCTGCTCTGACGGTTGCCTACTTCCTCGCCGGCAAACTGGGGTTGAGCATGGCGTTCGTGCATCCCAGCTCGACGGCCGTGTGGCCCGCAACGGGAATCGCGGTCGCGGCGATTCTGTTTTTCGGTACGCGTGTCTGGCCGGGCGTTTTTCTCGGCGCCTTCCTCGTGAACATTACGACAGTCGGCACGGCGCTGACCTCACTCGGTATAGCGACGGGAAACACGCTCGAAAGTTTGGTCGCCGCCTATCTGGTAATCCGCTTCGCCAACGGGCGAAAAGCGTTTGAGCGCGGGACCGACACCTTCAAATTCGCTCTGCTCGCGGGAACCGTGGGCACGGCCGTGGCCGCCACGATCGGCGTTACATCGCTTTCGCTGGGAGGATTTGCGCCCTGGCCGGACTACCGCGACATCTGGCTGACGTGGTGGCTGGGCGATGGTGTGGGCGCGATCGTCGTGGCGCCGCTGCTGATTTCGTGGAGTTCGAATTTCCGAATCCGCTGGCGCTGGGCGACGTTCGGCGAAATGCTCGCGCTAACTGCGGGCCTGCTGTTGGTCGGCGAAATCGTCTTCTGTGGCCTGCTCTTCCGCGCCCCGCGGAATTACCCGTTGGAGTATCTCTGCGTGCCCTTTCTGATCTGGGCGGCCCTGCGATTCGGGCAGCGCGAGGCTTCCCTTGTGATCGTGCTGCTCTCAAGCGTCGCCGTTTGGGGCACTCTCCACGGCTATGGGCCGTTCGCGATTGGCACAAAAAACGAATCACTTCTGCTTCTCCAGTCGTTTATGGCAATCGTAGCGGTGATGACCCTCGCTCTGGCGGCCCAGGCCGCCGAGCGGCGTCGCGCGGACGAACTGATTCTGAATCTCGCGGTGAGCGATCCACTGACCGGACTAGCGAACTATCGAAGGCTTATCGACGTCCTCGATACCGAAATCCGTCGCTTCGGCCGTACGAACAGGACATTTGCCGTGCTATTGCTCGATCTCGACGGACTGAAATCCATCAACGACGCACACGGCCACTTGGCTGGCAGCCGCGCGCTCTGCCGTACGGCGGATATCCTCCGTGTGCATTGTCGCGAAATCGACACGGCCGCACGCTACGGGGGCGACGAGTTCGCGCTGGTGATCCCGGAAGCCGGGCCCCCCGAAGCCGATCGCGTGGCCCACAGAATCCGGGAGCGTGTGGCGCTCGACGCCGAAGGGCCAAGAATTTCAGTGAGCGTTGGCACAGCAGTTTATCCGAAGGACGGAGAAAGCCGGGACGACTTGCTCGGAGCGGCCGACCGCGCGCTGTACGAAATGAAGAGGAAAACGCGTCCCCACGAGACACATTCCTTCGAGCGGGACCATCGAACGTGGAAAAATTCCTGAGACAGTTTGATCTGCGGAAGGCCGTTATTTTCCGGCAGCAAATTCCGCGGCGTCTTCGCCGCAAGGGATGCCCGAACCGCATCCGCTGCGTCCGGACGGCGGCTCGTCTCGATGCCAAGGCGCGCTTGTTACTTGCACTGGATTCACCGCAGACTATAATCAGAACCCTACTTAGAGCGCGGTGGCCTGACCGATCCCCGGCCTCATCCCATCGTTCTAAGCGCCCCGCCCAGATTGGGCAGCTAAATTGCGACTAAGAACCGACAGGACCCTCGTCAGCCGGTTGTTGCTACCGGCCGTCTTCGGCTTGACTACCATCATCGCGGCCCTGGTACTTTGGCAACTACTACTCATCCACCGACGCGCCGAGATCGAGGCCGCGACGAGAGAGGAGGCTTTATTCGTTAAAACCAAGACAGAATCGGAACTGAGAGCGCGTATTCTTCCGCTCGAGCGCTTGGCGGGGTACTGGCAGGCGGGACCCGGCAAGCAGGACATGGAATCCGATGCGAGTCTGGTGATGAGTGGCTATCCCGCCTACCAAGCGATCGAGTGGGTGGATCCAACATTCCACGTAGTCTGGATGACGCCAGAAATAGGACATCAAACTGACACCGGAGTAGCGCAAGGTATTGACCAGAATCAGCGCGCCATGCTCGAAGACGCCGCGGACCGCGGGAGCACCGTCGTGACGACTTCGCCTGGGAACCTGCCGCAGGGTGGCCGAGGTTTCTGGGTTTTCGTGCCAGTGCATTCAAAGAAGGAATTGAGCGGTTATCTGGTCGGTGTATTTCAGTACCAGGAATTACTATCTTCCATCCTCCAAGGTGTCGCGCCCGATTATTGGGTGGCTGTTTACGATGGCGATGAAGAAATCTATCGTCGCGCCTCGCCCGAACCCGTTCGCGAAGGGCGCTATGTCCAGGAAGCGAACATAGCATTTGGGCAGTTACACTGGCGGGTGCGCGCGTGGCCGAAGAGCGGGGCCGTTGCTTACATACGATCGCCTCTGCCGATGCTCGTCTTCGGTCTCGGCAGCTTGGTCGCCATGGTACTCGCGTTCGCCGTTTACATGGCGGAATCATCGCGACTTCACGTCGGTGAGCTGGCAGCCACGAATCTTGAGTTAGAAAAAGAGATCGCCGGGCGCGAGCAAGCGGAGCAAGCACTCAGACAGGCGCAGAAGATGGAAGCCGTCGGCCGACTCGCGGGTGGCGTTGCCCATGACTTCAACAACTTGCTCATGATCATCCGCGGCCAAGCTGCACTTTCATTGAACGCAGTTAGCCCCGGTGCTCCCCTCAGTCGGGAGCTGGCCGAAATTATAAAAGCCGCTGATCGAGCATCGTCGTTAACGAGGAAGCTCTTGGCCTTCGGCCGGAAGCAGGTGCTCCAGGAACGCGTGTTGGACCTCAACGCGTTGGTTACTCAGTTGGTGGAAATGTTGCCATCTGTTCTCGGTGACGACATCAGCCAAAGGATCGATCTCGACCCCGGGCTCGGGCGGGTCAAGGCGGACTCAGCGCAATTGGAACAGGTCATCATGAATCTTGTCTTTAACGCCCGAGATGCCATGCCTGACGGCGGCGAGTTGACCATCCAGACCGAGAACTGCGAACTGGATGAAGCGTGGGTCCGAAGCCACCCGGGAGTTCGAGTTGGCGCTCACGTGTTGCTTCGGGTGCGCGATACCGGGCACGGAATGGATCAGGAAACCCAATCGCATCTGTTTGAACCATTCTTCACCACCAAGGACAAAAGCAAGGGCACGGGACTTGGTTTGGCAACCGTGTATGGAACCGTGAAACAGAGCGGAGGACACGTCGCTGTATCGAGCACACTCGGAGCCGGAACAGCAATTCAAATCTACCTTCCGCGAGTTCAGGAGATCGTTGAAGTCGTCGAGGCACCGAAGCCACTCGTTCGCTCTCTTGAAGGCGAGGGAAGGATCCTCGTCGTGGAAGACGATGATTCGGTGCGCCGCATGACGCGCAAGTTTCTAGAGATACGGGGTTACACCGTGATGGAGGCGCGGTGTGCCGCAGATACTCGTTGAAGAACG
>CAZLWY010000071.1:0-43293 GCA_964563425.1 uncultured Acidobacteriaceae bacterium | reverse complement strand
CCCAATCTCTCGGTCTTTGGATTTCTGGGTAAAACCCAGGGTCACATGGATTTTTCGCCGATCGTCCCGCTCAGCGGCGAAGCGGTTTTTGAAGCCTTGAAAGTTCTCGGCGATGTGTACCACTCGATGGGCGTGCCGCCGCAAAACCAGTTCATTTCGCTGCCGTGGGCCTTTTTTCCGCGCGCGTTCGTCTTTCTATTCGGCTTCCCGATCATGCACGACGTCGAATTCAACAAGAAAAACCGCGAGGTCTTTCGCGGCCTCATCAAAGCCTGCGCCGAGCACGGCTGGGGCGAATACCGCACACACATCGCCTACATGGACGACGTGATGAACGTCTATTCCTTCAACAATCACGCTCTGCTGCGCTTCCACGAAAAGGTCAAGGACGCGCTCGATCCCAACGGAATTTTGTCGCCGGGAAAACAGGGCGTCTGGCCCAAAAACATGCGCAAGGCCCGCGCCTAGCGTCTTCCGCGTTTCGTGTGGACGGAGCTTTTTTGTCCTGTAAACACCGCGTCCCAAAGGCCCCTCGCACGCATCCAACTCGCTGAAATGCCAACCGCGACGCCGAAGCTGACAATTTTCACCATCGGCCATTCCACGCATCCCATCGATCATTTCGCCGAACGATTGCAGGCCCATAAAATCGCGCAACTCATCGACATCCGCACCATCCCCCAATCCCGCCGCAATCCGCAATTTAACTCCGATGCGCTCGCAGCATCGCTCCACGCCGCAAAGATCGCCTACCTCCACATGAAAGACCTCGGCGGCCTGCGTCACCCTCGCAAGGACTCGATCAACACCGGCTGGCGCAACGACAGCTTCCGCGGCTACGCCGACTACATGCAAACTGAGGAATTCTCCGCTGCACTCGCACGCGCCATCGAGTTCGCCAAGAACGCGCCAACGGTATTGATGTGCGCCGAAGCCGTCCCTTGGCGCTGCCACCGCTCGCTCGTCTCCGACGCGCTCATCGCCCGAGGCATCCGCGTCCTCGAAATCATCAGCTCCGCAAGACCCAATGAACACGCGCTCACGCCGTTTGCCCATGTCAGCGGCACGCAAATCACCTACCCCGCACGCCAGGGCTCACTTCTTGACGCGGCCAGCGATTCTTAATAGCAAGCAACGTCTCCCAAACAACCTCTTTCTCTTTCGAATTCGCCGCCCCTTCTGCTCGACCACGGCGCCATCATCGATGCCAGGGACAACGACGGCAACACCGCTCTGATGATGGCCGCGGCAGGAGGTGCGATCGATCCAACTCCTGCAGCGAGGCTGCTGGTCGAAAGAGGCGCCCACATCGAAATCCGTAATAAGCGCGGCGAGACAGCCCTTATGATCGCGAAAAGGAGCCACCTTGCCGACGTGGTACGGCTTCTGGCGCCAAAATAAACGGATCGCGGCGGCACAGGCCCCTTAGTGCGCCGGCGGCGCATCTTTCGGCGGTGCGGCTGCGGGTTTCTGCATCAGAAACGCCAGCGGCACAAGGCACAGGACCACGACAGCCAGCAGCGCGATCACATCCCGGTACGCCAGCGCCGCGGCCTGCTGCTCCATCATGAACGTCAGCCGCCCGTAGACCTGATGGATCGCGTCGGCCGCGCTTACGCCCTGGCTGTGCAGCGTGGCGGACATGCCGCTGACCATGTCGCGGAAGCGTGGGTTCCCGTTATTCATGTTCGCGGCCAGATAGTTCTGCCGGCGCTGCGTTGCGCGCGTGATCAGCGTGCTCACCAACGCAATTCCGATGCTGCCGCCGATATTGCGCACGAAATTCATCATGCTGGCCACCTGGTTGCTTTTCTCGCGCGGAATTCCCTGATAGCACAGCACGTTCGAAGGAATGAAAATGAACGCAAGTCCGGCCACTTGATACGTCCGTAGCATCGCGGCCGTGGGAAAACCCATGTCCAGGCTGATATGCGTCGCCACGTAGTAAAGACCCAGCGCCGTTGTTCCGTAGCCGAACACCAGCAAGTAGCGCGGATCTATTTTACCGCTCAGCGCGCCGGCCATCGGCATTGTCAGCATCATCAGGAAGCCGCCCAGGGCCATGCACTCGCCGGCCTGCGCGGCCGAATAGCCCATCAAGGTCTCCAAAAACTGGGGCAGCACGACCGTCATGCCGTACAGCACCATCCCGAGCATCACCATCGAAAGCATCGCCGTGGCCAGATTGCGTTTCCTCAATAGCGTCAGCTCCACGATCGGATGCGGATGATGCCATTCCCGCCAGATGAAAACAGTCAGCATGATCGCCGAGAAAATCAGGCCGAAGGTGATCCAGTGCGAGCCGAACCAGTCAAGCTCCTGCCCCTTGTCCATCACCATCTGCAACGCACCGACGCCCAGCGCCACCAGTCCCAGGCCCCAATAGTCGATACCCACCCTCGCCGCTTTGATCTTTTCCTGCGCCAGGTACGGCGGATCCTCAACGATGCGGGAGGTCAGGAAAAGCGAGAGGATGCTGATGGGGACGTTGATATAGAAAATCCAGCGCCAACTGTAATTGTCGGTGATGTATCCGCCGATCGTCGGGCCGATTGCCGGCGCGAGCACCACTGCCATTGCATAAATCGAGAACGCCATGCCGCGCTGCTGGGGGGTGAACGAGTCCGCCAGAATCGCCTGCTCGCTGGGCTGCAATCCCCCGCCGCCCACGCCTTGCACGATCCGGAAAAAGACCAGCATTCCCAGAGTCGGGGCCAGACCACACAGAAAGCTGCTGCCGGCGAACACCACCACGCAGAACATGTAGTATCGCTTGCGGCCCACGCGCGTGGCCAGCCATGCGCTGATGGGTAGCACGATTCCGTTCGACACCAGATAACTGGTCAGCACCCAGGTGGCTTCGTTCGTGCTCGCGCCGAACGTCCCGGCGATGTGCGGCAGCGCCACATTGGCGATGGACGTGTCGAGGACCTCCATGAACGTGGCAAGCGTCACCGTGAAGGCGACGAGCCAGGGGTTGTAGCGCGGACGCCAGGAGGCGTGATCGATTACAGCTGCGGCGGCTGCCATGAATTCCCTGTTGTAATTCTGCGGACTCTTGAATAATATACATGCGTGTATGTATGCTGTAAAGCTCGCGCAGCGTCATTGCTGCTTCAGCCGGCAACTGCCTCCATCGCTGTGACCAGACCATGACTCAGCCATTTCCCCGACGATCTCAGGCCGTCGCAGCCCGCCCCGTTTCCGCAGCGCCCTCCAGGCAGCAGGCGCGCACCGAGGCCACCCGCCGGAAACTCCTGGAAGCCGCGGAAAAAATCTTTGCGCGCGACGGATTCGAAGCCGCGCGGCTGGAAGATATCGCGAGCCTTGCAGGATACACGCGCGGCGCCTTCTACGCCAATTTCCAGAGCAAAGAAGACATCTTTTTCGCGCTACTGGAGCGCTGGGTGGGGCAGCGCGTGAGCGAGGTCAACGCGCTCATCGCCCAACAGGAGAGTCCCGCGAAACTTCTGCGCGCGCTCCGCGAGCATTACGTCCAGAAGACGCAGGATCGGCGGCTCTCCCTGCTGACGCTCGAATTCAAAATGTTCGCGATCCGCCATCCCGAGGCGCATGCGCGGCTGCGCGCGCGCCAACGCCGTCTGCGGGAGTCCGCCGCGGACCTGCTTCGCCGCATCACGCACGTCACCGGCCGCACGCTTCCAGTTTCTTTCACGACCGCCGCAGCCGGATTCGGCGCATTTTCCAGCGCGCTTGCGCTCGAACATATCGTCGACCCGTCGATGGTTTCCGAACAGGACACGCGCGATCTGCTCGGCGTATTCTTCGACGGCATGCTGGGGACCGGCTCGGCGAAATAACTTCAACCAACTGCGCGCCCGCGATCCGCTGCGACTCCTTCACCTGTCTCGTGCGATACGAAGTTTTGTGGCAAAGTAACTTGCGATGGCTGCTTCCGGTCCTCCCACGCACGCAAGCTCCGTAGCGTTCACCTATCCCTCATACCGGCTGTTTCAGACCGCGCGATTTTTCATCGTGCTCGCCACAGAGATGCAATCGGTCGCCATCGGCTGGCAGGTTTACGAAATCACGAAGAGCAAGCTTGACCTCGGCCTCGTCGGCCTGTGGCAGTTTCTTCCCGGCATTCTTCTCTTTCTTGTTTCCGGCCATACCGCCGATCGCTACGACCGTCGCAAAATTCTCACCGTGGGGTACGCGGGTTTCGCGGTGTGCTCGGCGCTGCTGCTCACGATCAGTTTGCGTCACATCCATTCCATCCTTCTGATCTACGGTGTGGTCGTGCTCGTCGGCGTGGTGCGCTGCTTCAACGCCCCCGCGAGCCGCGCGATTCTGCCGCTGCTCGTACCGGAGGAACAATTCCAGGCCGCCTTTACCTGGGCCGCGATTATTTTCGAAGCGGCCACGATCATGGGGCCGGCGGCCGGCGGGCTGATCTACGCTCTGTTCCGCGGCCCGTCCGCGGTGTACGCGATGGCCACGATCGCCGCTGCGTCGGCCGCGGTTTCGATGCTCGGCGTGAAGCCGACGTTCAGGCCGCGCGCTCGCGAAGCCTTCAGCCGCAAAACGGTTCTCGCCGGCTTGCACTACATCTGGCGCGAGAAAATGGTACTGGGGTCGATATCGCTCGATATGTTTGCGGTGCTGCTCAGCGGCGCGGTCTATTTGCTGCCGGCGTTCGCGCACGACATTCTGCACACCGGGCCGTGGGGACTCGGCCTGCTGCGATGCGCGCAAGCGATCGGTGCGGCCGCGATGGCGCTGTTGCTGTCGAAATGGCCGCTGGGCCGCTACGCCGGCGCGAAAATGTTCTGGTGTGTCGCGGCTTACGGCTTGGCCACGATCCTGTTCGGCGTTTCCCACAGCATGGTGCTCTCGATGATCGCGCTGATCCTGGCCGGTGCGACGGACATGGTCAGCGTGGTGATTCGCGGCATCCTGATTCAGCTGGTGCCACCGAACGAGATGCGCGGCCGCGTGAACGCCGTCGATATGATTTTCATCGGCACGTCGAACGAGCTCGGCGGATTCGAATCGGGCCTGACGGCGCATTGGTTCGGCACCGTCACCGCCGTGGTGATCGGCGGAATCGGGGCGATCGTCGTCACGCTCGCGTGGGCCGGGCTGTTTCCCGAGCTGCGGAAGCTCGACGAGCTTCCCGCAGCCGAGAATGCGCGAAAAATTCCCGCGCCCGTCGCGTAGGGATTAGCTCGCGCTGGCTTTTTTCTCCGGCGCAGGCGCGCGCGGGCCTTCGTAAACGTAACCGCGGCGCCATTCGCGCACCGAAGTATTTCCGCTGACGCGGGACTGAATTCCCGGCGTGTAGAAGTTGTAAGGATGCACGGCTTCCGGTTTGCCCACTTCATCGAGCCGCTTGCGGAGATCCGCGGGAATCGCGAAGTCGAGCGAGCCGAGATTGTCGGCGAGCTGCGCGGTTTTCGTGGCGCCCAAAATCACGGAGGTGACGCCCGGCTGGGTAACGAGCCAGTTGATGGCCACCTGCGCGGGCGGCTTTCCGAGTTTCTTCGCGACCTCGATCAGCACGTCGTGCACTCGCCAGTTGTGCTCCGTGAATTTATTGAAGAT
The DNA here is from genome assembly GCA_964563425.1 of uncultured Acidobacteriaceae bacterium. Taxonomy (GTDB): domain Bacteria; phylum Acidobacteriota; class Terriglobia; order Acidiferrales; family UBA7541; genus Palsa-295. Next base: position 37,728 of record CAZLWY010000071.1, on the reverse strand, counting down.
CGGATTCGGTGCCGTGAGCCGGCCTTCGCCGCTGCCACCGTTGGCTTCGCGTTTGTATTTTCCGGTAAGCAATCCGCCAGCGAGCGGGCTCCAGGGGCAGAGGCCGATGCCGAGCTCCTGCGCGGCGGGAATATGCTCGCGTTCGATATTGCGCTCGGCGAGCGAGTATTCAAGCTGCAGCGTGGCGCAGCGCTCGAGGCCGCCTTTCTCCGCCAGCGTTTGCGCGCGGGTGAAATACCACGCGGGCGTGTCGGAGAGCCCGTAATAACGGATTTTCCCTTCCCGGACGAGATCGGTGAGCGTGGAGAGGACTTCCTCGACCGGCGTGATCATGTCCCAGGAATGAAGATAGTAGAGGTCGATGTAATCGGTCCCGAGGCGGCCGAGCGAAGCTTCGAGCGCGGTGTAGATATTTTTTCGGCCGTTGCCGCCGGCATTGGGATTTCCCTGCTGCGTGCCAAACGTGAATTTCGTGGCGATGACGGCCTGGTCGCGGAGCTTGCGTTCGGCGACAAATTTGCCGACGATCTGCTCGCTCTGGCCGTTTTGGTAGCCGTTGGCAGTGTCGATGAAGTTGCCGCCGTCCTTGACATAGAGATCGAGCATTTCGAGAGCCAGCTTTTCGTCGGCGCCCCAGCCCCAGGCGGTGCCGAAGCCCATGGCGCCCAGGCAGAGCGGGCTGACGCGAAGTCCGGTACGGCCGAGCGTGACGTACTCATTCAATCGCATGTCGTGGTTCCTCCTGAAAGGCTATCCGATGTTCGACGTTTGAGACTTCCGCTCATAGTGTCCATGATACTGCGGCGTCCGAAGAAAAAAAGTATGTACGCGACTTTTTCCAGCGCGCCTGGGCGCAGTCCGGGTGTCGCGCTCTGGGGACTGGCGACTGCGTCGCCAATGTTGGCGCTGGTTTTCACCCGACTATCTTAGTACGCCGAGGGGTGAGCGAGTGCGGACTTTGGAGGCGCGAACCGCGGCACGAGAGGCGAGAGTCTGTGCGACACCAATCGCGACAGGACGATTGGGTCGTTCGCGTGCAGGCGAAGGCCTACCCGCACAGGGGCCGGGCACGATGTAATTGCTCTCAGTCAAGCTTCGCGGTACTTTCTCTCGACTGAGCAATCCCCCCGATCGAGGTGCGCGTTTGCCGACTTCTGCCGGCGAGGTGATACAGCCAGCCTTTCGACATACCGGGCAGATGCTGCTGCGGCCATTCCGTCTCGGCCAATGGGTTCGATTGGCTTTCGTGGGACTTCTGGCTGGCGAGATGAGTTCCTTCGGCGGTTGCAACTTCAATTCGCCGGCGGATACACAGAACCGGGGATCGCCACAGACTCCCAGCGGCGATTTCCCGGCGCTGTTCACCCACCACCCCGCATTTTCGACCGGTCTGGCGCTAGCGCTGATTGCGTTGGCGATCGTGCTGCTGGTGCTCTTCACGTATATCAGCAGCGTAATGCAATTCGTCCTGTTCGACAGCGTGGTTGCGCGGGAATGTCACGTCCGCCGCGGGTGGACTCGGCGCAAGCGGTTCGGCTTCCGTCTTTTTCTGTGGCGGCTTTTATTCATGCTGGCGATTTTCGCCGTTCTGCTGATCGCCATCGGCATTCCCGCGGCGTGCGCCTACGCCGCAGGTTGGTTCACGCATGCGGGTGACCATGTGCTGGGACTCGTGCTCGCCGGACTGGTCCTGTTTTTGATCTTGATTGCCTTGATTATATTCGCGGCAGTCGTGAGCGTAATGACCAAGGATTTTGTTGTCCCGCAAATGGCACTGGAAGACCTATCGGTGATGGAAGGTTGGCGCAGGCTATGGCAAGGGCTTCGATTCGAGAAAGGCGGCTATGCCGCCTACATCGGGATCAAAATCGGGCTGACGATCGCGGCCACGATCGTCTTCGGGATCGGCGCGATTATTGCGCTCGTGGTGTTGCTGATCGTCTTCGGCGGAGTGGGGGGCCTAGCGGTGCTTGCCGGGCATGCGGCGGGATGGGGCTGGAACCTTAACACGATTTCGGCAGCGGTTATTTTCGGGTTGGTTGCGCTGGTGGTTCTACTGTTTGTCGTAGCGCTGATCTCGGTACCGATCATCGTGTTTTTCCCGGCCTATGCGATTTATTTTTTTGCGCCGCGATATTCGCCTCTGGCGTCGCTGCTCGGGCCCGAACCGCCGGCACCGGACGCATCCGGTGAGCCGCCGCCCGTGCTTGCGCCGCTGTGACTTGCCTTCGGGCGAAGGCCCGCCCTTGATTCCCTGGAGCGATCCGACTGACGACCGAAATCAATTTCTGGGGTTCGTGGCGAAGACCGATAGTTCGGGCGTGAAGCCACGATCGTCCATTTCGAGGATGGCTTTTACCATGAGGGCGATGTCTTCGGGTCGGAGCTTGGTCTCGTTTTGTTTTTGTTCGAAGCCGGCGATGGTGGAGAAATTTGTGAGGACTTCGCTGGGGTTGACGAGCATGACGCGGACGTTGTGTTTACGGAGCTCGTCGCGCCAGCATTCCGTCATGCCGCGGAGGGCGAACTTGCTGGCGTAGTAGGCGGTGCCTCGGGCGGCGCCCTTGAGGCCAGCGGTGCTGGAGATGTTAACGATGTTTCCGCGCTGGCGGGCGATGAAATGTTTCGCGGCTCCGCGGGCCATGAGCATCGCGCCGGTGACGTTGGTGGCGAAGACGGACTGGAAGTCGGCGAGGTCCATTTCGACGAGATTCTTGAAAACGCCGAAGCCAGCGTTGTTGATGAGGATGTCGAGATCGCCGAATTTTTCGAGGACTTCGCGGTAGGTGCGGTCGACATCGCCCTCCTTGGTCACGTCTGCACGGATCGCGTGGACTTTGAGCGCGGCGGCGGCATCGGCGAGGCGGCGTTCTTCGCGTCCGGTGATGGCCACGCGGGCTCCGGCGGAGACGAGAGTCTGCGCGATAGCGCGTCCGATGCCGCTGCTGCCGCCTGTGATTAATGCCACCGCGTTTTGCAGGTTCATTTTGAATACCTCCTTCGGAAATCCCGCACGGCGCCTGATCACGGGGCGCGGGCCTGGCGCAAAATGGCAAAACAGGTTACAACGTCGCGGGTGGCAAGGGAAAGCCACGGCAGTACGGAGGCGCGGGAGAAATGTCATCAAAGCTTACCGCAGAAACGCTGAGGGCGCGGAGAAGCGGAGCGAAATAACGGGGGATGCCATGACAGGACAACTTCGGCGGGTGCGTACAGTTCTTATTTCGGCGGCGGTTTTGATATGGTGCACGGCGAACGGCGCATTCGGGCAGGGCCAACAGAATGATGCTGCGGCTCGCATGAAGATGATTGAGGACCGTCAGGAGATCGAGCAGCTGTTGATGGGAGATTACCCACGGGCGCTCGATTCGGCGAATTGGGTGGTGTATGGCTCGTTCTTTGCGCACGACGGCGAGCTGATCATGCAGGGTGGCGCGACGAAGCGCACGGGGCCGGCGGCCATCACGGAATTCTTCACCAAGCTGCCGGCGGCGGGCGGGCAGGCGGTGCCTACGACGCCTTCTGCGTGCCCTGTGCCGGCCGGAACGCCGCGGACGATGCACGTGGTGACGAATCTTTCCTTGCACATCGACGGAGACACGGCAACCGATCAGGCTTATTGGGAAACGATTGCGACGCGGGACTGCAAGTCGGTAGTGGCGGGGGCTGGACATTATGAGGACGTGCTGAAGCGCGAGGATGGAAAGTGGAAATTCGCGAAGCGGGAGATTTTCGATGATCTGCCGCCGCGAACGACAGCGCCGCCGAAACCCTAGCGTGGCAGCGAAGCGGACGGCGCTGTCGTTCGCGGCGGCCGTCTCTGCGAAAAAACGATGCCTGAAATTACGATCAACGGGTATGTGACGTATTTTGAGGATGACGATTTCACTGCGCCGTGGGGTGCGCGGCAGACGATTCTGATCCAGCATGGCTTTGGACGGAATTCGCAATTCTGGCGGCACTGGGTGCCCATGCTGGCGGGTGATTATCGGGTGATCCGGCGCGACCTGCGAGGGCATGGCGGGTCTGGCGATCCGGGCGATCGGTATCCATGGTCATTCGAAGGGCTGGTGAGGGATCTGGCGGCCTTCTGCGATGCGCTTGATTTGCACGACGTGCATCTTCTGGGCGAATCAACGGGTGGAATGCTGGCGGTCGGGTATGTGGCGAGGCATCCGTCGCGCGTGCGGTCGCTGACGCTGTGCGGTACGCCGACGACGATCGGGCCAGCGGAGCAGAAATTCCTGGCCCTGGGGCACGATAGCTGGCAAGGCGCGCTGACGGAAATGGGGTCGGAGGGCTGGGCGCGCAAACTATTGTCGCAGCCGGGAACAGCGCCGCGGGGGGATGAGGCGCGAACGGAATGGTCGATCCGGCAGTTTGCGCGGGCGAAGAAGGAATCGCTGGTGGGATACAGCCGCGTAGTTTCGACGACGGACGTGACGCCGTTCCTGGCGCAAATGAGCCTGCCGGCGCTGGTGCTCGCGCCTACCCGGAGCGCGGCGACTCCCCTGGCGGACCAGGAGCGGATCGCGTCGGCACTAGCGCGGGGAGAAATTGTACGCATTGCCGGCGAGGGGCATGAGATTTATATCGATCGGCCGGAGGAGTGCGTTTCGGCGCTGAGAAGTTTCTTGGCGGCGTTTCGGTGAAGCGGCAGACGGGTTTGCGGCGGCGCGGCAGCTTCTGGCTGCCACGCCGGCGCGCGGAACTCGGGCGAGAGCTGGGCGCTGCTCAGCTCAGGTGGAAGTTGACGGTGACGTCGAGGCGGATGGCGACGGCTTGGCCGTCGAGATAGGTCGGCTCGTATTTCCGGGCGGCGACCGCCTTGATGGCTGACTGGTAGAGCATCGCGGGACCGCTGATGGCGCGCACTTCGGTGACGTTGCCGTGTTCATCGATGACGGCTTCCAGTGTGACGGTGCCCTGGATGCGAGCCATTCTGGCGATGGGTGAATACTCAACCGGCGGAGCGACGAGAAGACGCGGTTCCTTCATGCCGGAGCTGATGCGAATCGGACCCTTCGGGCGTTCCGGAGCGGACGGAGGCGGCGCGACCGCGGCCAGGGATGCGCCGAGGACGTCGCCGGTCCCGCCCGCGACACCGCCGGCGTCGGAAATTGAGGGTGCGCCTCCGCCCATCTCCGACGTAGTCTCGACAATCTTTTTCGGGATAATCGTGGGTGCTGTGAGTTGCGGATGAAGAATCGAAATTTTGGGCGCGACGGCTTGCGCGCGAACCACGGGCGGCGCGGGAGCTGCGGGCGGAGGCGGCGCGATCAGCATGGTTTTGTCGAACTGGTGCAGGTCGATGGCTTCGGTGACGACGAGCGGCACGAGCAGCATGGTGCCGACGATGACAATTTGAATTCCGAGCGCAAGGCCGGTGCGGGCTACGCGCTTGCCTTTGGATGAAGCGTCTTCCTCGATCAAAGCAAAGACGAGCGGAGCGGATCGCCGAGACGGGGGCGAGGTGGGAATGGTGCGTTGAGCCGAACGTTCCAGATCGATACCGTGCTGCTGAAGAACCCCAGATTCAATGGAGGACATCTTTGATCTCCTTTTTTCAAAGTGGAACTATCAGGCCGTGAGGCGTCGTCGGAATCTCAACGAGATCCACAGCGGAACCCACAGCGCCACCGACCGAAACCGGCTTGGTGGGAAAATCCCGTCTCCACGTGAAAAACGAGATCGTTAAGCTCACTTTAAAGTCTTAGATAGTTTGGGGAATGCACCGGGAAACGACAAACGCAAAATACGAATTGGAATAATCGAAAACGGAAATATGAGGATATTGCTCGCTTTTACATGCAGTTATGGGCGCTTTTTGGCTGGAAATCGGCGCATTAAAATTTTGAAATAGTGTTTCACAGGGCGATTTAGGGATTCACGGCTGGCGTTTCGTGCCTGTAAACCAAGGCGGGTTGGCGGGAGTTTCTCGGTCGGCGCAATGCGGAAGGATTTCCGGCGAACAAACGCTGGGAGCGGGCAGGCAAACCTCGCCCGCAGACAGCGGTGGCACCTACCGCACTCCGCACGCGTTGAGGATGCTTGCTGACGCGTTGCTAGTTCATCGGCTTCGCGGCTGACGTTTTCTCCGGCAGTTGGAACACCCAGATTTCCGCTCCGTGGTCGGGCGGAAGATGGATTTCGGGAACCAGCACCGGGAACGTGAAGCTTTGCGCGCCGCCTGCGCCCACCACCACGGCGAGATATTCTTTGCCATCGACACTGAACGTGATGGGGCACGAGCTGGGCATATCGTTGAGGCGGATTCTCCAGAGTATCTCTCCGGTGGAATCGTCGTACGCCGTGAAATAGCGATCGAGAGCGCCCGCGAAGACGACCCCTCCCGCCGTGTCGAGCGTGCAGGTGGATTGCGGGGCGCGCTGGCGATCGATCCAGACCGGTTTTTTCGTTTCAAGATTGAGTGCCTCCACGCGTCCGATCTTTCCGTCGCTATTGTCGGGCCGCATGCGGATGAACCAATTCACTCCGGAAGAAAGATTGCCGCGCTGGCCGGCGGGCGCGGGAATCAGGTCCATGCAGGATTCGACCATGGGAACGTAGACAGTCTTCGTTTCCGGATTATATGACCCGGCGATCCAGTTGCGGCCGCCGCCGGGATGCGGGCAGATCGTGTGCGGCTTGCCGTCGCCCACGACCACATCGGGATTGATCGTCTTCTCTCCGGTTTTCGGATCGATCGAAGCGACTACGTTCTGGATGCCGAGGTCTTTCGAGAAAATGTATTGCCCCGTTGCGGCATCCATGCCCTCGTAAATTCCCATCTTGCCGGAGGTGACAACCATCTTCTTGCCGTTGTCTTCGCCGGGCAGATGCATCAGCTGTTGTTCGAACGCCCAATCGAGATCCCACTGATCGTTGTGCACGTGCTGGAAATACCAGACGAGCTTGCCGGTGTCGGGATTGAATGCGAGCGTGCAATCGGTGAAGAGGCCGTCGTTGGAAACTCCGGGCTTGTCCACGCGATGCAGCACGGGGCCGGTGTCGTAGGTCTGACCGACGCCGAAGAACGCGAGATTGAGCTCCGGATCGTAGCTGCCGGCGGTCCAGACGGAGGCACCATTGCGTTTTTCATCCGGCAAATCGTTCCAGCTATCGCCGGGCTCGCCGGATTGCGCGATCGAGTGGAAGCGCCATGCTTCCTTCCCTGTTTCTGCATCGAGTGCGATGATGAAATTTCCGCCGCGCGCCTGGCCGGCTACGCCCTGCATCACTTTGCCTTTGGCGACCAGCGGGCCGCCGGTGGTCTGGTATCCCTTGGTGTAATCGGCGAGCGCAGAATCCCAGACCACGTCGCCGGTCTTCACATCGAGCGCGACGATGTGATCATCCGACGTGGGCATGTAGAGCCTGTCGCCATAGAGCGACAGATTGCGCTTCACGCTGAGGCGCGCGTCGCTCGGAAGCTGGCGCGAATATTGCCAGAGCAGATCGCCGGTCACGGCGTTGAGCGCCTGAACCTTGTCGCCGTAACTATCGACGAAGAGCACGCCGTCGTGTTCGAGCGGGGTCGCTTCGTTCTGCCCATTAGGCAAAGACCAGGCCCATGCGACGCGCAGATCGCTGACGTTGGTTTTGTTAATTCCCTTCAGTGGGCTGAATCCAAAATCGTCGTAGGTGCGGCGCCAGAGGAGCCAATCGCCCGCCGGCGGATTATTGAGCAGCGCGTCCGTGACCCGCGAAATTTTCTCGAGCGGATTCGGCAGCACGACCGGGGTCATCGGCGGTGCGAGCGGCGAAAGCGGCATCATCGGGGCGTTGCGCTGCGTGGCGCCGCGCGGGATCGTCATCGCGCCCTGCGCTGCGGACTCCGTGGGGAACTCCCTGTCGCCGGCCTCGACTCCATTGGTTTGCAGGATGAAGGCGATGAGCTGCGCGGCTGCGTCCGGTCCGAGCGAACCCGGGCTGGCGGGCGGCATTTTCGTATTGATGAAGGTGAAGAGCTCGTCGGCGGTTTTGCCGCCCCAATTCATGGTGAACGACGCCCCGCGAAGCGAGCTGGCAAATTCGCTGCCGCCCAGACTCGTGCCGTGGCAGCTGGCGCAGTTCTTCGCGTAGAGATCTCTCCCCTGCGTGGCTTGCGCCACGGTGAATGTGGCGACGTTGCGGCTGTTGCCGATCTGCATGTTCTGCGCCACCAGCGGCGGCGACGACAACAGCATCACGAGCGCTCCGCAGTATCCGGCTGCGGAAATACGAAGGATTTTCTTCCCCATTGGCATGTCCCCCCGAGGACTTCTCGGGTGCATTGAACCATTATCGAAATCGGGAGACTAGGAGAAAAACAAAGAACTGCAGAAGCGCAGAGGACGCACAAAGGGCGCCGAATAAACGATAGCCTACCGCGATGGCACCGGCTCCGCGAGCAGGGCCTCGACCCGGGCGCTGAATTCGGCTTTCAGCTGCCCGTTAAAATCTCCGCTGGCGGGGCTGGCGAAGCCGGCGTGGATGCTTTTCACCACGCCATCGCGGCCGATGAAGACGGTGGTCGGCCAGGAGTTCAGATTGACCAGCTGCGGGATTTTCTTGTTCACGTCGTCGGGGTCGCCACCGACGAGAACCGTGTAGTGAATTCCATAATGCTGGACGAACCAGCGTAGGCGCGTGAGATCGGCCATCTGCTCCGGCTCTTCGAAATCGAGCGCGACGATTTCCAGGCCGCGGTAGCGATATTTGTCGTAAAGCTGCGCGAGGAACGGCGCTTCATCGTGGCAATTGGGGCACCAGCTGCCGGTGATGTTCACGAGTACCACTTTGCCGAGAAAGCGCGCGTCCGTATTCGAAACCGTGCGGCCGGAAATATCGGGAAAACTGAATTCGAAGGGCTTCGTCGGGTCCGCCGCGCGCGTGTGTTGCACTGGATCGGTTGGTTCAGGCAAACCCTTGGCGCGCGCATCGGCCGGGCGATAGGCGGGCAATACGCGCGCGCCGGTGTAATCGTGCAGCGTGATCGCCAGGCTCCCATCGGACTGCGGCGCGGCTTCCATCAGGTAAGGACGTTCGCCTGAAAAATGGCTGAGGACGAATTTTCCATCGCGAAAGCGGCCGGTGAGCGCGCCGGTATCCCCATCGACGCGCAGAATCGCGGCGGAGACGTCCGCGCCGGTCTGTCGCACGACGAAGCGCCAAGCGTTCTCGCCTTTCGGGCTTTTCACCTCGATTTCCCACAAGCCGCCGATTTCAGGCACGGTGCCCGCTGGCGGGTTGGGCTGCGGAACGTAGCGGTGCGCTTCAAACGGAAGCTCGCTGCGCGGCCCCGGCCCGAATTTGCCAGCGATGATGCCTTTCAATTCGCCGCCTTCCAGATTTCCGCGAAGCGTTTCGGCATACTGATCGAAATCGAGCTCGACGGCGTCCTTCACCTGCATCCCGCGCGAGGACGTGACGCGCTCGTCGCCATTGATGAAGGCGGCCTCGAGCTTGTTGGCTTTGCCAGTGATGTCGATGCGGAACGGGACGGTCATGTTGTCGACGACAACCGTGCCCTCCCATGGCCCTGCGACGGATTGCGCCGCGGCGGGATGAGGAAATGCAAGCGATGCCAGCAAGAAAGCGGCGGGCAGCGCCCGCCGGAATGGGGATTTCATGTGATACCCCTCGCCGAGATTGTACCAGCGGCGAGGCAAGGGAAAAAACTCAGTGGGTTTGTAGCGAAGCAGCCCGCGCCGGCGCGTTCTGGGCCGCCCAGATATTCCAGATGAACGCTCCGGCGGCGAGGGCCAGGAAGGCGAAGGCGCCGAAAAAATCCGCGGCGCCCGGCGGCTGCGACCCCACCGTCGACGTGGTGACCGACCACGCCCAGTAGATGCGGATTGCTTCGATCGCGGCGAGGACCGTGCAGAGGAAATTCATGCGCGTGGCGGAGCGGTCGAAAATCCAGCCGGTGAAAATTTCGATCAGCCAATATGCCGGGGCGAAGGCTGCGAATGGAATGGCCAGCGGAAGCCACAGATATCCCGGCGAGACGTAGAGGATGGCGCCGTCCTTGACGATCGGAATGCGCACGGCGGATTCTTCGATCAGAAATATTCCCGCCAGGATGAAAAATGCGGCCGCGATGCCGAAGATCATGGCGGGCGAGCTCGACCAATCGAAGTGCGAAGCGATTTTCTGCGCCGCCGCGATCGGCGAGGCGGCGCGCGTAGTGGTCGGACGCGAAATGGGAATTACGGGGTGCGCCGCCGCGAGGGAATCCTTCGCCAGAACAAACGTCATCACCACGTTCACCAGGAACGCGCCTTCACCCAGAATGCAGATAATGACCAGAATCGTGTCTCCCAGTCCGCTGGCAGCGAATTGCGGATGGTTCGAGACGAGCGCCGCGACATCTCCAATGACGCCGACGAGGAAGAGCGCTGCGCTGCCGGAAACCTGGAGATGGCCGAGTGTTTTGTTCAGTTCCCTGCCGACGACCCGCTCGACGGCGGCGTATTGTATATAGAAGAAACCGAAAGTAAGCAGCCCGAAGAAGCTCAGCAAGGCCAGCTGGCGAGTCGATTCAAACCACACGGCCATGCTGCCGACGTGACTGGCGACGACCGTGGCCGAGCCGCCCCAAACGAACAGGCAGAAAAACCAGACGTAGTGCAGCAGCTTTTTCGGCGACGGGAAATCGGGAATTGCGTTGAACATCAGGCTGATTCCTTGATTCAACTCTATCACCGGGCCCGGCAAGGGGCGGCAGTGCGCGGCGCGGGATGCGCAATCGTGTACGTGTCAGGTTTTGTCGGCTTTGGAATCGTGCGGGGGATTGCGCAGTTTCCACGCAATCTGGCGGAACACGCCCTGCCAAATGACGGCGTCGCGCGCGAGGAGATTCAGCCGGCGCACCAGCCGCCGAATCCGCTCGTCGGAATCCGCCACGCGGCGAAGGCTGGTAAAGCCGCTGAGGTTCAACGCGTCGAGCAGCAGCGTGGTGATACGCTCGACCTCCGCGGCGGAGGCAGGCGGCAGCTTCTCCGTAATGCGCGGAGACTTCGCATCACGGATTAGTTCGTACAGACAGACCGCGACGGCCTGTCCGAGATTCATGGAAATGTTTTTTTCAACGGTGGGCACGCGCATCACCCAGTGGCAGTAGCTGAGATCGTCGTTGGAAAGGCCAAATTTTTCGGAGCCGAAAAGCAGCGCGACCCTGGTTTTGCCGAGGCCCCGGCGAATCGGGCGCGCACCGTCTTCCAGTCGCCGCAGCGGATGGTGCAAATTTCGCTTGCCGACGGCGGTGGTACCGACGACGAGCGTGCAGTCTGCGACGGCTTCGGCGACGGTCCTGAATAGCTCGGCGCTCGCAAGCACGTCCGCTGCGCCCACGGCGGATTTCGCCTCACGGAATGCCGGCTGGTAGGGATTCACCACACGCAAGCGGCGAACACCGAAATTGCTCATCGCCCGCGCGGCCGCGCCAATATTCAGAGGATTGCGCGGGGAGACGAGGACGACGCGCAGGCGGTCGAGTTGAGCGGCGGAAGGCAAGCGCGCCTATTCTAAATCAGCCGCGCCTGCTTTCCGCCGACGAAGCTCACTTCTTAGGGTGCGAGGTAGCGAATTCGGAGTTCCCGAGCAACAGCCGTGCCTCGGATTTGTCGAGCGGCTCAATCTCCACGTCTCCTGGCCGGTAATTGGTCACATCGCGGACCCTGATACGGAAGTAATACGTCCGGCCGGCCTGTGCATTGAGGTCGGCCGCAGAGGCCAAGCCAGAGCGCGTGTAAAGGGCCGATTGCCAGTCGGTGCAAAGGCTGTGCTCACCCGGATCCACGGGAAAGAAAAAGTACGAATTCCCGTGATTTGCGCCAATCCACATGCCGTCGAGGCCAAGCCGGGTGGTCGCTTTGTTGCCGCCGATCACCGGTGCATCCACCATGGTCTGCACCACGTAAACCAGCGCCTTGCCGTCCGTAGGTTTCGGGGCCGGTGGGTGTTGCTTGACCGTCTTGACGTCCCAGCCGTCCTTGCTCGAGCCGCATCCGCCCGCGCTATGATCTAGAGAAGATTGCGCCTGCGCATACGTCGGTAGCCCTAGCAGAAGTGCCGCGACGAGGATCCTCAGCATGAAATCCTCCTCACAATGTGAATTTGTAGGGAGTGCCCGACCACGTCCATATGACGGTTCCAGCCCTTGACTGGTTCCGATAACCGGGTACGAGCCGTGCAAACGATCCACCCCGGTCGAAACTTGACGCGGCTCGCGCGAACGTGAAACTATCGCGGAATCCAGTACCGGAGCGCACAAATGGCAACACAACTGGCATCAACGTACGCGGACTTGAACCTTTTCATCGGCGGCGAATGGCTAACCGGCGATGGGCGAAAGACGTCGCCGGTGATCAATCCGGCCACCGAGGAAGTGATCGGTCACCTGCCGCACGCGTCGAAGGCGGATCTCGACCGCGCGCTGGCCGAGGCGGAACGCGGATTCAAGGTGTGGCGCGCGATATTTCCCGATCAGCGCGGAAAGATCCTGAAGCGCGCGGCGGACCTGATGCGCGACCGTGCCGAGGAAATCGCACGCGTCGCCACCACCGAATCGGGCAAGTCGATTCACGAAACGCGGGTCGAAGTGCAGATGTCCGCGAATATTTTCGAGTGGTTCGCCGAGGAGGGACGCCGAGCCTACGGCCGGGTGCTGCCGCAGCGCGCACCAGGCACCCGCCTGGCGATCGTGAAGGAACCCGTGGGCGTGGTCGCGGCGTTCGCGCCATGGAATTTTCCAATCGGCAATCCGGCGCGAAAAATCGGCGCCGCGCTGGGCGCGGGATGCTCGTGCATCCTGAAGCCGGCGGAGGAAACTCCGGCCGCGGGACTTGCGGTGGCGCACTGCCTGGTGGACGCAGGACTGCCGGCGGGAGTTCTGTCGATCGTGTACGGCGTGCCGTCGGAAATTTCCGAATATCTGCTGGCGTCGCCGATTGTGCGAAAGATTTCGTTCACTGGCTCGATTCCCGTGGGCAAACAGCTAATGAAGCTGGCTGCCGAAGGCATGAAGCGCACCACGATGGAGCTGGGAGGCCACGCACCGGTGCTGGTATTCGACGATGTGGACGTCGAGAAAGTTGTCGACGCGTGCGCGACGGCAAAATATCGCAACGCCGGCCAGGTCTGCGTTTCGCCGACGCGATTTTACGTGCACGAAAAAATCTACGACAAGTTTGTCGAGGGATTCGCCGCGCGCGCAAAGGCCTTGCCGGTGGGCGACGGCATCGAAGAAAAGCATAAAATGGGCCCGCTGGTGCACGCGCGGCGGCTGGCCGCGGTCGAAGCGCTCGTCGATGACGCGAAAAAATCCGGCGCGAAGCTGCAGGCGGGCGGCGCGCGGCTGAAAGGTCGCGGATATTTTTACGCGCCCACGGTTTTGTCCGACGTCCCGAACACAGCGCGTATCATGAACGAGGAACCTTTCGGACCGGTCGCAGTGATCAATTCGTTTTCCGATTACGACGCGGTCATCCAGCAGGCCAATCGCCTGCCGTACGGGCTGGCGGCGTTCGCGTTTACCGATTCCGCGCATCGCGCGAAGCTGGTGGGCGAACAGCTCGAGGCCGGCATGGTGGGCGTGAACACGTTCGCGATTTCGGTGCCGGAATCGCCCTTCGGCGGCGTGAAAGAAAGCGGCCACGGCTCGGAAGAGGGCATCGAAGGCCTCGAGGCGTGCCTGGTGACGAAGTTCATCAGCGAAGCGTAAAAGCGGCAGGGATCTTCCACAGGAGACACCAATGCTGTTCGATTTCGGCAAAATCCCTCCTCGGGAGGGATACAAACTTCTGGTTTCAGCCGTAACACCGCGCCCGATCGCGTGGATCTCCAGCCTAAATCCGGACGGCCAACTGAACGCGGCTCCTTTTTCGTTTTTCAACGTTTTCGCAGGCGATCCGCCGGTGGTTGGGATCGGCATCGGGAGCCATGAACCGGGCCGCGCCAAGGACACGCGGCGAAATATTCGGAAGACGAAAGAGTTCGTCGTGAATCTCGTCTCGGAAGACATGGCCGAGGCCATGAACATCACGGCGATCGAGTTTGAGCCCGAAGTCAACGAGACGATAGAGGCGGAGCTGGAGACCATTCCTTCCGTTCATGTAAAGCCGCCGCGGATTGCCGCGAGCCCCGTATCGATGGAATGCGCGCTGATGCAGATCGTGGAGCTCGGGCCGGACAACGGCCTGGTGTTGGGGAGGGTGCTGGCCATGCATGTCCGCGACGATCTGGTCATCGATCCCGTGAAACATTACATCGACACGCCCCGCCTCAAGCTTATCGGGCGCATGCACGGCACGGGGTGGTATGCACGCACTTCGGACCTTTTTCAGATGGACCGCATTCCCCGCGGTAACTGGATGCTGCGCGCAGACAAAAAAACGACCGTCCAGCGCTGACGGTGTCCCGAAGCGGAGACTCGTGACCGACGAAAAAATGCAGGCGCTCGAGAAGCGCCTGGGCGAACTCGAAAATCGCCTCGGCCGCACCGAAGATGAGCTGGCGATACGCCGACTCCAGCACGCCTACGGCTATTTCATGGACAAGTGCAAGTATGAAGAGGTAGTGGACCTCTTCTCCGAGCAAGGGGAGACGTATTTTCTGGGTGGTGTTTTCAGGGGCAAGACCGGCGTGCGCCGGTTGTATTGCGGGCGGCTCGGCACACGATTCGCCGTCGGGAAAAATGGCCCCGTGCATGGCCTGCTGCTCGATCATCTTTTGCTCCAGGACGTGATCACGATTGCGCCGGATCGTCGGTCCGCCCAGGCGCGTTACCGCTGCTTCATGCAGGGCGGAAGCCACGAGAGCGTGCCGCAGATTTTCCCCGCGTTTTGGGAAGCAGGCGTTTACGAAAACACTTATATGAAAGAAGACGGCGTCTGGAAAATCGGCGTGCTGAACTACAACGTGTTTTTCTACGCGCCGTACGAGCAGGGCTGGGGCAAAGTGAAGCCCGGCTATGCCGTCCCGCCATTTTCAAAGACATTTCCCGAAGATCCCAACGGTCCCGACGAGCTCATTGCGCGGCGCGCGAGTTTCTGGCCTGAAAATGAGCTCGTCCCCTACCACTACCTCCATCCCGTGACCGGGAAACCGATTCGGTGAGCGCGGCGCGGGCGGCCGCCGGCCAGTCGATTTCGCTCGCGGGCGAAACCGCGATTGTTACCGGCGGCGGCCGTGGATTCGGGCGGGCCATCGCGCAGGGACTCGCGGCAGCAGGCGCCGCCGTCACCGTCACAGCGCGTTCCCGGGATCAGCTCGATGAAACCGTAGCGTTGATCGAGCGGACAGGCGGTCGCGCGTTCGCGGCCGCTGGCGACGTGACGAATCGCGCAGATGCGATGCGCGCGTTCGAATCGGCCGAGAATCAATTCGGTCCGACGACGATTCTGGTGAACAACGCCGGCGTCACGGGTCCGTTCGGGCCCGTCTGGACCAACGATCCCGACGAATGGTGGGGCGCGCAGGCGGTAATCGTCCGCGGCACCCTGCTTTTCATGCACGCGGTGATGCCGGGAATGGTCGCGCGGGGCAAGGGCACGGTCGTGAACGTGGCTGCGCTCGGCGGGCAATGGTTCGCTCCGAAACTCACCGGTTACGCGGTCGCAAAATCGAGCCAGATTCGTCTTTCGGAACACGCCGCAGCGGAAGCGAAAGAATTCGGCGTGAGCGTTTTCTCCATCGAGCCCGGCACGGTTTATACCGACATGACCGAGTACACGATTCAATCACCCGACGCGAAAAAGTGGGTGCCGCATATGGTCGAATACCTGAAAAATCTGAAGGCGACCGCCGACCCTGCCCCGGGCCTGGCGCGCTGCGCCGAAATGTGCGTTCAGCTCGGGTCCGGCCGATACGCCGCGCTCTCGGGACGATTCCTGCTCCCGGGCGACAATTTCGATAGGCTTCTGCTCGAGCCGCCGCCAAAGCCCGGCTCCGCGTTGATCCCACGGGAGCCGGAACGCACTCGGCCGGGGTGAATTAAGGATGAAGCGATGACGTGTACACAGCGATTGAGACGATCTCGTCGAGCGTCAATTTTGCGACCGTGGGCTCCATCAAAGCCGCGCTCACTCCGTTGCGCGTACCGCTGCGGATGTCGTAGAGCTGGCGGACGATGTAGCTTGGTGAGCGCCCGGCGATCGAGGGTACGTCATTCTTCCCTCCAAGATCGCTGCCGTGGCAGAGGCTGCACGGAATCGTTTTCCCGCCGCCGGTCGTTACGAGCACTTTCCCCTTCGCAACGCTGCCCACGGGCACGTAGGCGATGAATCCTGAATCGTCGTTGCGCAGTTCGGTCTGTTCGAGGTTTTCTGCAGTTTCGATGATGCGTTCACCGATGGGTTCCCTGCCCGGAACCGGCACGAGCATCCAGCCGGCCGCGCGCGTCTTCGGCACGGTTTTCATTTCGACCACGCGAATCCACGGCTTCGGCTGGAGCGCGGAAAAATATTCGGCGGCCGCGCGTACTTCGTCGTCATCCGTTTTCGAAGCCAGGCCGACCATATAGTTCACAGGCCCCTGCCGCGGCTCGGAAGCCTTGCGGCGCCCCGCGCGAAAATCGGCCATCTGCCGGACGATGTATACAGCCGGCAATCCCGCAAGGCTCGCGTTCTCGGGCCGGCCCTGTCCGTTCGGCAAATGGCAGTAGCCGCAGGCGAAAAGGTCCGGCTGCCGCCCGTGCGCGACCACTTCGGGCATCACCGGGTGCGCGCCCGGGTGCCAATCGACCGCAGCGTAGAGATCGCCAATTTGGGCGGGCGTGAACGCAGCCATGCTGCCGGGAATGTGCCGCAGTTTATTATCTGGAGGGTTCTTCCTCGCGCTAGCGGCGCTCGCAGGTGGATCCACGACGTAGGCCCAGGCAGGAGGCGGCCCGAGTTGCTCCACGATGGTCGGCTTCGCGGGCTGATCTTGCGCCAAGGCGGCGGCAATGCCCAGGCATGCCACGAAAGCGGCAACCATCCGCGTGAAACGGAAAGTGTTCAAGCTCCATCCTTGAGTGCGTTCGGTAAGACTGCGAGAAACAGTCGCCCGCGCGTTCGACGTTGACGGATACGGGCGGGTCAACCCAACGAACTTATCGTTGAAGCTGCCAGTCGATGCTGGCGGCCCGGCCCTTCAGGAACTTACCAGCCGCTAAAATCGTGCCGTTGCGAATGCTGCCGGCTAAATTGATCGTCGCCACGCGAGTGCCATCCGGTTGATCGCTGTGCATCTGGATCGTGACGTCGCCGTTCCGCGCGACCCAGCCTTCCATGAACATCGTCAGCGGCCCCTGCTCGATCAGCCAGCGTCCCGATATCTTGTTGCCGCTCACGTTTCCGGACGCGCGATAACAATGGTGCGGCAGCGCTGCGACTTTTTCATAGCAAACCTTCCCGGAGTAAACGCCGTCGAAGGTGCCCGCGGTCGCGGCGGAACCCCCGGCCGAGCGTGCGCCATTGCGGCCGTGCGTCACGGGCGCGGCCGGTTCGGGCGCCGGTTCGACTTCCATCAGGGCTGGTGAATTCGATGGCGCCGCAGCGGGCCTGGACGTGGGTCCGGCCGCCGGCTGCGTGTCAGACTTGGAGGGTGCCAGAGACGGAGTGGCCTCGCTCGCGGGGGCCGCTTGCTTGGCTGGCGGCGTGAACGCCGGAGCCGGTTTCGCGTCGACCTTGTGCACCACCGGTGCAGGAGCGCTCCCCGTTGATTGCGGCACGACCTCCGGCGCAGGGGGCGGGACCATTGCCGGAATCACCGGCGCGGGACTCTCGAACCCAACGGTCGGAGATACGGGCGTTGCCGACGACGAACCCGTCGGTGTCGCATTCGGCAGCTTTGGGTGCTGAAACAACGCGTAAGCACCGTAACCAATTCCAGCGGCGAGAAATACTCCCGCGACCGCCCAAATCGCCGGATGCTTCCACGCGGCGCGCGGCTTCGCGCTCGGCAGCACGACGCCGCCTTCGGACTCCGAGATGGCAAAAGTGCGAACCGGCTGCGGAATGTTTTTGTAATTTCGTTCGCCCAGCGAGTGAAACGCGAGCGACAGCTTATTGCGAATCTGGTCGTGCACGCTGCCCGAAATGCAGATGCCGCCGGGCTCGGCTGCCGTCTGCAGGCGTGCGGCCAGATTCACACCGTCACCCAGCAGGTCCTGCCCTTGAATCATCACATCGCCCAAGTTGACGCCGATGCGGAAGCGCACCTGCCGCGTCGGCGGGAACGCGTCGTTGCGCGTGCGCAGCGCCGATTGCACGTCGGTCGCGCAGCGCACCGCTTCAACGGCGCTGGCGAACTCGGCAAGGATGGCATCGCCGGCTGTGTTGAAAACGCGCCCGTGATGGGTGGCGACCAGGGCCTCAAAAATTTTCTTGTGCCCGCGAAAGACGCGCAGAGTCTGCTCTTCGTCCTCGCTCATCAGGCGGCTGAATTCAGCGACGTCCGCGGAAACGA
This sequence comes from uncultured Acidobacteriaceae bacterium, assembly GCA_964563425.1. Lineage (GTDB taxonomy): Bacteria > Acidobacteriota > Terriglobia > Acidiferrales > UBA7541 > Palsa-295. Next base: position 19,293 of record CAZLWY010000071.1, on the reverse strand, counting down.
TCGTGGCAAGCTTCCGCTCGATCAGCTGCGAAGAGGCTGAGATCACCCCTCGCGGCGCGGCCGGTTTGTCGGCTCCGTCAGGCATCAAATTACTCCATCATGGGAATCTAAATTGATGCGTATGGTAGCACCGGCACGCCGGTCGCGGAACGCTCAGCCGCCGATCGTTCGTTCTTGTAACGGTGGAGTTCCGGATGCCGTGCCGGAGCGCCGCGCGGGACACGTTGACAGCCTCGTCGCGAAGGTGATACGAGAAGAGGAAGAAAGGTTGACACTGCACCGATTCTTTTGGGGGATGAAACCATCATGACAACGAAGTTCCCGGACTCCTTCGATTACAGCGGCTTCAACGCGCCGATGCGCACGGAATGCGACATCTACGACTTGGTCATCGAAGGAAATCTGCCGGCTGAAATCAACGGCGCCTGGTATCGCACGATCCCCGATCCGCAATATCCGCCGATGCTCGGCCACGACACCTACCTGAGCGGTGACGGCATGATCAGCGCCTTCAAATTCGAGAACGGCCACATCGATTTCAAGATGAAGTACATCATGACCGACCGACTGAAAGCCGATCGCAAAGCCCGCCGCGGGCTTTTCGGCCTCTATCGCAATCCGTACACCGACGACCCCAGCGTAAAGGGCATCAACCGCTGTGTGAACAACACGACGCCGATCTTCCACGGGGGCAGGCTGCTGACGCTCAAAGAAGACGGCCACGCCGTCGAAGTTCACCCGGAAACGCTCGAAACCGTCGGCGTGTTCAATTACGGCGGGAGGCTGAAAAGCCAGACCATGACCGCGCACACGAGGCTCGACAATGAAACGCAGGAAATGCACTTTTTCGGCTACGAAGCCAGCGGCCTCGCCACGCGCGACGTCTCCTACTGCGTCGCCGACAAAGAGGGTCAGCTCGTCAAAGAAGAGTGGTTCCAGGTTCCCTACGTCTCGCTGATGCACGATTTCGCGGTCTCCAAGGAACACGTGATCTTCCCCGTGTTCCCCACCACTGCCGATCTTGACCGCATGAAAGCCGGCGGCGTTCACTGGGTCAACGATCCCTCGCTCGACGCTTTCATTGGCATCATGCCGCGCGACGGTCACGTCGATCAGATGCGCTGGTTCAGGCATTCCGCATGCTCCGCGTTTCATTTCATGAATGCGCACACCGAGGGGAAATTCGTCCATCTCGATTTCGGCATCGGCAAGTACGCTCCGTTCCCGTTCATCCAGCAGGCCTCGCACATCCATCCCACAGCCGAGGACTTCGCCTACGGCAAAGTGGTGCGCTGGAGTTTCGACATGTCCAAGCCGGGCGAAAAATTCGAGGAGTACAAGCTCGCTCCCGCCGGGGATTTCCCGCGCATCGCGAATAAGGACCACATGAAGGACTACTCCATCGGTTACTACGAGCGTTTCGACCCCGCGGTCGGCGCGCCGATCGTCGCGGGACCTGTCGGCGCGGGCTTCAACACCCTCAGCCGTCTTGAAATCAAGAGCGGCAAGCTGAAATCGTGGCACCCCACGCGTCCGGTAACGATCCAGGAAGAAGTTCACATTCCGTCGCGCTCGCCGGGCCATGAAGGGTATCTCGCTCTCATCGCCGACCTGCACGATACGCAGCTTTCCGACCTGCTCGTCTTCGAAGCCGAGCATCTCGACAAAGGCCCGATCGCCACGGCGCATCTGCCGCTCCGCTTGCGCAACCAGGTCCACGGCAACTGGGTCACGGCCGAAGAGCTTCAATAATTTCAGAGCAACACACGCACGCGCACGCACGGCGGGGGCGATGACGCGACAATCCGACTTCTACGGCTGGAAGCTGCTGGCGATTTTCTGGATGATCCTGTTCGCGAATTTCGCGTTCCCTCTCTATGGCGCCAGCGTCGTCAACACGTACATGGCGGAAGCGCTCAACTGGGATCGCACGCAGCTCGGGCTCGCCTACGCCATCTACCAGCTGATGATCGGAGTTCCGGCTCCACTGATCGCCATCCTCATCGTCAGGAAGGGAGTGCGATTTACCGCCGCGCTCGGCTGCAGCGTGGTGGCGACTGGCGCGCTCCTGATGTCGTCGGTCGTCCACACGAGCTTGCAGACCGACCTCGTGTACGGCGTGATGATCGGCCTGGGCGCCATGACCGGTGGTGTGCTCGTCTCGCAAACCGCTATCAATCGGTGGTTCAATCGCTACAAAGGACTCGCCATCACCCTCGTTCACACCGGCGGCACGTTCGGCGGATTCGTCGCGGCGCGTTCGCTCGACAAAGTGATTCGCATCTCTGGCGGCAATTGGCGCGCGGGATGGTGGCTGATCGCCGCAAACAGCGTGATCTGCACTCTGCTCGCCCTGATATTCGTGCGAGAACGCCCCGCCGATCTTGGGCAGTTTCCGGACGGCGCCACGGAGGCACCGGCGCTTTCGTCAGAGCGCGCTGCGAAGGAACGTGTGCACAAAACGAATGAGGATTGGACGCTCATGGACGCGCTTCGCACACCGGCGCTCTGGTTGATTCTGATTTCATTGCTCGGATTCAGCGCCGGCTACCCGCTCTATATCGCCCACGGCAATGCGCATCTTCGCGACCTGGGCTACACACCGGCCCAGGCTGCGTCCTCGATCTCGATCATGTTGCTATCTGCGCTCTTCGGCACCCTTGTCTTCGCCGCAGTCGCCGATCGCATCGAACCTCGTCTCGTTTGGGCGGCGGGCTCGATCGTTTTCGCGGCCGGAATGCTGTTCGCCATGCGCGCCAGCGGCGGTTTTGGCCTGTATCTTTACGCCATCCTGCTCGGCGGATCGTTCGGCGTCTGTTTCTCCGCCATGATGGTACTCCCCGCAAATTATTACGGCGTAAAGGGCTACCCTCCGGTCATCTCCTTCATGATGGTTATCGGCACCACCGCCGGAGCCGTCGGTGCCACGCTGGCCGGAATGGTCTTCGATCATTTCCACAGCTACTCGCCGGTCTTCTACTTCGTAGCTTCTCTCTCTCTGCTATCAGCGTTAGCGCTGCTGATAATGAAACCGGCCCGTAAACGCACCGCGCCTCTGGTAGCCGCCACCGAACACGCGTGACATTCGCTGGGTGGGTCGGAGCTTCGGTTCCGGCATAAGACCGCCTTCCTGTGCGCTGGTTGATCCGCCCTTTTCTTCACGGGCGCCGCAGAAAGGTCCTCTCTGATTCAATGACCGAATCCCTTGCCGCTGTCCGTTTCCGCCTGTATCTTCGTTTGTCGCGGAAGGCGCAAAGAAGATGGGTGGATTGCTCGCAGGACAAATTGCCTTAATCACCGGCGCAGGCCGTGGCATTGGCAAAGGCATCGCGCTACGCTTCGCCGCCGAAGGCGCAGCGGTTGCGCTCACCTCGCGCAACAAAGCTCAGCTGGGTCAGGTCGCCGTCGAAATCGAATCGGCCGGCGGCCGCGCGCTGGCCATCGCGGGCGATGTGACCAATCGAAGCGACGTCGAACGCGTCATCAAAACCGCAACGGAAAAGCTCGGCCCGATCTCGCTGCTGGTCAACAACGCCGGCATCGCCGGTCCCTACGGCCCGATCGGCATCGTCGATCCCGACCGGTGGTGGGCCGCGCAGGAAGTCCATTTGCGCGCCCCGCTGCTGTTCCTGAGCGCCGTACTGCCGCGCATGACCGCGCGCCGAGCGGGCCGCATCATCAATATTTCCTCGCCGCGCTGCCACATGAACACGCCGGGCCTTTCGGCCTACAGCCTCGGCAAAGCGGCCGCCAATCGCCTGGCAGAATTGGTCGCCAATGAAGTGAAAGAAACAGGCGTCACAGTCTTCGCGCTCGATCCCGGCTCGATCATGACCGAGATGGCCGACGAAACTATGAGCAATCCCGATGCGCAACGCTGGGTGCCGAAAATGGTCGAGCGGCTGAATCAGATGAAGGGCAAGGTGGGGCCGCAGGAAGGGATGGAGTGGTGCACCGACCGCTGCGTCGGGCTCGCATCGGGCCGCTACGACGCGCTTTCCGGCCGCTATATCGACCGCACCGACGATCCCGACGAGCTATTGAAACAACCGCCGCCGAAGCCGCCGCGAACGAATCCATAATTTCATGGGGGGATGAAATCATGAGAAAGCTCGACATCTTCACGCACATCTGGCCGAAGAAATATCACGAGGCGCTGCTGAAAACCACGGGCCAAATGAAGGACATGCACCGCCGCAGCGAAGCCGTACCAATGATGACGAACCTTGACCGACGATTCGAAGTAATGGACATGTTCGAGGGCTATCAGCAGGTCCTTTCCCTGGCTTCGCCTCCGCCGGATGCTGCGGGCGACAAGGCCGCGTGGCGCGAGCTATCGCGCATCGGCAGCGACGGCATGGCCGAGCTCTGTCAAAAATACCCGAAGCGCTTTCCGAGTTTCATTACTTCCGTCGCCATGCGCGATCCTGAAGGCGCGGTGGAAGAAGCGCGCCGGGCGGTAAAGGAACTGGGTGCGTGCGGCATTCAGATCTACTCAAATGTGGCGGGCAAAGCGCTCGACGCACCCGAGTTTCGTCCCGTGTTCAAGGAAATGCACGCGCTCGGCAAGCCGATCTGGATTCATCCCGCGCGCACGGCGAAATTTTCGGATTATCAGACCGAGCCGGAATCGCTCTACGAAATCTGGTGGACGTTCGGCTGGCCCTACGAATCCAGCGCCGCGATGGCGCGAATCGTATTTTCGAAAATGCTCGACGAGCTGCCGAATCTCAAAATCGTTATCCATCACGCTGGGGGTATGGTCCCGTTTTTCGAGGGCCGTGTCGGCGCCGGCTGGGATCAGCTCGGAGCGCGCACCTCCAACGTCGACTACAAGCCGCTGCTGAAGGAGCTGAAGAAGCGCCCGCTCGACTATTTCAAGATGTTTTATGTGGATACGGCGACCTTCGGCTCAAAATCCGCGCTCGTCTGCGCGCTCGATTTCTACGGAGTGGACCACGTGCTCTTTGCATCCGACGCCCCCTTCGACCCCGAAGGCGGGCCCATGTACATCCGCGAAACGATCCAAGGGATCGACGCGCTCGCTATTTCAAAGGAAGACCGCGAGAAGATTTACTACAAGAATTCCTGCGCGCTGCTTGGCATTCAGTGACGCGCGAGCAGCGCACACCTCAATCCTAGTTCTGTGGCGCCGCCTCGGCTTTCCTAGCAACGGGAGCAGATGGTGTCGCCGAATCCGTAGCTTCCGCGGCTGGGGGTGCAGGCATGATTGACTTCAGAAGTTCCGGCACGCTCACAAGCCGATAATCCCGCGGCACCGCAAACACCGAATCATCGATCGGCGCTGCCGAAATATTGTCCACCTCCGTCGTCATTTCCATGAAAGGCGCTGTGGTGTCCGGAGTCTCGGCTTGATCGGTTCCTTTTGCCCGGGCCTGCGCCGCCAGCATCGCTTGCGCCATGGGCATGAACATCTCAAACTGGGTCTTCAGGATGATGGCCTTCTTCTCCTGCATTGCCTCTATCATTGATGCAAACCCTGTACCCATCCCGGGCAAGGAACCAAAGATTTTCCCCATCCAACCGGTCGGGTCGATCACTTGGTTTGCGCTGGGATCGCCATACACCGCGCTGAATTCCTTCAGGGCTGGCACGCGTTCCACCTCAGACGGCAGGGCCGTCCACATATGGATCACCATCTGAAGGACCACCTGCGGTTCGCCGGCAGGCGTCACGTCGTTTGATGGAGCCGCGCCCGGCTTGGCCGGCATCGTCACCGCGAGAGTCAGCTCTGTTTCTGCGACTTGGATGCCCATCACGGTGTCGGTCTTTCCGGTGTTTTGCGAGGAAAAGCTCGACTGCATCGAGTCCATAAATTTCCGCGCATCCGCAGGTATGGTCGGCAGGGAACCTTGCAGCATCGACAACACCTGATCCTGATAGTCCTTCATGTAGACCGTTGCGAATTGATTGTGGGCGGGATCGATCACCGTAATGACTTGCTTATCGAAATCCGACACGGTCACGAACGGCGCACTTGTCGCCCGTGCCAGCTTGCCTTTGATCTGTACGACCGTGCTGGTGGGTATCTTGGACTTGGCGGCTTCCAGGACGGGCCCGAGCATCCGCGCAGGTGCGCCCGCGCCGGGTTTAAGGTCATATTTGTAGCTGACGGTGGTATCGGCAAAGAGCGCAGGCGCGACCAACGAAATGGCGAAAGCGGCAGACAATACGCCGAATGGCTTCATCGTAGGGTTGGACCCGACGCCCGCTTTCGGGCGTGCGTCTCATGACCTCCTCACCAGATTCAAAAATGCCGGATATGTCGATGATGCTACACCACCGGGGTCGAGATAACCACAGCCGTATTGCCGACATAATGACTGATCGCTATGCCGAAACAGGCTCGGGGTTCAACGCCTTCAGCCGCGGTTCTCCCCGCGCCAGGTCGCCCCGACAAAGTGACACAACATGCAAAGTCATTCAGAATCCAAATCACTGCGAACAAAACAAAAGGACCCTCGCGAAGTGACACACCCCGCGAGGGTCCCGGGAACCACTCGTTCCGTAAACCGGAACTGTTACTTCTTAAGCTGTGCCTCGATGGCCGAAACCACTTCGGGCGAATCGGGCGTTACCGGCGGTTCAAACCGCTCGACCACATTGCCGTCGCGATCGACAAGGAACTTCGTGAAATTCCACTTGATGTCGCCAGCAAGCGTAGGATTCGCGTCTTTCGTGAGGAAGCTGTACAGCGGAGCCTGATCATCACCCTTCACGGAAATTTTCCCATACACCGGGAACGTCACGTTGTATTTTCCGGTGCAGAATTTCGCAATCTCTTCGTTCGTGCCCGGTTCCTGCCCCGCGAAATTGTTCGCTGGGAAGCCGATGATCACGAAGCCCTGGTCCTTGTACTTTTCGTAGATCGATTCCAGCGCCGAATATTGCGGCGTGAAGCCGCAGCGGCTGGCGACGTTGACCACCAGCACGACTTTGCCCTTGTAGTCGGCCAGCGGCGCGTCCTTGCCGTTCAGCAACGGGAGCGTGAAATCGTAAATGCTTTTCGGCGCCGCATAGGCGCTTGCGACCATCATCACAGCGAATCCCCCCGCCAGAAAATAGCTCAGAAACTCCGCCCGCCGCAATTTTTTCATCTCGATCTCCTCGAAAATGTCCCGCACGCGTGCGTGGGACGAAGCTTGCCGCGCCTACAAAGCGTATGCCCGGCGCACGGGCCGGTCAAGTTTTCGCCACCGCGCCGATGGTAAACTGGCCGTACGCTTATGGACGAGACTGCAATCTATTCAATGATCGGCGAGGACGGTTTCATCCGTCTGGTGGCAGCCTTCTACCGGCAAGTGCCGGATGACGCGATTCTGGGGAAAATGTATCCGCCAGACGAGCTCGGGGCGGCGGAGAAACGGCTGTGCGATTTCCTGATTTACCGGTTCGGAGGGCCGCAACGGTACGTCGAGGAGCGCGGCCACCCGCGGCTGCGCGCGCGTCATATGCCGTTTCAGATTGATCGGGCGGCGCGCGACAACTGGATGCGGCTGATGAACAACGCGTTCGCCGAAGCCGCGCTGCCGACCGAAGCCGAGCAACATCTCCGTGCGTTCTTCGACCAGATGTCGACTTTCATGATCAACCAGTGAAGCGGGGCCGTCTGTTGGTGCATCCAATCCGCGGTAGGTGATATAGTCCTCATCAAGTACCAAATGGGCCCAACGGGCCCACGACAAAGGAGTGACGATGTTTCCAGACATTATGGTGCAGGGCATGCGCGACGAACTCACGCGGGTTGGCTTCCAGGAGCTGCGGACGCCCGACGACGTGGATGGCGCGCTGAAGGAAGAAAAACGCACCGTGCTGGTTGTCGTGAACTCGGTCTGCGGATGCGCTGCGGGCAAGGCACGCCCAGCGATCGCTCGCGCTATCGCGAACAAGAATCGTCCCGAAGTGCTGGCTACGGTCTTCGCCGGACAGGATCCTGAAGCAACGGCGCAGGCACGGAAATATTTCCTGCCCTATCCTCCGTCGTCTCCGTCCATTGCGCTGATGCGCGACGGCAAGCTGGCTTTCATGATGGAGCGCCGCGACATCGAAAGCAGCGATCCGTTCACGATCGCCGCCGTCCTAACCCGCGCCTTCGACGAGTTTTGCACTCCCACAAAGGCCGCAGCCAACCAATAACTCGTCGCCAACTTTTGCAGGAACAACGGCGATCGCCCCCGGGCGCGCTCGTGCCTCTGGATCACCGGGAGGGCGCGCGAAACTTACTGCTGTTGCTTGCGGTTGCGGAAGGCTAGTTCGTCGAGGACTTGGCCGTTTGGAAGCGTGAGCGAAATGAACAGGCCGCCCTTTTCTCCGCTGCGCAGCGGCCAGATGATCACGGAGATTTTGTCGCCGGGCTTGACGCTGTTGGAATGCCATCCCTGCCGCGCGAGGTTGTTGGGACTGTTCAGCTCGATGCTCCATTTGTCGACACCGCCGTTTTCATTCGGCACGTCCAGCTCGATCCAGCTGTGCGGATTCGTCCACTGAAAATCCTCGACCGTGCCCGCGATGGTGGTTTCCTTGTTGCGGTCGAACATGGCGAACGAGTGATGGGCAAGCGCGGAACCGGCCATCAGGCCGATCAGCGCGGAGAGGCACGCGAGTTGAAGTTTTCTCATGGCCCACCCCCCGACCATTTCCAGATCCACGACCGCGGCGCGAATTCAGGTTTCCCGCGCGGCGCCGCACACGCTGCTTGCATAAAGTACTATAATGCCCGCCGGAATTTAAGAATTTGTTTCATGCCGAAGGGTGGACGGGCGCGCGTTAGAGGACTTCCTCGTATTTTCGAGGGCGCTCCGTTTCGAAACGAGGGGAGCATGAAATTCTTCGCCGGATCGATTCTTGCGTTCGCGGCGTTCGTTTGTCTGAGCGCCGATTGCCGGGGACAAAGCGCGTCGCCAAAGCCGTCCGGCGACGGGAAGGTCGGTCGTTACGCGAACGTCGAATCGCTGAGATCATTGCCCGATTGGTCCGGCATTTGGACCTATGATTTCGGTCCCCCGCCCGGTGTGGCGCCGGAACAACCGTCGCTCACGCCCGCAGCCGCCGCGGAATTGAAAACGCTGATGGACGAAGAAGCGAAAAACGAAGAGCCTCCCACGGAAAGCGCCAACTGCGTTCCGCCGGGCATGCCCACGATCATGTCGCAGCCGTATGATGTCGAATTTCTGTTCACGCCCGGCCGCGTGACGATCATTCAGGAAGCCTACATGCAGGTGCGACGCGTCTTCACCGACGGCCGCGGCCATCCCGCCGACGTCGATCCCACGTTCAACGGCAATTCCATCGGCCACTGGGAGGGCGACACGCTCGTGATCGACACCGTGGGCCTGGGCCACACGCTTCCGCTCGGCTTCAATCGCCTGAACCACGGCCCGAACCTGCACGTGGTGGAGCGCATCCGCCTGACCACACCCGACAAGATGGAAGACCAGATGACGCTGACCGATCCCGATGTTCTGGCCAAGCCCTGGCACGTGGTGCGCAGCTACACGCGGCACCGCGATCTCGATCAGCTCGAATACATCTGCGAGGAAAACAACCGCAATCCAATCGACAACACCGGACACGTCTCGACGATTCTCCGCCACTGATGCCGGCCGGGCCCGTCGCACGCGCTTCGCATTTCTGGATACACGCCACGAACTCCGCTCCCCGCGCATACCTCTCCGCTGCGATAGAATGGCAACACGGTGGATGAAAGATTTTATCGCGCAACGATGAAGATTGGCGGCGGCACCACGCTGGGCCGCCTGGCGTTTGCGTTCCTGCTGATCTGTGCGATCGCATTCGGCGCGGCGGTCGGCCTGCTGTTCGTCTATTCAAGCGACCTGCCGGAAATCCACGCGCTCGAAAATTATCGCCCGGTGATCGTCACGGAGCTGTACGCAGACGACGGACAATCCGTCGGCACGTTCGCGCTGCAGCGCCGCATCCTGCTCACCTACAATCAGATTCCGCCCGTGCTGCGCGACGCAATCATCACCACGGAAGACCAGCATTTCGAGCAGCACTGGGGGGTGGATTTCCCCCGCGTGCTGGAAGCAGCCTGGCGCGATATTGTGAGCCACCGCGTGGCCGAAGGCGCCAGCACGCTGACCATGCAGCTGGCCGGCGGCTTGTTCCTGAATCGCAGCGACCGCAGCATGCACCGCAAGCTTCAGGAAACGATGCTCGCGCTCCAAATCGAACGACACTACACCAAAGAACAGATTTTCACGATGTACTGCAATCAGATCTATCTCGGCTCCGGCAACTACGGATTCGAGGCCGCCTCGGAGTATTATTTCAGCAAGCCCGTCGGCCAGTTGACGCTGGCCGAAGCTGCCACACTGGCTGCGATCATTCGTGGCCCGGTCTATTCGCCCATCATTCATCCCGACCGCGCACGCAACCGCCGCAATCTGGTGCTCTCGCTGATGGCGCACGACGGAAAGGTTTCGCAAGCCGCCGCGGACGCCGCCGAAAAGCTTCCGCTCGGCCTGCACGTGGAATCGCTGCGCAACGATCTGGCGCCCTATTTCGTGGAAGAAATTCGTCAGTATCTCGAGCACACCTACGGCACCGCCGCCGTTCACGAACAGGGGCTGCGGGCGTACACCACACTCAACGTGGACATGCAGAAGGCTGCCGACCGAGCGGTGCGCGACGGGCTGCACGCCTACGATCGGCGCCATGGGTGGCGCGGAAATCTCCCCAATATTGTTAGCGACCATCTGGGCACGCTGGACAGCTACCAAAACGACGACTGGAAGGCGCCGATCCAGAAAGCCGATTACGTCACGGGGCTGGTGACATCGGTGCAGCCGACGTTCGCCTACATCAAAATCGGGCCGTATCGGGCGCTGCTGACGCCGCAGGATTTCGCCTGGACGGGACACAAAACCGCCGCCGAGATTCTGCAGACCGGCGATCTGGTCACCGTGCAGATCAAGGAGCTCAACGGGACTGCGGCCGAGGTCGAGCTTGAGCAAGTGCCCGTCGCGCAGGCGGGACTCGTCGCCATCGACAACGCCACGGGGGGAATCAAAGCTCTCGTCGGCGGCTACGATTTCGAGGATTCGAAATTCGACCGCGCCACGCAGGCCATGCGGCAAACCGGCAGCTCTTTCAAGGTGTACGTGTACGCCGAAGCTTTGGCGCAGGGCGCCTCGCCGTTTGACACCGTGCTCGACGAGCCGGTTACGTTCCACACCGGCAGCCAGGATTATTCGCCTCACAACTACGACGAAAAATTCGAAGGGCGCATCACGCTGCGCCGCGCGCTGGCCGATTCACGCAACGTGCCGGCCGTGCGCCTCCTCGACAAGGTCGGCATCGAGAATACGATCGGGCTGGCGCGGAAATTCGGGCTGCAGAGCCCGCTGCCGCCGGTCTTACCCCTCGCGCTGGGCGCCGCGGACCTGACGCTGCTCGAACACACATCCGGGTTCACGGTTTTTCCCGACGACGGCATTCACATCGAGCCGCACTATCTGCGCCGCGTCACGTCGTATGACGGAGTCGTGATGGAAGATCAGCGCCCGAACGTCACCGACGTGATTCCGCCCGAAGTCGCGCGCACGATGGTGGCGATGCTCGAGGAAGTGGTGCAGTTCGGCACCGGCGTGCGCGCAAAGGAAATCGGGCGGCCGTCGGGCGGCAAGACAGGCACGACCAACGACTTCACCGACGCCTGGTACATTGGCTTCACTCCGCAGATTACCTGCGGCGTATGGGTGGGCAACGACGCGCACGTTTCCCTGGGCAAGAAGGAAACCGGGGCCCGCGCGGCGCTGCCGATCTGGATCGAATTCATGCAGCAGGCCATGCAGGGCATGCCGGTTGAGCAATTTCAAAATGTGGTTCCGCTCGAAAAACAGGCCGGCGAACATCCGGTGCAGGTTGATACGCCGGACACCGCGCCTCCCGCGGATGCCGCCGAGCAGGGCTTGGCACCTTCCGCCGCTCCCGCTCCGGCCGCACCGCCGCCGGCAAGACCCCAGCAGTAGTGTGTCGCGCCGGCAGGATGCCGCCGCTAGGAAAACGAGTCCCAGCCGTGCGGTTCGAGCTCTTGGCGATTGCCTTCCCCGTCGACAATCGTAATTCGCTTTCCGCGTTGGACTTCGCCGATGGCCGCAAGCTGCGCCAACCCCGGCGCTCTCCGGAGCCGCTTCACTTTCCCAGGAGGCACCGTGAATAGCAGTTCGTAATCTTCGCCGCCGTGAAGCGCCAGGCGCAGCGGGTCGAGCGGCTTGCCGCGCAGCACGCGGGTGGCCGCAGCGGGAATTCCGACGCACGGAATCCGCTCGGCGGCCAGCTGCGCGCCGACCCGGCTCGCCCCGCATAAACGCGCAAGATCGGTCGAAAGCCCGTCGGAAATATCCATCATTGCCGAAGCCACGCGATGTCGCGCAAGCCAGCCGCCGAGCTCGATCCGAATCGCCGGGTAAAGATGTGGCTTGAGCAGCGGCGCCGGCAAGGGGGCAGCGCGCCTGCGCGCTTCCAGTAGCGCGAGCCCCAGGGCCGCCCGTCCCAGCCGCCCGCTGACATAGATCAGGTCGCCGGGCCGAGCTCCCGAGCGCTTTATGGCGAGCCCCCGGCCAATCTCGCCAATCACCGTAATGCTGATTGAGACCTTGTCGCTCCGAGTGGTATCGCCGCCGGCCAGCCGCATCCCAAGCTCGCGCGCCGCCCGCCTCATGCCGCGCAAGAACGCGTCGAGCCACGTGCCGGTGCGGTCAGCTGGCAGCGCCAGTGTCAGCAGGAAAAACCTTGCCTCGGCACCCATGGCCGCCAGATCGCTCGTGGCCCGGGCCAGCGCCTTGTATCCCGCCGAATCCGGCGGATCGCTCTGGGCACGGAAATGGATCCCGTCGACGAGTGCGTCCGAGCTCAAAACCCACTCGTCGCGTCTGCCTGCCGCGAGAATGGCGGCATCGTCGCCAATCCCAAGCCTTAATCCTTTCCGAGCTTTGGCACCGCCGCGCATGCCTCGAACAGACGGCACGGCCTTCGCAATCCTTTCGATCAATTGGGCTTCCTGATTCAAACCTGTCCTTCCGTACAGTTGTGAAGCGTTCCGCCAGTAGGGTAAAGTAATCGTTAGGCGGCTCGTAGTCCAGAGCGCACGGCCAGAACCCCAAGGCCGGCAGCCTGTGGAAAACGTCGGATCAACGGTTGACGCCACCGGCGACGGTGGCTACAATCGGGCGGGTTTCGGACCAGGGCTCTCGGTTCAGACTCATGATCGCAGGATTCTAAGGAATACGGGCAATCGTTCAAAGGCGCGGACGGTTGGACGGCCGAAGTAAGTAAGCACAGAGCGGACGAAAAACGATGAAGGGAAAGCCTTCTTACACGTTTTTTATTGCTTCCAACGCCACCGGCGGAATGCGACGGGTGCGCATGCCCTGGTACGTCCTGCATCTAGTCGCGGTGCTTGCAGTGGTCGGTGGCATCACCGTCGCCGCAGGCATGGGCTCCTACTCCCGCATGCTCTGGAAAGCCACGAGTTACAATTCTCTGCGCCGCGAACAGGACAACCTGAAGCAGCAGTACGTGCAGCTGCAGACGCAGGTGAAGGACACCAATCAGCGCTTGAATTCGCTGCAGTCTCTGGCCGGCGAAGTGGCCACGGCCTACGGCATCAACCGTTTCCGGCAGACTCCCTTCGGCTTGACCGACTCCGCTCCCGTGGCCGACGACGGCGCCGCGTTCCAGAATTCAGTCGACGAGTTCAGCTATTTGCAGAAAAACGTGACCGCCGTGTCCATGTCCGGCAGCGGCATGCGGCTGCTTCCCGCGGCTCAGCTGAGCACGCTCGGGATTATTCCTTCGCTCTGGCCCGTGGTTGGGCAGATTACCGGTCATTTTGGCGAGCGGCTTGACCCCTTCTCGGGTGAAGGAGCGTTCCACGCCGGTCTCGATATTGCTTCGCACTATGGCGACGCGGTACGGGCCACCGCCGACGGTGTGATCGAGGAAGTTGACGAGCGCGCCGGTTATGGCCGCCTGATTGTGATCGACCACGGATTTGGCGTGACCACCTGGTACGGACATCTTTCCGGCTTCAACGTGCAGAGCGGCATGCATGTGAAGTCGGGCGATGTGATCGGCTACGAAGGCAACAGCGGCCGCGCAACCGGGCCGCACGTTCACTACGAAGTCCGCATCTACAATACGCCGGTAAATCCCTGGCGCTACCTGCGGAACGTTAATCCGACTCCGGCCGACAAAATAGCCAGCGCCGCGGCCCCCACCGTAAACGGCGACTAGTTTTCCCCCGTGGTTTTCTCGGTCCCCGCCCGTCGATCTTGCTTCCATCGCGATTTCTGCCCCGACTCTGTGGATTCTCGATCAGCTGCTTTGCTTTTTCAGCTGTTAGCACCTGCCGATCTCCCCTGATTGTATTGACCTCGATTGTCAGCTAGAGTCGATTCCTCTTCACCGGCGGCGCATGATCTTCAACAGCTGGGACTACTACCTCTTCTTCCTGATCCCGAGCGCCATACTGTGCCGCGCCGCACGTCCGGAGCGCCGGCCGTGGGTCGTGTTCCTGAGTGGCGGCGCGTTCTTCACTTATTTCTCGTACACGCAATTCGGAGGCATTGCCGGAGCCGCCTGCCTGGCTATTTTCCTGTGGGAAACTTTCGTCAGCCGCTTCTACAAGGCGGCGTCGTGGGTGTGCTGGTTCGGAGTCACGCAGACGGTGGTGTTTCTGGTTCTCTTCAAATACCGAAACTTCCTTAGCGGCCTCATCTGGCACGACGCGGCGCACAACCCTCTCTACTGGCGAAACGCATTTCTGCCGCTGGGGATTTCGTTTTTCACCTTCGAATTCGTTCACTATGCGGTGGATCGATACAAGAACAAAACCGAGGAAGGCACGGCCACCGAGTACCTCGCGTTCATTTTGTTTTTTCCCACCATGGTCGCCGGGCCGATCAAGCGCTACCAGGACTTCCTGCCGAAGCTCCGCAGCATTTCCCGCGCATGGGTGATCGACTGGCAGCGCGGCGTCACGCGCATTCTCACCGGCCTGGTCAAAAAATTTGCGATCGCCGATGTCCTCACGGCCTACACCAACCACCTGAACTCAGCGGACATCAGCCGCGCGTATCGCCCCATCCTGCTGCTCTGGCTTTTCGCCTACGGCATCAAGATCTACGCTGATTTTTCGGCTTACTCCGATATCGCCATCGGTTCGGCGCGGTTGTTCGGCATTCGCGTGCCGGAAAATTTCGACTGGCCGTATCTGCGCACCAACATCACCCAATTCTGGCGGCACTGGCACATGTCGCTCACCAGCTGGCTGATCGACTACATCTATATTCCGTTGGGCGGATCGCGGCGGGCCGCCGGCCAGGTATACGCAAATATTCTGGTGACGATGCTCGTCAGCGGCATCTGGCACGGCGCGGGCGTCAATTTCATCGTGTGGGGACTGCTGCACGGTGTGATGCTCGTGGTACGGCGCATGTGGCGGCAGCTTCGTCCTCTGGCCCCGGACGCACGGCCGCCGCTATGGTCGCAGCTTGGATCGTGGTTCCTCACCTACGTGGCCGTAAATCTCGCCTGGGCGTTTTTTTGCATGGACGTCCACACGGCGCTTTATTTTTTCCGGAGACTTCTGATTGGCTAATGCGATGACCATTCTCGACTGGCTGAAGCATGCTTTCGACTACATGGGCGGGGTGCAGGACGACCCGCCTCCTGGTTTTCCGATTCGCGTGGCGCATTGGTGGTTTTGGGCGATCTGGTGGGCGGCGCTGGCGCTCGCGATCTACGTTTTCTCGGGCCAGAGCTCGAAGTTCATCTACATCGATTTCTGAAAAGGGAAAAGGGCTTTGAGCTCAAAGGCGGGAATATTGGACGCACCGAAGCGCATTTTCATTCTTGCTCTGGCGGGAATCGTGCTGATGGCGGCGGCGCTGGATCGCGAAGTCGCGCGGCTGTCGCGGAACACGATTCCCCGCTGGACGATGGGACGAGTGCGCCAATCCACCGGCGCGCAAGCCATCGCGCTTGGCAATTCGCTCGTTGGCGTGGGCTTCAACGAGCCATCGTTTGACGCGGGCATGGGCGTCGGCAAGCTGCAGGGCTCGATCAACCTTGCGATGGGAGGATCCAGCGGCGTCGAGCAGCTGCTGATGCTGCGTTACGCCCTCGAGCAGGGACTGCGCCCGCGCACCGTAATCTTCGGCTTCTTCGATTTCACGCTCACGCATCCGCTCGAATACTCGACGCGCGACCTGATCGGGAATCGCGCAATGCTTTATTACCTGGAGCCGGAGTATGCGCGCCGCTACTACCATCTTTCACCGCACGATCGCGCGGAGTTCGAAATCATGCGCCACTTTGAACTGTTCAAGGACCGCGGCACAGTCTGGGAGCGCGTCGAACTGTTTCGCCGTGCCCTGGCAGGACAGGGCCTGCCTCCGGAAAAATCCAATTCGATGGGCCGCTCGATCGATTTCGCGATGCTGGAATATCCCAGCGCGCCGGAGTTCATCGCCGAATGCGGGCGCGCCAGCCGCAATCCGCTGATTCCGTCGATCCGCGAAATCGCGCTGCAAGCAGAAGCGGCCGGCGCGAATGTCTATTTCGTCGAAATGCCCATGCCGCCCGATCACGTGCACCTGTTTTACGACCAGCCGCAATGGTCGGCGGGATATCGCGCGCATCTCCGACAAATGCTCGCCGGGATCGGCGCCCACTACGTTGACGCCAGCCACTGGATGCCCGACGAAAATTCATTCGAGGATCCTTTGCACCTCACCTACGCGGGCGCGCAGGAATTCAGTCGTCACCTGGGTGAATATCTGCGAGGACTCCAGTCGGGAGAAGCGAAAAACTAATCCGCGTGGCTGACGGAGGCGGAGGATTGCGGCAGGGTCGAACTGGTTCGGTTTCGCTTGGTCACGAAACCGCCGATTGTGACGATCAGCGCGAGCGGCAGAAATAGCAAGCCATCGCGAATCAACTCCATGATTCCGATTTGAGCGCCTTGGCCGAAACATCCGCAGCTGATGGTTAGCCCGCGCCGGTAAGCTGAATACATCGCCAGAATGAATGCGCAGATCAGCGCTGTCGACACCAATCCTGAAAATCGCATGCCATATCCGCTCAGAAGCCACAGCCCCAGAAAGAGTTCAAACGGAGGCAGGAAATGCGCGAACGGGCTCACCGCCCACGGCGGCAGCATCTCGTAGGAGTCCACGCCGATCGCAAACATCGAAAGCGACGTGCGGACCGAACCCGGCGTCCACGGCATTCCAGGCTGCGGCTTCATCTTCGCGTAAGCCGCGAACAGAAAAATCGCCGCCAGCGCCACGCGCGCGACGATCACCACAATTCGTCCGAGTCTTTGTCGTGTATGGTTGCTCATTCGGGAGATCTGCGCCGCGGAGCTACTGGCTCAGCAGCGAATCGAAAAATTGTTTCAGGATCGGCCAGCTGACGACACCCGAGCCGGCCGGCAACCTGTGACCCTTGTAGCTGATCACGTAAGTCGGCGTGCCGGTAACAGGAATTTGGTTGCCCAGCGCTCGATCCGCCTCGATATAGGAATCGACCGCACAGGCATCGCCGGAACCGGATTGGCTTCCCAGGGCGAAGCTCGCCGATTTTACGCCCGCCGGCGCGCCAAACCCGCAGCCGCGCATTTGCGTCTCGACCTTCTTGAACTCGGTTGGGGACATTGCTCCGGCCACGTACTTTCCGATGTCGCCATCGGCCGCCCAGGATTCCTGATGGTCATACAGCGCCGCCTCCACGTTCTGGAACTGGCCCACGCGGGCCGACGCGTTCAGCCAGCGCGCCGCTTCATATCCGTACTTGTGCATGGGCAGCGGAAAATCGTGATGAACCAGGTAGACCTTGCCGGCCGCCACGTAGTCGGAAATCATTGGGCGCAGCGTCTCTTCGAACAATCGTTTGCAGGTGGGACATTCATAGTCCGTGAAGACTTCCATGGTGATCGGAGCGCTGCTCGATCCATACGTTTTCACCGGCGTGCCGAGCACCTGAGCCGGTCTCGCGATCGGTTTGGCCGTCGAAGTCTGCGGGTTCACAGGCGCAGCCGATTTCGCGCCCGGCGTTGCCGGCGCCGTACTCGACTGCGCGGGCCCGGTCGGCGGCTGTGCGCCCGCCGTCATGCTCGCCGAGAAGCCGGCCACGAGAGCGAAGACCCACACGCGCAGAAACCGGTCGACATTCCCCGTCCCTGCCGCTGCCTCCGCAGCGCTCCTGCGCGACTGGTTCGCGCCCAATTCACCGGATCGATGAGCCAATTCCGCCTCCCCACGCACGGATCAAAAATCGCTGCCCCATTGTAACGCGAATTCGTTCGGCGGCAGCCGCCTGTTCCCTGCCGCACGATTTCAGGCGATGACCATTAAGATGCGCGGGCCCGGAGCATGGTTCGCCGTGAAGAGGCGATCGGCGGCGGGGGAAAGCCCCCAATGGCAGCACTTCAGATGGTAATATCAGCCATTCGCCCATAAAATGCTCATAAGTCTATGTCGTACATAGGAACACAGACACACAGGAAACTTGACAATACTCGGCTCAATGTGTATGATGGGCCTGTTTCAACCGGCCCGGAGCCGGGCGGACGCGAACAGGAGCAGACTCCATGAGCAAGATTATCGGCATTGATTTGGGCACGACGAACTCGGTCGTTGCCGTCATGCAGGGCGGCGAACCCGTTGTAATTCCCAACCAGGAAGGCGCGCGCACCACACCGTCGGTCGTGGCCATCACGAAGTCGGGCGAAAGGCTGGTCGGGCAGGTGGCCAAGCGCCAGGCGATCACGAATCCCGAGAACACGGTGTATTCGATCAAGCGCTTTATGGGCCGGCGCTATGACGAAGTGCAGGAAGAAGCCAAGCGGGTTCCCTACAGGGTGGTGAAGGGACCGCACGACGACGCGCGCGTCGAAATTTCCGGCAAATCCTACAGCCCGCCGGAAGTGTCGGCGATGATCCTTCAGAAGCTGAAGGCCGCCGCGGAAGACTTTCTCGGCGAAAAAGTGAGCAAGGCGGTCATCACCGTCCCCGCGTATTTCAACGACAGCCAGCGGCAGGCCACGAAGCAGGCGGGCGAAATCGCCGGCCTCGAAGTGCTGCGCATTATCAACGAGCCGACGGCTGCGGCGTTGGCCTACGGCCTCGACAAGAAAAAAGAAGAGACCATCGCGGTATACGACCTCGGCGGCGGCACGTTCGATATTTCCGACCTCGAAGTTGGCGAAGGCGTGGTCGAAGTGAAGTCCACCAACGGCGACAC
>CAZLWY010000070.1:0-11004 GCA_964563425.1 uncultured Acidobacteriaceae bacterium | reverse complement strand
TCGGGAAAACGCACCGCGCCCACAGCCGAAAGCTCTTCGAGGTAAATGCTACCCATGATGAACTCCTTGCGTGCCACCCATGGCGTTCGCCGAAACGTCAATCGCTGCAGGGAATGCTAGTCTCCCGCCAACTTGTTTGTCAATGCTAGCGGCTCGTACAGCTCGCACACGGGGGACCCGGTTGAATAAGACCTCGTCCAAATAATGTGGTTGCGCAGCGGAACCGAGGGTATACTCGCCCCGTTTTTCCGTCGGACCAGCCCGTAGCGGTTTGTCGATTTTCTGCTCGATTCGCCTCGAAGCGACCCAGAGGTAGCGCGATGGGCATTCTTCACAGTAGGAAGAACAGGCCCCGGCACGTTTCGGCCGGCGCCTCACCCATTGTTTCCGAGACGCTTGCACAAGGAGCTGCACATGATCCGTGGATCTTCAGCTGAGATTTCGCGCCGCCAATTCGTAGCGGCCGGAGGTCTGTCGCTGGTGGCAGCAGGACTTGTTCCCAGCGCGCTGTTCGCGCAGGAAGATGCTCTGGTTCAGAACGGATTCAAGGAAGCCGGGGAAACGAAACTGGAGGTGCAAAAGCTGCGGGCAAACGTGACTGCCTTGCTGGGCGCCGGCGGAAATATTGCGGTGCTTTCCGGCCCGGACGGAAAATTGCTGGTGGATTCGGAAATCGTTACCGCGCGGCCGCACGTGGAAGAGGCGCTCGCGGGCATCAACGCGGATCCTATCAAGCAGCTGATCAATACCCACTGGCACTTCGATCATACCGGCGGCAACGATTGGGTGCATGCAGCAGGAGCCAGCATCGTGGCGCAGGAAAATACGCGCAAGCATCTGCTGGTCGACACGCGTGTGGAGGACTGGCATCACACGTTCCCCGCAGCAGCGGCCGGCGCCATCCCCTCGACGGTGTTCAAAGACGATTACACGCTGAAAATGAACGGCGCGACCTTGATCATGAAGCACTACGCGCCCGCGCACACGGACTCCGATATCTCGGTGCATTTCGCTGAGGCTGACATTTTTCACACCGGGGACACTTTCTGGAACCGCAACTATCCGTTCATCGACTATTCGACCGGCGGCACTCTCGACGGGACGATCCATGCCGCGGAAGCGAATCTCGCCACGGTTACAGACAAGATGATCGTGATTCCCGGTCATGGCGCCGTCGCAGGAAAGGCCGATCTGGTTTTGTTCCGTGACTTGCTGGTGGAGTTCCGCGACAAAGTGGCAGCGATGAAAAAGCAGGGCCGCACCGCGACGGAAGTGATCGCGGCGAAGCCGGGCGCCCGCACCGACGCCGAATGGGGCAACGGTTTTATCAATCCGAGTTTTTTTGTGGAATTGGTGTACCAAGGGGTTTGAGGGGGCGCGAATTCGCGAGAATGATTGTGGGTCCAAAGCTTTAGCGCGAGCCCCCGGCAAAGCTCTCAGCCGGCTACGACGAAAGGTTCGAGCCAGTCATGCCGAATTCCCGTTGGAGCAGGGCGTAGTTGCGGCGGAGTTCGCTCATCAGCGCGATGAAGTGGGGATGCTCGCGCAGCGGGCGAAGATGCGGATCGTTTTCAAAGGCGCGATGGTTCGGCAAGCCGGTTTCGGCGCTGTGGCGCAGCTGAGCGATGGCCTTGTCGGGCTTGCCGCAAACTCCGTAGACGGCCGCGGCCCGTAGGTACAGCATAGGGGCAAGTCAACGAGGGCAGCAATTGTGCATCAGGCGGACTCAACCCCTCGCTTTTCGCTCACGAGATTGCGCATCAGGCCCGAGATCCTGCGTTATACGCAAAGTTTCAGCATGGAATTTCGCAGGATGGGCGATATTTCGGAGGTCTAGTGCTCGGGAGCTTCGTGCGCGCCGACGGTCTCGTCGGGGACGTCGCCGGTGCGGCCCTTGACGCGGTCGTAGACGCTATAGTGGCAAGTCGAGCCCAGCGCTTCGTTGTAATACGTTGAAACGCCAAGGGCTGTACGCAATTCCTCGTTGAACCGGCGCAAGTCGCCAAGCTGGGCCACGCGAATCGGCACCTTAAGCCCTTCATTGGTAAGCAGGAATTTCTGGTAACCGGCGTCCCAGAGCCGAGTGAATTGGCCCTGTGACATGATCGACGGAATGATCGTCATGCGGAAGGTTCCGCCCTGCGGTTCTTTGCGCAGTTCGGCGCCGCACCCAAATTTCTCGATGCGCACAACGCCGCCGGAATTTCGGACCAGAAATCCCTTAGCCGAAAGCGATTCGACCTGAGGCTGCGTAAAGAGCTTTTCGACGTACCACATGTGAGGATCAGGATATGAATTGGCAGCGGGTCTGTAAAGTTAAAAGATGTCGGCAACTGCTCCCACATTGCGCGGCGCAGATAAACTCGATATAAGGTGACGCGGCGAAGGGAGGATGGGCGCAAGGATGAGCGTCCATACGACAGGCCTGGCTGCGGTGCGCAAATTGGGAGGTGAGATGAACGTCTCTCGCGTGGTGGCGCTGGCAGTTATGATTGCAGCTGCCGTGCTCTGCGCGGCCGCTGCGGGAGCGCAGGGGGCCCCCGGGGCACAAACGACGCCGGATGGGGCGGCGCTGTTTCACGAGCACTGCTCGACTTGCCATGCCAGCGGCGGGATGAGGGGTAGCGCGGCGCCGTCCGTTGAAGTGCTGGGACAGAAGACGCGGGAGGAGATTTTGCGGGCGCTTGAGTCGGGGGCGATGACGATCTATGGCAACCGAATGATCGAAGCCGAGCGGCAGGCGGTGGCGGCGTATCTTTCGTCGAAGACGGGAGGCGGCGCGGAGCTGGCGCAGGCGAATTTCTGCCCGACGAAACCGGCGCCGATAGCGAAGGCGACCGTGCCGGACCGCTGGGACGGGTGGGGCAACGGTCCTGAGAATGCGCGCGATCAGAAGTCCACGAGGGTGCGCGCGGAAAATGTTTCGCGGCTGAAATTGAAATGGGCGTTTGGGATTCCGGACGCGAGCACGGCGTACGGCCAGCCGACCCTCGTGCAGGGACACCTATTTTTCGGTTCCGGGGACGGGACCGTTTTTTCGCTGGATGCGAAGACGGGATGCACGATCTGGACGTTCCGAGCGGACACGACCGTGAGGACGGCGGTGACAATCGCAGGTGGCCTTCTCGGACGCAATGCTGCGTATTTCGGAGATGGGGAAGCGAATCTTTACGCAGTCGACGCGGAAACCGGGAAGTTGGCATGGAAGCTCAATGTCGGCGGGCATCGCTCGGCACGGATAACCGGAGCGCCGCAGTTTTTCAGAGGGATCCTGTACGTGCCGATCGCGTCGAATGAGGAGTTGAGTGCAGGCGATCCGGATTATCCGTGCTGCACGTTTCGCGGCAATGTGGTGGCGGTGAACGGGCTGAACGGAAAGGTGATCTGGAGGGGATATGCAATCGCCGAGGAACCCCACGAGTCCAAGCCCGGCGAGAGCCATGCGAAATTCACGCCTGCGGGGGCAGCGATCTGGAATACGCCGACGATCGACGCGAAGCTCGGACGGCTGTACGTCGGAACCGGCGATGCCTACGTGGATCCAGCGGCCGACGGCACGGATGCAGTCGTCGCCTTCGATTTGGCAACGGGCAAGCGGTTATGGGTGCAGCAGAAAACGCCGAACGATGTGTTTAACTTCGGATGCCTTGATCCGCGACATCTGAATTGCGCGGCGCGGCCGGGGCCGGATGTGGATTTCGGATCGTCGCCGATTTTGGTTGACCTGGGCGGCGGCAAGCGCGTGCTGCTGTGCGGGCAAAAGACCGGCGTGATGTACGGGCTCGATCCGGATGATGGCGGGAAGGAATTGTGGGAGGCGCGCATTGGCAAAGGCAGCGGGCTGGGCGGGATCGAATGGGGCTCGGCGACGGATGGACACTACGTCTATGCCGCGAATTCCGATATTTCGACGCTGACTTCGCCGGGGACCAGTCCCCCGCCGCCGGGAGGGCTGGCGGCGATCGACATTCGCACGGGGAAAATCATTTGGAAGACGATGCCGCCGAAAACGGATTGCGAGGGCAAACCCGGCTGCAGCGGCGGGCAGCTGGCGGCGGCGACTGTGGCGAACGACGTGGTGTTCTCGGGCGCGATGGACGGGCACCTGCGGGCGTACGGAGCTGATGACGGCAAAATCCTCTGGGACTTCGACACGACGCCGGACTTCAAGACCGTGAACGGCATCCCGGCCCACGGTGGGTCGATGAGCGGCGGCGGGGCGACCGTGTCGGACCGGATGGTGTTCGTGGCGTCGGGCTTCACGGTGACAGCGGGAATGCCCGGGAACGTGGTGCTGGCGTTCGAGTTGCCGGAGGCGGACGGGACGGCGAACCACTGAGAGGCTTGCGTCGCCCCTGCGCTTGCAGCATCATATGGGCGTATGAAATTGTGCCTTTCCATTCCCCGAATCGTTCCGAGCTTCCCCGCCATGGCGCGCTGCGAGTGTCGCTGTAGACCTTAGCTTTCATCTGCTAAACTGTTCCAAATTAGCGAAATACAAAGAACCTTTTCGAACCCAGGACGACGATTGTGACCGCCGCGAACAAACCGCTCGTATCGACCGCGAAGCCTGAAGCGACCGGGGTGGTCGGCGCGAGCTTGCTCGATCGGATCGGGAATACACCGCTGATCAAGATCGGGCGCGTGACGGCGGAATTTCCGAACGTGACGTTCGCGGCCAAGGCGGAGTGGTTCAATCCGGGCGGATCGGTGAAGGACCGGGCCGCCTATTCGATGATTCGCGCGGGCGAGAAAAGCGGGGCGCTCAAGTCCGGCAAAGTGATCCTCGATGCGACGAGCGGAAACACCGGAATCGCGTACGCGATGATCGCGGCGGTGCTGGGCTACCAAGTGAAACTGTGCCTGCCCTCGAGCGCGTCACCGGAGCGGAAGCAGATTCTGGCGGCGTACGGCGTTGAGATCGTGACGACCCCGGGCGGCGACGGTACGGACGGCGCGATCCGGCGCGTGCGCGAAATTTACGAGGCAGATCGCGAGAAATATTTCTATCCGGATCAGTACGGGAACCAGGCGAACCCGGCGGCGCATTACAATACGACAGCGCCAGAAATCTGGGAACAGACGCACGGACAGATTACGCACTTCGTGGCGGGGCTGGGGACGAGCGGAACGTTTGTGGGAACGACGCGGCGGCTGAAGGAATTGAATCCGAAGATTCGCTGCATCAGCTTCCAGCCGGACTCGAGTTTTCACGGCCTCGAAGGTTTAAAACATATGGCCACGGCGATCGTGCCGCCGATTTACGATTCCAGGCTCGCCGATGAAGATCTGGAAGTGCAGACGGAAGACGCCCAGCGAATGGCGAAGCGGCTAGCGCGCGAAGAAGGAATTCTCGTCGGAGTAAGCGCCGGCGCGGCGCTGTGCGCCTGCCTGCAGGTGGCACGGCGGCTGCCGAAGGGCGAACCGGCGGTGATCGTGACGGTGTTCCCCGATTCGGGCGAAAAATACTTGAGCGAGCGGTTCTGGAGCGAAGGGTGAGCGGCTTCCGGCTGAAAGTTCGCGATGCGATGTACAAGCGGATTCATGCGCACGGCGTGGAGACGTATCCGCACGAATGCTGCGGGGCGCTGCTGGGGCGCGACGATGACGGAGGGCGCGAGATCGTCGATTTGATGCCGCTCGCAAACCAGAGGAACGATTCGCCGCGGAACCGGTTTGAGATTACGCCGGAAGATTTCCGGCTGGCGGAAAAGACCGCGAGCGAGAAAAAACTGGAGCTGATCGGGTGGTATCATTCGCATCCCGATCATCCGGCGCGGCCGAGTGAATTCGACCGCGAACACGCGTGGCCTTGGTACAGCTACATCATCGTGAGCGTGCGCCGGGGCGAGCCGAAAGACACGACGTCCTGGCGGCTGCACGACGACCGCGCGGCGTACGACCCGGAGGAGATCGAAGTCGCCACACATTCTTAGGTCAGGCATAGGTCAAGTTCGTGACGGTGGGCATCTAATAGCGAGGGTCGAATCTGTACGACCGCTCAGGTCCAGGAGGAAGTCGAATGGCTGTGAAGGTGATTATTCCGACGCCACTGCGAGCGTACGCAGGCAAGCAGGAAAGCGTTGAAGTGGAGGCGTCGACGGTGGGCCAAGCGCTGGGCGCGCTAACCACGAAGCACGCCGACTTGAAGAAGCATCTTTATTCCGAGGACGGAAAGCTGCGCAGCTTCGTGAACGTGTACGTGAACGACGAGGACATTCGCTACCTGCAGAAGGACCAGACGGCGGTCAAGCCGGGCGATACGATCAGCATCGTGCCCTCGATCGCCGGCGGCGCGAATCGCGCCCGCATCTAATCAGACAAGACTTCAGATGGGAGTCATTCCATGGCCACGAAAATAGGGGTTCCACCGGCGCCAGCGACGAAGGGGGCGGCGCTTTCCAAAGAAGAAATCATGCGCTACAGCCGCCACCTAATCATGCCTGAGGTGGGCATGGAGGGACAGCTGAAGATCAAGGCTGCCAAGGTGCTGTGCATCGGCACGGGCGGGCTGGGCGCTCCGCTGGGGCTGTATCTTGCGGCGGCGGGAGTGGGGCGCATCGGGCTCGTCGACTTCGACGTGGTGGATTCGACGAATTTGCAGCGCCAGGTTTTGTTCGGCACGCAGGACGTCGGCAAACCGAAAACGGAGGCCGCCGCCAATCGGCTGCGCGACCTGAATCCCGACATCCAGATCGATGCTTTCGAGACGCAGCTGACCAGTGTCAACGCCCTGGAACTTTTCAAGGATTACGACATCATCGTCGACGGCACGGACAATTTCCCGACGCGCTATCTGGTGAACGATGCGTCGGTAATGACGGGCAAGCTGAACGTGTACGGGTCGATCTTCCGGTTCGAGGGGCAGATCACCGTGTTCGGCGCGCCGGACGGGCCGTGCTACCGCTGCCTCTATCCCGAACCTCCTCCGCCGGGTCTGGTGCCGTCGTGCGCCGAGGGCGGGGTGCTGGGCGTGCTGCCGGGAATCGTGGGAACGATCCAGGCGGCCGAGGCGCTGAAGCTGATTATCGGCAAAGGCGATCCGCTGATCGGGCGCCTGCTGCTGTTTGACGCGCTGGCGATGAAGTTCCGCGAGCTGAAGCTGCGCAAGAACCCGGATTGCCCGGTCTGCGGGACGCACCCTACGCAGAAAGGCCTGATCGACTACGCCGAGTTCTGCGGCGTCCGCGGCGAGGAGGCACCAAGCACCGTGACAAACATTCCTGAAATTACGCCGAAAGAGCTGAAGGCGCGGCTCGACAAGGGCGATGACATTTACGTGCTCGACGTGCGCGAACCGCACGAATACCAGATCTGCAATATTAACGGCCACCTGATCCCGCTGGGCGAATTGCCGCAGCGCGTTCACGAGCTCGACAGCTCGAAGGAGATCGTGGCGCACTGCAAATCCGGAAAGCGGTCGGCGCAGGCAGTCGAATTCCTGCGCGGGGCCGGCTTCAAGAAAATTCAGAATCTCAAAGGTGGTATTCTGGCTTGGTCGGATGAGGTGGATCCGAGCGTGCCGAAATATTGATTTGCGGCAGGGCCGGGCTTGAGACCCGCCCCTAGGGCGCCCTCTTACGGAGGATTTGATGGCAGCTACCAAGATTACTGTTCGGACGGATGGGTCGATTCGGGTCGAGGGCGATTTCGAAGTCTGCGACCAGGACGGAAAGGCCTTCGGGTTGGCCGGGCGGGACAAGATCGGGCTTTGCCGCTGCGGACATTCCGCCAACAAGCCGTTCTGCGACGGCGCGCACAAAAAGGTGGGCTTTCAGAGCACCATCCAGGCGTTCGACCTTCCTCCGGCTCCCCCAGCGCCGCCGGTTCCCAAGGCGTAGTCTCACTTCCCGCGTAATAAGCTCTCACGCAGGTAACATTTCCAAAGCCACTGAGACCGGGTGTGTATCATTTTGCGACGTGCCTCGCACTTCCCTAAGAAAAGCCCCCGAAAACAGTGTACTTAGGTAGGGGGGATCGGTCGAAGCGAAACGGCAGGTGAGTTGCTATTTCACTTCGGGGCATTCTCCTTTTCCGGGGGACGTGTGGGCGTTGTAGAGACAATTCGCGGCCGATACCGCATCGGCTTTGTTGTGCTGGGCCTGATCGCCGCAGCGGGTTATTGCGCCGCGCTCTGGTTCCTGCGCCATTCCCGCTATACCTCCGACCCGCTTTTCGACGCTTACCTGGAAATGGCGGGTAGCCTGATCGCTTTCACGTTTGCTGCAAATGCCATGGTGCGTTTTCGGGGAACGCACGACCGGATTTCGCTGATTCTCGCGTTTGGGTTCGTCCTGGCGGGGCTCATCGAAGCGGCGAGCGGCATGACGTTTTATCGCGGGATGCTGGTTACTCCGAACATGGGGATGCAGATTTCGCTCGGGTGGCTGGCCGGTAGGACCCTGCTAGGCGTGCTGCTGCTGGCCGCGCTTATGGTCGAGCGGCGGATTCCTGTGTCGCGCGATCCGGCGAAGGAAATCGCGGGCGTTACGTTGATCGTAGGCGCGGTGGCGTATTTGACGAGCGTTTTCTATTTCATGCTGCCGCGGGCGCCGAAAATCCATCCGGGAGTGTTCGTACCCCGGGCCTGGGATCTGCTGCCGGCGGCCCTGTACATCGCGGCGACGATCGGTTACGGCTGGCGGCTGCGACGGACCAGCGCGGCGCTGGACCGGGCACTTTTCGTCGCGGCGGCGCTGAATGTGGTCTGCCACATCACCATGAGCCAATCGGAGCGCATGCTGGACGCGCCTTACACGCTGGCGCATGCGCTGATGGTGCTGAGCTACGTGGTGGTTCTGGGCGGGACGCTGCTCGACAATGCCCAGCTTTTCGACCAGGTGAGCCGCATGGCCGCTTCCGATTCGTTGACCGGGCTCGCGAATCATCGGCGGCTGCTGGAAGCGATGGAAAGCGAAATCCAGCGGTCGCGCCGGACCGGAAGGCAATTCGCCATCCTGCTGTTTGACCTGGACGGATTGAAGAAGATCAACGACAAGTACGGGCATCTGACGGGGAGCCGGGCGATCAAGCGGCTGGGCTCGGTGCTGCGCAACAGCAGCCGCGCGATCGACACGCCGGCGCGGTTTGGCGGCGATGAATTCGCGCTCGTGCTGCCGGAGGCGGAGGCGTCCGACGCCGAACAGGCTTCTGCGCGCATCTGCGAGCAGCTTGCGTCGGACGGCGAAGAGCCTTTCATTACCGTGAGCGTCGGGCAGGCGGTGTATCCGACGGACGGAACTTCGATCGAACAGCTTCTGGGTGCGGCCGATGCGGCGCTTTATAAAATGAAGCGGCGGACGACCGGAAAATTTCGGCTCAAGCATCTCGCAGCTTGCTTATAACTTGAAAAGGGGGCATCCCGCATGCCGCTTGGGATAGGCAGTCCCAAGTCGTTCAACGCGACCCGCTGCGAAACGCGGATTCCCATGGAAGTTGGCGTGCACATTACCGGGCACGGCGCGCAGCCGGGCACGGAAACCACCTTTACCGAGAATGTGAGCTCGCGCGGTGCACGGGTGCTGACCACGCGGCGTTGGAAGATCAACGACCGGATCGAAGTGGCGACGCTGGCTGGTTCTTTCCGCACCATTGCGCGCGTGGCGTACTGCCACACGACTCCCGATACGGGTTATGCGGTGGGTCTGGAATTCGTCGAGCCGGCCACCGGGTGGGTGGTGGGCGACGGATTTAAGTGTTGAGACGCGCGCAAAACCTTCAAAACACAACTACTGTACGAATCCCACTTTTGGATCTGCGTCGGGGCCCGGCGGATCGGGCAGCGCGCCGAACTGAGCCTCGTAGCGCGCGATGTTCTCCTGGAGCGCGCGCATGAGGCGCTTGGCGTGGCGCGGATTCAGGATCATGCTGCCGACCAGCTTACCCTGCGCCACCGTGGGAAACATGTAGATGAAATTCAGCGTGAACTCCTCGGCGTTGTGATGAACGACCACGAGGTTCGAATATTGCCCGAGCAGTTCCTTCTCGTCGGCTTTGATCTGGGCTTGCTGTTGCTTTGAGGCTTCAGCCATTTCGCTCTCCTGTTGTGCGTTGTGCCGCGCGGCGTTCGCTGCGATGGCTCCGCAAACACTATAGCAGACTGAAAATTAGCGTGCTTTGCCCGCGGCAAGTTGCATTCGGCAATTGACGGTTGCATATGTTAAGCGTAGTTTATATGCGAGGTTTATCGTAGTTAACATATGACCGGGCGGAAAAAGGATTTGGAGACGAACACCTTCGGTTCGGCGCGGCCGACCACCGAAATCGCCGCGAGTTCGCCTGTTGCCGGCGATCTGGTCGGGTTGCTGACACACGAAGACGTGGATCGCGCTCGCGATCGCTGGCGAGTGACTCGTGCGCGGTGGCAGGGCCGGGGCGCGCAGAAATTTCGCGGGTTGCGCGTGCTCTGGTTGCTCGTTGGCCCGGGTGTGCTGGTGTTTCTGGGCGAAAACGACGCGCCGAGCATGCTTTCCTATTCCGCGACGGGCGCTCGATTCGGAATCGGTTTCTTCATCCCCTTCGTCGTGCTCACATTCTTGATCGGTCTGGTGGTGCAGGAAATGACCGTGCGGCTTGGCGCCGTCTCGCATCGCGGCCACGCAGAATTGATATTCGACCGCTTCGGAAAATTCTGGGGATTTTTCTCGATGGGCGATCTGGTAATCGGGAATTTTCTGACGCTGATCACGGAGTTCATCGGGATTCGCGCGGGCCTGGGATTTTTTGGCATTCGGCCGGTGGTGGCGGTCGGCGTGGGCCTCGTCGCGGTGGTAGGGGCGATCACGACCGGCCGATATTGGACCTGGGAACGAATCACGCTGGGTCTGGCGATCTTCAACGGCCTGTTCATTCCCGCCGCGATCCTGGCGCACCCGAATTGGCTGGCCGTGGGACATGCGCTGCTCACCTGGACGCCTCTGCCGCAAGGGCGATCCGCCGAAATCCTGCTGCTGATTCTGGCGGATATCGGCGCGACGGTGACGCCGTGGATGATCTTTTTTCAGC
>CAZLWY010000069.1:0-3480 GCA_964563425.1 uncultured Acidobacteriaceae bacterium | reverse complement strand
CATCTCTTCGTACTTATGCAGCAAAACCGCCGCGCGTTGCTTTTCCGGCAGCGACCAGATCGCCCGGCGAATGATCTCCACGCGGTCCCGCTCGATCATCCTTTCATCAATTCGCATCTCGCGCGCTTTTAGTTCCAAAGGTGGCGAATCATCGCCCCCGGCCGGCGCGTCGATCGATATTCCCATCCGCTGGTGGCGGTTGTCGCGAACGGAATTGAGCGCCAGATTCGTGGCGATGCGGAAGAGCCAAGTGGTGAACTTCGCGCTCGGGGTGTATTGCTTTCGCGCCCGGTATACGCGTAGAAATACCTCCTGCGCCAGGTCTTCCGCCGTCGCCTGGTCCCGCACCATGCGATTCAGGAAATTGACCAGCGGCGAGCGATACTTCTGCAACAAGAAGTCAAAGGACGCCTCGTCCCCTGCCTTCACGTCCAGCATCAGTTGGACGTCTGTTCTGGCCATGGCCTCCACAGCATATCTAACACGCGCTGTACCATAAAGTTGCAACCCGGCACACCGTTCCCAAACGCTACGGGCAGGCCCCGGGAGTCAAGCTAACTCGGTGTTTACAAAGGCCTAATCAGGAGGCCTTTGTCGCGGTCATTCAGGGCGGGCGCGCCCCCGGGAGCCGTTCGGGGCACAGACACTGCCGTCGGTGCTCGGGCGAGTCGGTTCTGCCGCGACCGACCGCAGGCTTGCAGCCAGGAACCTGACGGCCTGGTCGTAGAGTTTCCCCCTCGCGGCCGCAGCGCCTTCCGGCATAATCACTCAGCCCATGCCCGACATCGTGACCGCTGAACCCCCCTCTTCGGCCCCGCCAAGAATCTCCGCCCTAACCGTCTGGTTCATGGCCTCGAGCACCGGCATCATCGTCGCCAACCTGTACTACATTCAGCCCCTGCTCGCGGATGTGGCCCGCGCGTTCGGGCTCACCGTCACCAAGATTGGCTTCGTGGCCATGCTCACGCAGGTTGGCACCTCGCTGGGCATGCTCTTGTTCGTCCCGCTCGGAGACACGAAAGAACGGCGTTCGCTGATCACCATTCTTCTCGTCACAGCGACGCTCTCACTCACCGCCATCGCCCTGGTGCACAACACCGTGTGGCTCGCGCTCGCCTGTTTCGTGCTGGGCATGACGGGCGCATCGGTCCACATCTTCGTCCCGTTCGCCGCGCATCTCGCTCCGCCCGAACGGCGCGGGCGCGTGGTGGGCTCGGTCTTCAGCGGCATTCTGCTGGGGGTCCTGCTGGCCCGCACCTTCAGCGGCAGCGTGGGCGCGCACCTCGGCTGGCGCGCGGTCTATGGAATCGCGGCCGCGCTGACGCTCTCGATCGCTGTCCTCGTGCAGTTTCTTCTGCCGCACAGCAAACCCACGCTGAAGCTCTCGTACGTGTCGCTGCTCAAGTCGACAGCGCAACTCGTTCGCACCTACCCCGCGCTTCGCGAATCGGCATTTTTCGGCGCGATGCTTTTCTCATGCTTCACCGCGTTCTGGACCACGCTCGTGTTTTTTCTTGAGAGGCCGCCCTATCACTATGGCAGCGAGGCCGCCGGCCTTTTCGGCCTCGTGGGCGCCGCAGGAGCCGCGGCCGCCCCGCTCGTCGGCCGCTTCACGGACAAGCGCGGACCGCGCGTTGCCATTGGCGCTTCCCTGTTGTCGGTGCTGGCAGCGTACGTCGTGATGTGGGCTTTCAGAAGGGCGCTCGTGGGATTGATCGTCGGAGTGCTGCTGATGGACATGGGCGTACAGGCCGGCCACATCGCCAATCAAACGCGCATCTACGGTCTCGAGCCGGAAGCCCGCAGCCGCCTCAATATGTTCTACATGGTCTGCTATTTCGCCGGCGGCG
The DNA here is from genome assembly GCA_964563425.1 of uncultured Acidobacteriaceae bacterium. Classification (GTDB taxonomy): domain Bacteria; phylum Acidobacteriota; class Terriglobia; order Acidiferrales; family UBA7541; genus Palsa-295. The sequence continues at coordinate 1,630 of CAZLWY010000069.1, read as the reverse complement.
CAGCGGGCACGTTCCTCGGCGCCTACGCCTGGCGCCTGAAGGCCTGGCCCGGTGTCTGCGCCTTCTGCCTCGGGGTCATGTCGGTCGCGCTTGTGGTATTCGCCGTGACTCGTTCGCGCGCCCGAGCTCTCGCAAACTAAACGCGGAAGATCGCTTTGAGGGCCACCAGCACCAGCACTCCCAAGAACACGAGAACCGCCATGCCCACACCCGGCTCGCGATTCACTTCCGGAATCAAATCCGACGCCGCCACATACAGCGTCACGCCCGCCGAAAAGGGCAGCGCATCCGCCACCGTATCACGCAGCACGAACATCAGGGCCATGCCCGCCAGCGTCGCTCCGCCCAAAATCGCCGAAGATCCAAACGCCGCCGCGCGGCTCTGCCCGCTCGCGAGCATCAGCGACGCCACCGTAAATCCCTCGGGAATCTTGTGCAAGAAAATCGCCACGAAAATCACGCCGCCCAGCCAGTTTGAAACCAGCAGCCCCGAAGCGATGGCCACGCCGTCAAAAAACGTGTGGATTACCAAACCAAGCAGCGCCGCGTAGCTCGCATGCGCGTGGGAAATCTCGTCATGATGCGTCTCTTCCCCAAAATGAAAATGCGGCGCCAGAGTATGCTCGAAAAAATGCACCAGAAAGTATCCGGCCAGCACGATCACGAACACCGCGCTGGTGCTGTGGAAGAAAACAGAAGACGCGTCGCCGCGCAGTTTCACGGACTCCGGAATCATTTCGATCATGGCCGTAGCCAGCATGAACCCGGCGCCCAAGGCGATAAAGTATTTCAGGTAATGCCGCGACCACTGCCGGTAGGAAACCAAAACCCCGCCCAGCAAATTAGCCCCTGCAGCCACAATTCCGAGCAAAAGGGCCAGCAATACCCGAGTTGTTTCCGTGTTCATCGAACGCTTTTGGGGGTCGCGGCCTTAGCCACGACCTAGACGACGCGCCCAGAGCGGCGCTTTAGCCGTTCCCCTCGGCTGGGCTAGCCGCCATGGCGGAACAAAATCACATCGCCATCCTGCACAATGTATTCCTTACCCTCGAGCCGCACCTGGGCCTTCTCCCGCGCCGCGGCGAAGCTGCCCGCTTTGAGCAAGTCTTCCCAATTCACCACGTCCGCCTTGATGAAATTCTTTTCGATATCGCTGTGAATTGCGCCCGCCGCTTTCTGCGCCGTCATTCCGCGCTCGATCGTCCACGCGCGGCATTCCGGCTCGCCGCAGGTGAGAAACGAGATCAATCCCAGCAGCCGGTAGCTCGCCTGGATCAAACGGTCGCGGCCCGATTCCTTGAGCCCGTACGCCTTCATCATCTCCGCCGCTTCGGCATCATCGAGCTCGGCAAGTTCCGCTTCAATTTTGCCGCAGAAGGGCACCACGGCTGTTTGCGGCTTGGTTGCCAGCTTCTCCAGCTTGTATTTCTCAACCACGCGGTCGATCTCCGGCGCTTCTTCGTCGCCCAGATTTAGCACGTAGAGCATTGGTTTCCGCGTCAGGAACATGAAGCCGGTCAGCATCTTCATCTCTTCGGGCTTGAATTCCAGCTCTCGCAGCGGCGTCTCGGCCTCGAGCGCCGCGCGACAGCGGTTCAAAAGTCCCAATTCCGTTTCGAGAATCGTCTCC
>CAZLWY010000068.1:0-44807 GCA_964563425.1 uncultured Acidobacteriaceae bacterium | reverse complement strand
AGAAACGCGATGTCGGCTTCGGCTAACACGCGGGCAACATCCTCTTCTGGCACCTCATCCCTGCGGACATTGTTGCCGACCAGTTCCGCTTTTTTGAGCGTCGCAGCCGAGGATGATGTGTACAGCGTCAGGCTCATGATTTCATCGGAATTGCGGTTGTTTTGATCTATGACACGGACCAGGCGACGTAAGGCGTCCACTTGGGCGCTGTAGACCGCACCGCTGAATACGATGTGGAACGAGCCGTCCGTGCGATCGGCTCGCCGGCAGATTTTCTTTTGAAAGGACTCGAGGTCCAGCAGCGGCAGCAGAAGCAAACATGTGACACCATACGTTCGTTCGAAGTATTCGCAGACGCCTTGGCTGACTCCCCAGATGCGCCGGGCGGATCGCACGACTCGAGGCATTAGCAAAGCGTACAGCAATGGTTGAAGCCCGCCGATCCGGCGCGTGCCGGCCGGATCATCCATGATGTACATGTAGAGAGGGCGGCCCGTAATCGCGTGAATGAAATATGCCGAAATTGTGAAGTGATCCCAGGGCACGGTGAAGATAGCGTCGATCTTTTCCTTGCGAGTGAGTTGTACACCGCGCCAGACTATCCAGGGTATAAGGAGGCGGTTCAGTAGCAACGCGAGCTTGTGAATCCAGCGCCGGGGGATTTGGATTTCCGGAACGGTCGCCTGATGCTCCTGCGGAGGCAAAGGATCGTAAGGTGCCACGGCTCGCTTGTTTTGCGTGCTCGTCAGCGCCCAGAGCCGATCCTGTGGATAACCGGAAAACAGGCGGTGCATAAGAATTCCGGCGCCCGTGTTCTTGCAAGGAAGCCAACTCCAAACGATGAGTGTGGATGGCAGGTTGGAAAAAGGCTTACTCAAGACGCTCCTTTGATTCGATGTACACGTTATTGTGCCGTGTTACGGTTCGACGGACAACAGCCTCCGGTGCATTCAGCCGAACCGACGCACAAGTTGCAAATTCCTTTGTACCTTCCAATGCCGAATCCGGCGGATCCGGGTGGTGTCTTAATTTGGATACCGAAACGCTCGACGTACAATGACCGCCAAGAAGGACGTACAGAGGTACTACGCCTATGCCTGAAACGCCCCAGATATTGCCGCCAGAAGATCGAGTCGTCCTCCCCAGGTCCAACAGGCGGGACTGAGCCCATCGATGCAGCAAGGGATGGACTTTGATAGGCTCTTTCCAAATGAGATTTCAGGTCGTTTTGCAGTGGCCCGCATATTCGTTGGTGGCCGCTATGGCCAAATGCGGTAACCGCTTACCGGCAAATGGATGGAAGTGAATACACCGTGTTCTGGCCGCAGGGGACCACCACTTTCAGTGTCCGGTAATCCGCTATACGTCTACTTGACTGTGTGCGAACAACGAGATCCTCGGTTGCTCGGGGAGCTCGGAGACTCTTGGACATACCCCGAACAGCCTGTTCTTGATTTTCTCGAAGGACCGTCAGATTCTCGCTCCACCGACGTAGTTCACGCCGGTGGGTGCGGCGACTAGGTTGGTCGTACCGGCTGTCTCGACAGACACTCTCGCGGCCTGGCACGCGTACTGAGGAGGAAGGATGATGAAGATTGGGAGCCTGATTGCGCTGGTCCTGTTTGTCGCCGGATCAGCCGTCGCGCAGACGAAGATCAACGCGAACAGCCAGATCAACTGGACTGGCCCACGTCCTTACATCGACGTCACTTCGGCGCCATTCAATGCGAAAGGAAACAGTTCAACGGATGACACGGCCGCGATTCAAGCGGCCCTGACGGCGGCGTGCGCGACGACTACCTCGGCCGGCAGTTTTCCAATGCATCCGATAGTGCTCTTTCCTCCGGGCATCTATCGCGTCGCGCAACCTCAGAGGCCATCTACTTCGCCGGTATTTACTATTTCCTGTCAATTTCTCGAGCTTCTCGGTCTGGCAGGCGGCAACAATTCCCAGTTCTCTAACCCCGCATCGGTCATCACCGTTATCGCCGGCGCATCTCCGAATGCCGCTCCCGTTTTCCTGGTCCAAGGCGTGACAAACAACGCACGCAACATCCTTTTTAAGGACTTGGCCGTCGTTGGATATAACGAGGCTTACTGGCTGCGATCGACCTCAGACATAACATTCGATAGAGCCCCGATGTCGGTCACGGGCGGTACGAGGCTCGCTGACAATGCCACGCTGAAGATCACCAACTCCGAGGAGATCTGGCGCATCAACGAAAGCAACGCAGACACGAACCAGGGCGGGATGAGCCCCGCTACCCCGACTGTGCTCTATACGAACGAATCCCCGTTGAGCAGTGAATCGCCGGTCGATGCCTACATTCACACGAGCGACGCGGTTGATGCGGGCGGCGGCGAAGAAATCATTCAGCGCGTGAATCCTTCGAACGCAATCGTGCAGAATTTCACATTTGATCGGAATTTCATCGAGGACAGTAATACCGGGTTCCTGACTGCCACGAATACGTCTGGATCGGCCATGTCCATTGGACCGATGAGCTTCGACGGCGGCGGCGGCATCGAGCCTTACACAATGAGCAAGCCTTTCCTGACGCTCAACGACTCGCTTGGCACCCTGTACGGAATCACGATGAATCACGTTGCCGACAGCTCCGTGGCGATTCAGATTCTCGCCGGACACCTCTACGACTTCCACGTGATCGGATGCAATATCATTTGTAGCGCGCAAGTCACGGACGCAAACGGCAATTCCATCGGCACGGGAACAACTACGGAGCGTTACGGTGCTGCGGACCATTTCAGCGACGAATCATTTGAAACGGCGGCGCCTACGGCAGGTATCGGGACGAACACCGGCGCGAGCCCCACGATCGCAGACAGATGGTGCGCGTCTGGCGTTATGTTTTGCTCCGTGGGGATTGATCCGTCTTTCGGATTGCTTTTCGGCTTGGGCGACTCGAACGCCTTCAATGCGGGGCTCAAACAGACATCGATCGAGACTGTGGACGTACAGTTCGCGAAGCTGCTTCCCGCGACCGGGCTCTCGGGGACCGCGACGACTGGCGGCACGCTCAGAGCCGGAACCTACTACGCCCAGATATGGACGGCCGCGAACTCGAATTGCACGACCGCGCCTACTTCATCCCCTACTTACAGTACAGGCGTCGTGGTAGGCGGCTCGAACAACGCGATTAATTACACCTGGACGGTTCCGATCACGACGCCCGTTACCCCGAAGGGGTACTGTTTGGAGATTCAAAACAGCGCGATCTCACCAGGCTCAGCAATCTTCGCCTACCTGTTCGCTTCCGGTGCCGGCACTGCGACATTCTCCTACACCGGGCAAACGCAAAATACGACCACTCTTGCGCCCGCTAATGCCATGGTTTCGGAGCACCGCTTCACTTACCAAAGCGAAACCTTAGGAGCGACAACGGTAGGGGCGCTCCCTGCGGCCTCAAGTCTGCCCGGAGCGATTGCCCATGTCACAGACTCGACCACAGTCTCCGCCGAAGGGCAGACCTGCGTTGGAGGAAATTCAAACACCGCCCTGGCTTTCTCGAACGGTTCGGTCTGGAAATGCTTTTGAGATGATTGCATAACAACGTCGGCTCCTCATCCCGAGTAGACTTTAGTTCGTCGAAGAGCCGAACATGGTTCTTTTCTGACGAGTGCTGGTTTATTCTATTGGAAAGACTTCGATTACAGCTCAAATGGGATCAACGAATCGTTCAATATCGATAACAGCCAGCCATACCCTACCAGTGACTGTAGTTATTCCCACCTACCTTCGGCCGGAAATGCTGCTGCGGTGCGTGGAGTCGATCCTGGCAGGACCGCAAGTACCAGCGGAAATCTTGATCGTCGGTCGAGAAGGTGATAAGGGCACCGAGGAGGCGATCGCGGCAATTAACGCGACACCACCTGCCAGTGTGAAGATACGCTCTGCCTGGGTTACGGAGCCCGGGCATGTTCCGCCGATCGAGACGGGCGCCAGGACCGCTACCAGCGACTTGGTCGCGATTGTAGACGACGACGTGACCGTGACGCCTGAATGGCTCTCTTCGTTCGTTCCGCATTTTGCCGATCCAGGCGTCGGCGTTGCGGGAGGCCGTGTTCTCGTACCTGGCATGCCTCTGCCGAAACCGAAAGGAAAGCCGGGATGCGTCTCATGGTACGGGAAGCAATGGGCGAATCTGGGCTGGGTGGGCGGCGACGCGGCTTTTCCCGTGGACTCCGTCATGGAAGGGAACAGCATTTGGCGCCGGGAACTTCTCGCGTCTCTCGAATTCGATCCGGTCCTGAACTTTGATGACGCCGTCATGTACGGACTAGATCTGTGTCTGCAAGCCAAGAAGCGGGGATTCAAGCTACTGTATGATCCGCGCGCGTTGGTCTACCATCATTCGGCGCCCCGCGCGCCCGGGCTCGACCGGCAAGAGCGCGGGTCGCGTCTGTTCTGCCTCTGCCGTAATTACACATATATCATTCTGAAAAGATTTTCCCCGTTGCGCCGGCTCGTATTCCTCGGCTGGTGGTTCCTCATCGGCGAGCGCGGAGCATGGGGCTTGGGGTCGCTGCTGGTTGATACGCTGCAGAGCGGCTGGCGAAAGAAGAGGTACGTTGCGCAGGCTTGGCGAGGAAAGATGGAAGGCATCCGCTTGGCGATGAAATAGCGGGTGACGATGTCACCCGCTCTTTGACGCCGCGGCCTGCACTTGGGAGAAGCATTCGGAAATGCAATCGATCACCTTCCGGACCGACGGCGCCAGCCTGTGCCATCCATAGCTGAGCCGCGTGCACTGACGCCTGCCGCTTCTGCGAATCTGGACCTCATTCGCGCGCTGGCTGCGTGGGCCGTGATGTGGGGTCATCTACGGGCCGATTTCTTTGTCGATTATTCGCAGCTGCAGCATCACAGTCCGCTGTTGGGCAGCATCTACTTCCTTACCGGCTTTGGAACCGAAGCCGTACTCGTGTTCTTCGTTTTGAGTGGTTTCCTTATTTCCTCAGCGATATTCAGCAGGCGTGCGTCCGGAATCTGGTCGTGGCGGGACTACACGATTGATCGTTCGTCCCGGCTCTATGTTGTCTTGATACCGGGGCTTCTCATCGGAATGCTGTGGGACACGTTGGGCAGTTCGGTTTTCGCTTCAACAGGTGTTTACTCGCACCCCTTGGCGAGCTTTGGCCTTCTTGTTGTTCAAGGGCGGTTGGGCGTCGGGACTTTTCTCGGTAACTTATTTTTCCTACAGACGATCGTCTGTCCAACGTACGGATCGAACGGGCCGCTGTGGAGCTTGGCCAATGAATTCTGGTACTACGTTCTGTTCCCCGTGGCATTGGCTGCTGGACTGGCTTGGAAGCAGCGGTCCCTACGCGAGGCGATCCTGCTTACGATTCTCGCAGCTGGCGTGGCGGTTTTCGTCGGCTGGACGATATTGTCGGGGTTCCTCATCTGGTTATCAGGGACCGTGTTGGTGCTGGCGTACTCAAAATGGATGATTTCCTCGAGAGGCTCGCTCGTCCTCTACGCCTTTGCTTCTTCGGCTTTGCTCGCTGTCACTCTTGTGGCCGCGCGAACGGGCCGGTCAGCGGTTCTGGGCGACAATCTTTCGGTGGGGATTTCGTTCAGCATCTTTCTTTTTGCTTTGCTTCAAATGAGCTCTGGCGCCGTGGGGGCTTACTATTCTCGAATTGTGCGTTTACTGGCTGGATTCTCATATACCTTGTACCTCCTCCATTTTCCTTTGCTTCTTTTTCTCAAGGCGTGGCTTGTACCGTCGCAACGATGGCAGCCGGATTTCGCGCACCTGGGTTACGGCCTGGCAATTGGCTTGGGTGCGCTTGGTTTCGCGTGGGTGGTGTCCCTCTTTACCGAAGGCAATACGTCTATCGCGCGGCGATGGATGCGAAGTATGCTGCCGCGTTTCGACAGCCGGCTCGACTGATGTATGACTCCTGCCGGCACTCATGAGACCGCGCCCCTGATATAGAATGCTTTCGTGCCCGGGCAAGATCCTAATTCGGATTGTCCCGTTCCGATGCTAAGGTGACCAGAACTTGCTAAATCCCCGCATTTCCGCGACGAGGAACCAAGCGATCATTGGCATCGGCATGTTCGCGCTGGCTCTTTGGACAGCCTGGCTAGTGGGCGGAAAGATCGTCGGAGAGGACATGCGGTCAGTCGTCTACGCCGTCCTGATATTTGCGGCGGGCGCCGTAATCGTCACGGTGCTGCGCAACTGGCGCACGGGTTTCTATCTTTTCTTCGTGTGGATGCTCATTGAAGATCTCGTTCGCAAGTACATGGGCAATAGCTTGGAGCTTTTCTTTGGCAAGGATGTCCTGGTAGCCTGCGTTTATATCGCGCTGTTCGTGGAGATCCGCCGAGGACGTGAAAAGTCGTTCCGTCCTCCGTTCTTGTTGTCGCTCAGCCTTTTTTTCTGGCTCGGACTTATTCAGGTGTTTAACCAGAATTCACCGAGCATTTTGTATGGCTTGCTCGGTTTCAAAGTCTACTTCTACTATATTCCGCTTCTTTTCGCTGGGTACGCGCTGATACGCACCGACGCCGACTTACGGAAATTCCTGTTGCTCAGCGCTGTCATGGCAGGCTTGATTTCTGCCCTGGGCATCATTCAAGCCATCGTTGGCCAGAGCTTCTTAAATCCAGAGAAACTAGCTCCCGAGTTGGAGGATTTGGGAAACCTGAACAAAGTTACACCGTTGACCAATCATGCGCTTTATCTCCCGGATTCGGTATTCGTGAGTTCGGGGCGTTTCGATGAATACCTGGTTTGGGCGTTTATCGTCACATTGGGCACGGCCGCGTATCTACTGCTGCACACGCCTCGTCATCGGAAGCTAATTTTTGCCGTGATCGGATTGCTGGGAGCGGCGACCCTGCTGAGCGGCTCTCGGAGCGGAGTCATCGCGGTTGTGGCGAGCACCTTGGTCCTTTCGGCTGCATTTTTATGGGGCGCGCCCTGGCGATGGCAACAGGCGCACCGATTGGTCCGAGTGATCCGCCGTACGTTTATCGTTGCGGGACTGGCTCTCGCTGCGGTGGTCATGCTGTTTCCGGATGATGCCGGCTCGCGCGTAGCCTACTACGTGGAAACGTTGAGTCCGGATAGCTCCGCATACGACGCTGGCAACCGCAGCTGGGACTACCCGATTGATAATCTGCTTTACGCCTTCACGAAACCGAACTGGTTGCTCGGAAATGGTATTGGGACGGCATCTCTTGGCGGACAGTATGTCGCCAAAGTTCTGGGCACGCGCCCGCTTAACCTCTGGGTTGAAGAAGGCTATGGTCAATTGATCGTGGAGATGGGGATCGTGGCTCCGTTTCTTTGGCTCCTCTGGACGGGTTCCGTCATGTGCTACTCGTGGAAGGTGGCGCGGCGATTGCGTGAGACCCGGCTGTTCCCGATTGCAATCGCGATTGTTTGGTACGCCTTCGCCGTTCTCTTCCTGTTCACCTATACCGCTTTGGATGCTTACCAGAACTACGTTTCGAACGTGTACCTGTGGCTGCTCCTCGGGATTCTCTTCCGATTGCCGGACCTTCTGGTGAATGGACCTGCTCCGGCCCTAATAGCTTCACGTAACGCAGTCGCGCATCGCGGGTCCCGGTTATAGGAAGGGGTGTTAGATGTGCGGCATCGCAGGAATTGCTGGTGGCGTTACCTCGAACTCCCGGAATCAGATGGCTGCGCGCCCGTTTGGTGCGTGTTTGTTCTTTCGCGCCGGTATGAAATCATGAATAGTGGGGCCGGCAAGTGACGGCGCCTCAACGGCCCAAGCTGGCAGTCGTTTCTCCGTTCCTGGACAAACAGCATGGCACGGAGCGTATGGTGGCCGAGTGGATTGCCCACCTCACTGACGACTTCGAAATTCATGTCTACAGCCAGGACGTTGAGGATATCGATCTCTCGAAGGTGGTTTGGCATCGCATTCCCCAACTAAGAGGACCCCACCTTCTCAATTACCTTTGGTGGTTTCTAGCGAATCACATGTGCAGAGTCTGGAACGGGCTTCGGGGCCTAAATTTCGACTTGGTCTTTTCGCCTGGGATCAATTGTTTGGATCCTGATGCGGTATCCGTTCACATCGTTTTCGCTGAGTTCGTGCGTCGCGTCCAATCCGAATTGACATTCTCTAAGAATTCGGTGAGCTCCTGGCCTCGACTCCTCCATCGCAAACTATACTATCGTTTAGCTATCTTCTTAGAAGGCATCGTCTTCACGAACCCTGCAATCCAATTAATTTTGACCGCTGCTCAGAGCGGCAAAGAAATCGAGCGATTCTACGGCAGAAATGGAGGGTTTCCGGTCGTATCATCGGGCTTGGATCACACATCATTCAATCCAAGTCGGTGTTCTTGCCTCCGAGTTACAGCGCGAGCGGCGCTGGGCCTTGCCGCTGATCGATTTGCAATCCTCCTTATTGGCAATGACTGGCGTAAGAAGGGCCTTCTAACGTTACTGCGTGCGATGCGAGAGCTGGCTGCGCTGCCCGTCGATTTATTGGTCGTGGGGCGCGACTCCCCCGAACCGTTCAACGGGTTTATTCGTGATAACCGACTTGAGGGTTGCGTGCATTTTCTCCCGCCTCGTAAAGATGTTGAATTCTACTATGCTGCTGCTGATCTCTATGCCGGCCCCTCTCTTGAAGACACATTTGCCCTTCCGGCAGCAGAAGCAATGGCTTGCGGGTTGCCCGTTATCATCTCTACTAGAGCCGGCGCGTCCGAACTTATCAAGAACGGTATCGACGGGCTGATTCTCGATGATCCCACTGACGCCCAGCTGCTTGCCACGATGATTCGGAACCTCTATGGGGATATTGAATTCCGGTCCCGGCTTGGCCGAGGGGCATCGGAGACGGCACGGAAGTACACTTGGGAACGCAGCAGCCGCGAACTGCGGGCTATATTCGAGGACATCCTGCAGCGGAAATCCAAATCCCCGGGGAATCCACCGCGCAAGACACCTGGGAGCACGACGCAGTAAGTTTGAAGGGCTGGATTGCAAGCATCACCGAGATCCTCCGGAGGAAACGCTAGGTTTTTCTCGCGCCTTCACGAAAGAGCAACCGAGGCGCGCAGAATTACACGAGGAATTGCGTCGATGCCCTCAGCGATGTTTTAGGTAACGATGCGAGCGCGGATGCGGCGATGATTCGCCGCCCGTAGGAAGACGAGCCATTCCGTGTTCGGCTTGGAGAAAACGGCAGCCCAGAGGACGCGGCAATACACCTGGGAGCGCATCGGCCAGGAGGTGGCCGCCATTTTTGAAGATATTCTCCGTCCGTCGAAAGGCGAAGCCGGCGCCGCAACCATTCGGGCAGAAACTATGAAACTGTGTGGTATGTCGCTCAGACCATGAACGCCTACTCCCCAAAGGAATACTGGACGGGCGTCGCGGCGGACTTTCGCTCCGCCGACGCTGCCGGACTGGCGCCCGTCCTGCACCCGGGCGCGCCGGACTGGTTTAACCGCCTGATCGACAGGCTGCAATTTCGCGCCGTCCAGCGCGCCCTCGCAATTGCAGACGTTCAGCGCGGCGCTCGCATTCTGGACGTAGGCTGCGGCACGGGCCGCTGGCTCCGCCGCTATCAGGATCAGGGCCTCGTGGCGACGGGCGTCGACGCCACACCCGGGATGCTCGCGGTCGCCAAAGAACAAGGAACCACCGCGCCCGTCGTCGCTGGGGAGGCGGGCTGCTTGCCATTCGCCGATGCGGAATTCGACTGCGTCGCCGACGTCACTGTGGTCCAGCACATCCCCGAATCGCTGCAGCCGCAAGCCCTCGGAGAAATGCTGCGTGTCCTGAAACCGGGCGGTCGTCTGATTTTATTGGAGCTCATTCGCGGAAACGACGCGCACATTTTCCCGCGCAGTTCGCAGGATTGGATCGGGCAAGTTGAATCCTGCGGAGCAAAGCAAATCGGCTCTTTCGGCCAGGAGTATCTCCTGTTCGATCGGTTGTTCGTCGCTGCCGCGCAAAAGCTGACGGAGAGGAGCTCGAGCCCTAACAGCACTCAGACTGCGGGAACGTCTGCGCACTCGCCGTCGGCTCGCCGGCTGTACTGGGAAACCCGGCACATGATTGCGACACTTTCTGCGTGGACCGATCCGCTCGCCGAGAGAATCTGTCCCGCTCGTTTCGCCACCCACAATGTCTTCGTGTTCGGAAAATGACCGCGTCCGAACCCAGGTCGTCAGAGCAAAAGCGCATCATCGGCCTTTTCCCGGAGCTTCTGGGAGTCGGAGGCATTCAGGAGGTCGGCCGCATGACGGCCGCCGCACTCGTCTCGATCGCCGCGCGGACAAAATGGCCGATCGAGATTCTCAGCCTCAACGATACCTCCGGCCCGCACTCGCTCGCGTATGCCGGTCAGGCGATCTCCTTTCGAGGTTTCGGCCGGTCAAAGATGTCCTTCGTCATTTCGTCCATCGCGTCCACGCGGCGATCCTCGAAATCACCGGTTCCTGTGATTTTCGCGGGTCATCCGTATCTCGCCGTGCCGGCGGATCTGATGCGCCGCTTCTCGGCGCACTCGAAAACCGTGGTGGTCGCGCATGGCGTGGAGGTATGGCAACCGCTCCCCGGATATCGGCGTCGCGCTCTGGTCCGCGCCGATCTCGTCATTGCCCCCAGCCGGTTTACCGTGGAGAAAGTCATCGGTGTCCAGGGTGTTGCGCCCGATAAGACCCAGAGGATCGCGTGGCCGCTAAGCCCTAGCTTTCTCCAACTGGCCGAGGCGCCCGCTGACCTGCCGGTCCCTTCCGCATTCCCGCGAAAGGCGCTCGTCATCCTGACGGTGGGCCGTTGGGCCAATTCTGAGCGATACAAGGGAGCCGACGATTTGATTCGAGCCGTCGCCCAACTTCGCGGCATCCACGCGGATTTACAGCTTGTAGCGGTCGGAGGGGGCGACGATCTCCCGCGCTTGCGGGCACTCGCAAACACTCTTGGCATCGCCAATCGCGTTCATTTCCTTGAAAATCTCACGCGCGAGGAAATTGCCGCCTGCTATGCCCAAGCAGATCTCTTTGCCCTCCCCAGTACGGGGGAAGGATTCGGGCTGGTTTTTCTTGAGGCCATGGCTTTTTCAAAGGCCGTGGTCGGAGTGGCATGGGGCGGCACGACCGACGTCGTCGAAGACGGCGTAAACGGGCTTCTGGTCCCGCCGCGCGATCCCGGAGCGCTGGAACAGGCCCTCGGCCGGCTGCTCGGTGACGAATCGCTCCGCAAACAAGTGGGCCGGCGCGGAGCCGAAATCGTCCGCCAAAAATATCGATTCGATATCTTTCAAGCAGAGCTGGAAACGATTCTCGGGAAGCCAAGTCTTCAGGAATGAATAGACCTGCCGTTTGCATCCGAAAAGGCCGGGCGGAGCCTCGGAATCTCCACGATACCCAACCCTGAGGTGGTGGTCAGACCTTCGGAGAAATATCGGGTATCTCGAAGCTGTCGCAGCGTTGGCGCCCCGAGCCCCCGGTGGATGCCCGCCACAGCGGTTGCGGATTTGTTCTGCGCCGGAGGGAATCTGGCAATTTCAGGGCAATCGTGGGGTCCAACGGTTGCGCGGATTCAACGGAATGACTTGATTTCTATCGCGACCTATTTGGATCGGGAAGTATTTGCCTCCCCCAGAGTTTCTAAATAATTCCGATACGCAAACTGTAATCCCTCGCGCAGCGATTCCGCGGGCGGAGGGTTCCAGCCAAGCTTGCGCAGCCGGTCGATATCCATCAGTTTCCGCGGCGTGCCGTCGGGCTTCGAAGTGTCGAACGCCAGTCGGCCCTGAAACCCCACAACCCCCGCGACAAGCTTTGCGAGCTCTGCAATCGTGATGTCGTCGCCGCAACCGATATTCACGATGGGCGCCGCTTCTTCATCCTGCGTCAGCTCTTTAAACGTCTCTTCAGGAAGATTCAGCAAGAAGATGCATGCGTCGGCTGCGGAATCACTGTACAAAAACTCACGGCGGGGATGGCCCGTGCCCCAGATCACGACTTCCGCCGCACCCGCAACTTTCGCCTCATGCATCTTCCGAATCAACCCGGGAATCACGTGCGCCTGAATCAGGTCGTAGTTGTCGCCCGTCCCGTACAGGTTGGTCGGCATTGCGGCCAGAAATGCCGTGCCGTATTGCCGGTTGTACGACCAGCACATTTCAATCCCCGCGATTTTTGCTAGCGCGTACGGACGATTCGTCGGCTCAAGCGGCCCCGTCAGGAGATATTCTTCTTTCAGCGGCTGCGGTGCCATCTTCGGATAAATACAGCTCGAGCCGAGGAAAAGCAGCCGACGCACGCCCGAGCGGTACGACTCATGAGTCACGTTTGTCTGAATCATCAGGTTCTGCGCCACGAAATCGGCGGGATAGGTGGAATTGGCGAGAATGCCGCCAACTTTAGCTGCCGCTAGGAAAACGTATTCGGGGCATTCTTTGGCAAAAAATCTCGCGACCGCTTGCTGATCCGTCAGGTCCAGTTCGTCGCGCCCGCGCAGGATTAAATTGCCATAGCCGCCCGCTTGCAGTTGCCTCACGAGCGCGGAGCCCACCAGGCCGCGGTGCCCCGCAACAAATATTTTGGCCCGGAGATCCACGATCTACTCCTGTCGCTCGTAAACTCGAACTCCGCTCTTGGTCATCACCAGATCCCGCTCGGCGTTCTGGAGGTCGGCGGCGGCCATTTCTGCCACCATTTCGCGGAAACCGATCCTCGGCTTCCATCCGAGCTTTTTCTGAGCTTTGCTCGCGTCTCCTTGCAGACTAGCCACCTCGGCCGGGCGAAAATACCGGGGATCGACGGCCACGATGCGTCGCCCGCGTTCGTCGACTCCTTCTTCGTCGACACCCTTGCCCCGCCAGGAGATCTTCATCTTCATTTCTTCGGCTGTAGCGTTCACGAATTCCCTTACGGAGTACTGCGCGCCTGTGGCAATCACGTAATCATCCGGCTGGTCCTGCTGCAACATCAACCACTGCATCTCCACATAGTCTTTCGCATGCCCCCAGTCACGCTTCGCGTCCAGATTCCCCAGATAGACGCAATCCTGCAGCCCCATTTTCACCCGCGCCAATCCCCGCGTGATTTTCCGGGTCACGAAAGTCTCGCCCCGAATCGACGACTCATGATTGAACAAGATTCCGTTGCACGCGTACATCCCGTACGCTTCGCGATAATTGACGGTGATCCAGTAGGCGAATAGCTTCGCCACGGCATAGGGCGAGCGTGGGTGAAAAGGAGTCGATTCGGTCTGCGGGCTTTCCTTGACCAGTCCGTAAAGCTCCGACGTCGAGGCTTGGTAAAAACGCGTCGACTTCAGACCCTGCGCGCGCATCGCTTCGAGGATCCTTAGCGTTCCGAGCCCATCGACGTTGGCCGTGTATTCCGGCGTCTCGAACGACACCGCGACGTGGCTTTGCGCCGCAAGGTTGTAGATTTCATCCGGCCGAACGGCTTGCATGATCCCGGCGAGGTTTGCCGAATCCGTCATGTCGCCGTAATGTAAGAAAAGGCGCCGCCCCTTGTGATGGGGATCCTCGTAAAGATGATCGATTCGTTCCGTGTTGAACGAAGACGCGCGCCGTTTGATGCCGTGTACCTCGTAACCCTTCGCCAGTAGAAATTCCGCCAGATACGCGCCGTCCTGTCCCGTGATCCCGGTTACTAGCGCTTTTTTCATTCCGTTCCCCGCATCGTCCGCTCTTTGACGCCCGATTTGTCGAGCCTCAGCGAAGAAAAGAGTTTACCCTAGAGTCGGTCCATTTAACTTGTTTGCATGGCGTTAGGGCGACGGCTCGATGCGCATCCTGAAGGTCGTACAAGCCTATTATCCGTTCCAGGAACAGGGCGGCCCCGTCGTCAAAGTACGCTCTCTGTCGCGCGGCTTGGTCGAGCGCGGCCATGAAGTCACGGTTCTGACCGCCGACCTCGGGCTCGCTAGGCACGACAATAGCGGTGCCAGGTTCGAGCGCTGCCGTTGGGGCTGGTGCTCCGACCAAGACGGAGTAAAGGTAATTTATCTACCCACGATCGGGCATTATCGCGCTCTCACTCTGAATCCACGTGTGATAGGATTTGGCCGCGCTTCGGTCCGAGGATTCGATCTGGTCCACTTCTTCGGCCTGTACGATCTGATGGGACCTATCGTTGGAACTTTTTGCAGGAACCAGGGAATCCCCTACATCATCGAGCCCATGGGTATGTATCATCCAATCGACCGGGGATTTTGGCTGAAGCGCATGTGGCACCGTCTGGTCGGTGCGGCTTTTTGGCGAAATGCGGCGCAGATCGTAGCCACATCCGAGATGGAGCAGCAGGAACTTCTGGCAGCGGGCGTCCCTCCCGGAGAGCTCGTCGTTCGATACAACGGAATTAACCTCTCGGAATTCGCCGATTTACCCGCCCGCGGCACGTTTCGCGCAAAATGGAAGATTCCGCTGCAAGAGCCGCTCATCCTTTTTCTCAGCCGGCTGATTCCGCGAAAGGGCGCGGACATCCTAATTGAAGCTTTTGCCTCGAGCTGCCCGACGTCCGGCCACTTGGTTATTGCCGGCCCCGAAGGCGAACGCGGATATCGCGCATACTTGGAGGAACGTGCCCGCAATTCCGGAGTAAACTCCCGGGTGACTTTTACGGGCCCGCTCTACGATGGCGACAAGCAGGCCCTGCTGGCAGATTCCGACATTTTCGTGCTTCCGTCGCGCTACGAAAATTTCGCGAATGCACCGGCCGAGGCCATTGCATGCGGTGTTCCCGTTATCGTCACGAATGCCTGTGGCATACGGTCGCTTGTCGATGGGCGAGCTGGACTCGTGATTCCCCCGGAGAAGGGCGCCCTGACCGAGTCGCTCAGCACCTTGCTCAATGACGCGCAGCTCTATGCGCGGTTTAAGGCGAGCTGCCGCGGGGTTGCTGACGAATTGAGCTGGCCCCGGTTGACGGAACAGATGGAAGGCTACTACGCACTCGCGATCGCCTATAACAATGGCACCCACTGAGCGACTTACGTTCTACGATCAGCATCCCTTTGATTGGATTGCTGTGGACAAAGCGCCGGATATAGGCCAGTTTGTGTCGCGTCCCCTCATCGAGATGATCGACAGTCTCGATCCAAACGCGTTCGTTCTGGACATCGGATGCGGTCCAGGCCGCGTGCTAGGCTTTTTGGCTCAACGACGAATTCGCACCGTCGGTGTCGATCGCAGCCGCGTCTCCCTGAATATGGTTCGGGAGCGTTATGACGTTCCCTGCGCCGTGGGAGACAACCTCAACCTCCCTTTTGCGGACGGAGCCGCAGATGTCGTGATTTCAGATGGAGTGATTCACCATACGGACAATCCCGCGGTGGCATTCGCTGAGAACTCTCGCGTATTGAAGACCGGCGGGCAAATGTATGTAGCCGTCTATAAGCCTTACGGGCGTTACCCCTGGTTATACAAGTATCCAGGCGCGGTAATTCGCCGCGGCCTGCGCCACTCCTTGTCCAAACCGTTGGTCGTAGTATTTGCCATGGTGCCCTATTATCTGATTCACTTCGCGCGATCCAAGGGCAAGCGAACTTGGGCCGGCGCGCGAAACCTTTTTTACGACTACTTCGTCACACCAAAGGTCGACTTCTTGGCTCGCTCTGTAATTGAAGATTGGTGTTCCAGGGCTGGACTCCGCGTCGAGTCTTACGACGAGAATCGCAGCGGCAACGTTCATTCGTTCCGCCTATTGAAAGTAGGGAAGCCGTCCACGAGTCGCACGCCCGTCGCGGTGGCGCGTGCCGATTCGGCCAGCACGGGGAGTGGACTCGCACGATGAGCAGGCCAATGGTAGTTCCGGAAGCTGACCCGCGCGCCGCCACTGAGGCGGGGAGTCCGCCTCTAAGCAGCCGCGCAGACCTTTCCTCCGTGCAATTGCGGCGGCCGCGCAGCTCTTTTTTTCGGGTTATCTGGTTCGCGGGAAACGTCCTCCTGATCCTCGCGATTCTCCTCATGGGATATTCGGCGGTCTGGGAATATTCCACTCGCAAGTACCTGAAGGGATTTTCGGACGCGATTGTCCCGGCTTCGGCTTCGACGGAAGATAAAGCCGAAGCGATTCTGCGCTGGATGGCCACGGGCCCCACGCGCCGCCAGCAAGGTCCGGACCCGTCTTCACCGGATCGCGATCCGACCGATACTCTGAACTACAGCTCACTGCTGCGCGTATGCGGCACCGCGACGAATGCATTCATCAACCTCGCCGATAGCGCGGGTCTCGCAGCGCGCCGGCTCCTGCTGCTTAATTCGAATTCCCTCACCGAGCACGTGGTTGCGGAAGTCCTGATGGACGGGCGCTGGGTTGTGGTGGACCCGGCATTTCATCTGATCATGCGCGGGCCGGATGGTGTTCCGCTTACGCGAGAGCAGCTCGTGGACCCCGCCGTGTTAGCCGCCGCCACCCGAAATGTCGATGGGTACAGCTCGGATTACTCATTCGAGCGTACCGCGCATGTTCGAGCCGGCCGCCTGCGGTGGCTGGGTGTCCCGATTCGAAGCGCGATTAACAAGCTGTGGCCGGGCTGGGAGGATTCCACGGCGGTAAGTCTGCTGCTCGAGCGGGAATCGCTTGCCACCTTGGTTGTCGCACTCACGCTTCTATTTCTTCTGGCGCTTGTGAGAGTAAGCCTGCGCTGGTACGGTGAGCGCCGGCTCGGGCTCCGGCCCATCCGGGTTCGCCAGCAGATTCGGCGGGCCATTCACGCCTTCGTCGACACCTCGGGCTGAGCCAACTCCGCTGAGATAGATGCGAGTGGAGCATTTGACCGCAGAGCGCACATCGGGTAATAGGATTTACGTCGCTGTCGGCTCCAAGTCGACTTCGAACTCGAATGCGGTGGACGTGCAATTCACTCATGCGCCCGCAACGCTCGCACCGCCACCCGTCACGTTCGAGGACCTGCTCTCACAGCTTTCTGTAGGCCTTGGGATCTAGCTTCACCGGATGCTCCTTGGGGCGGTGTGCGTTCATTCGATCCCCGCAGTCGTTCGAGCAATTGTGCTTTTAGCTCCGCCGGTAGCGCATTAGCGTCAAAATTTCCAAATCTCTCTCAATGACCCATACCCGACTATCGAAGAGCTTGAAGTACTTGAAGTAGATGATCTCCCATGGTTCCGTTTCTTGTCCCGTGAGACGTCGCTCAACAGTTCTTTTGAACTCGTCCCTCGGCAGCTGCTTTGCCGAGTATGATGGATCTGCTTCGGCAGCTGTTCCCAGATCGTCATGAGGGGATACGCCTTGCGCCGCAACTCGGGTAACTTCTTGGCCCGGAATTCATCGAAAGACTTCATCAGACTACTTCGAGCGGACACGGGCTGAAAGCATCTGGCATCCGGCAGCAAGTCGTGACTCCGTACGACTCTGGTTTACTGCGCGCGCAATTCATTTCGTCAGCGTCCGCCAATGAAAATATCCAGGTCCCACAATCCACGATGGTCCTAGGAAATTCGTTTGCCCGCTTTAGTACTTAATTGTTTCTGGAATGTGTCCCAATCAGGAACAGATTTTCATTATTACGGAACAGTAGATCCTGCAGCTTCCGCTAAGGGCGCGAACTGGAAGAATAAACGGCGCAGAATGTGAGAGATTGCAAATCCGCTCTTTGGCGTAGTGCATGCATATCTCTGTGTGTCGTTGACCAAAGGACACGGATCTATGTTCAGTTCCTGGGAGGTTTCGATGCGTGCAAAGATCTTCTTGTTTACGGCGTTTCTGATCTGCTTCGCCCTGATTGGCGGCTCTGCCTGGGCTGATGGCATCACCGTTCAAAACGCATCGTTTGAGCAGTCTAATGCCCTGCCACCGAATAATTGCGGGGCAGGATGTTCCTACAATGCCGGCCCGGTCCCGAACTGGGTGACGACTGGAGTTGAGGCCGGCTCATGGGAGCCAGGAACGAGTGGACTCTATTTCAATTCCAATGCGGTGCCGGACGGCAACACAATCGCGTATGTGGTCGATGCCTCGCTGTCCCAGGATCTTGGCGTTGGGTTGCAACCCAACTTGGATTACACCCTCACTGTCGACGTCGGCG
The DNA here is from genome assembly GCA_964563425.1 of uncultured Acidobacteriaceae bacterium. Taxonomy (GTDB): domain Bacteria; phylum Acidobacteriota; class Terriglobia; order Acidiferrales; family UBA7541; genus Palsa-295. The sequence continues at coordinate 26,748 of CAZLWY010000068.1, read as the reverse complement.
ACCGATTGGACAGCTTTCTTAGCAGTGACTACAGCATCGCGCTCGAATTGAACGGTGTGACGATGTGTTCATTCACCGGCGACAACGCAGACATAACGCCGGGTACGTTTGCGTCGGAGACCTGCTCGTTTGCAGCGCCCGCGACCGTTCCCAGCGGAGATCTATCGATTGTGCTGAGCGATTTTTCTGGTCAAGCCACCTTTGACGACGTCACTGTCACCACGCCAGAACCTACCTCCGCTGTCCTGCTCGCCGTAGGACTGTTGCTCCTCGTGCTGGCAGGCGGGTTCTACAAGCGAAAACACGGTCTCCAAGTCACGGCCTAAGTCAGTTAGCGTTTCTCGCATGTAGCGAGACACCTGATGACGCGGGAGTCGCAGACGCCATGCAGCTGGATCGTATCTTGACATCAGCGTTTCTAATCGAATACCTCCGCACGCCGATAGATCTGGAAGCACCGTGTGTCGAGCTGGAGGTTTGAAGTCGCACTAGCGCAATAGCTCGACCGGCTGGTCATCCCTGCTAGCTAAAGCGATCTAGTTTTTCACGGGCCGGGAGAATACTCTCCCGGCCTTTTGCTTTTCAAGAAAGAAAAACTATGAAGCGGAAGCACCGGTCCCAAAACGGCGGCCGGCGCGCACAGAAGCGGCCGCAACTTACTGAAGCACGGGTTTTTTCCAGAGAGATGTTGGTAAGCGTTGACTCAGGTCGTGAATTCAAATCGATACTCATAGATTTCAAAGAAGATCTGCATCCAGTGGCTACAGTGAAGGAGCTTCTGGTCGAAGACTTGACGTTTACAGCGTTACAGAAAAAACGGCTGGTACTCATGGATGGCGCTGCGATGAAGCGGAGCATCGCCTTCATGCAGCGGGATGAACAGTTAAAGTAAGCTCGGGAGAAAAGCGAAGATCTCGATGGCTCGTTTGGTTGTTATTTCTGGGCTGTCCCGCGGTTCCGAACGGGAGGGAGCAAAATTTTCTGCAGGCTGTCGAGATGACCGTCAATCGCTCCGATCTTCAGCCCCAGAATCTCGGCGATGAATGGATAGACATCGATATTTTCAAACGGGGCGAGTCTTACCCCTGGGACGATGTCCGGCCCTTCTGCGTAGAAAATCGCGCGCATCGATTTCATCTGGCTGGGATCGTAGCCGTGTTCTCCCTTCACCTTCGGCTGCACGATTTCCGGCGTTTCTGAAGCGCGTGCGCGAATCATGTAGGGACCCGTGGGAATTACCACCGGATCACCCTCGCGCGCATTCTCGTTGAAATGCAGATGCGTGGGCACGTCCGCGCGGCGGTAGACGACGAATTTGTCGCTCGCGCCCTTCAGCTGCTGGTACGCACGCGCTGCCGCCTCTTCGCTCGGTGGGTAGAGTAACGATCCAATCGCCACGAACTGCGAAAGGTCCGTGAATTGATCGAGATCGATCCAGTTTCCCTGAACCGTTTCCATGCCGTGGTCCGACACGACGATCAGGTCGATCGGAAGGCGGAGCGCCTTGAGATCCGCGGCGAGCGTACCGACCAAGCCGTCGACGTGACGCACGACTTCCGCGGTTTCGGGGCTGTCCGGGCCGTTCTCGTGCCCGGAGCTGTCGGGCTGCGCATAATAAAGCGTAATGAAGTGCGGCCGCTGAGCCGCCGGCAGCTTCAGCCAAGCGATCACCTGGTCGATGCGTTGCTCGTCGGGAACCTTTCCGTCGTAGTGGAGGTAATGCGAAGGACGCGTGCCGTCGATTTCCGCTTCCGAGCCCGGCCAGAAGAAGCATGCGCTGCGCATGCCCTGCTTTTCCGCGAGGATCCAGAGCGGGACGCCGTGGTACCAGGTGCCGTCCTCGACGGTGGCGTCGCGCGACGCGTATTTTTCCTTGCGCGCGGGATCGTAGAAATTGTTCTCGATGATTCCGTGATGCTCGGGATAGAGGCCGGTGACGAGCGTCACGTGATTTGGGAACGTGACCGAGGGAAACGATGGAATCATTCCGTCCGGCGCGCTCGCGCCGCCGACGGCCATCTGTTGCAGATTCGTGGCGCCGTATTTTGCGGCGTAGTCATAGCGGAAGCCGTCGAGTGAGACCAAGACGACGTAGGGCTTTTTCTGTTGCGCCGGAGAGTTTGGGCCGTGGTCGACGTCGATGACCGGATTCGCGCTCTGAGCCACAACCGGCAGGCGCAGCGCGAGTAGGAGAAGTCCGACCACGATTCCTTCGCGAGGCTTGAGTTTGTGTGTCACCCTTCAGGTGCGGCTGCATCACAGGGCCAGTACGCGGACAGCGAGAAAATGGAATGACCGGCGCGCACGAGCGCGGCGCCGCTCGTCGAATCCGAATTCAATCGCGCGCCGAACTGCGCCCGTTCAGCGAACTGAGGCATCGTTCCCGACATCGGGACGCCGCCCGATCGTCCCAGCGAATCCTAGAAGGTAAAGCGGGCGCTCACTTGCAGGCGGCGCGCTTCGGTACCGTCGGGGTTCAGGGCGTCTCCGCTGCCTGTATCGTAATTGCTATTCACGAGCGGCACGAGGCATGGCGTGACCGCCAGGCCGGGACAAGTAGTGACGGTAGTTCCGCTCGTGCTGTACTCATTGTAGAGCTGCGTATGCATGCTGGTTGCCGACCAGTTATTGCCGACGTTAAATATCTCAAGATTCAAAGCCAAGCTGTACCGCTCCCCAAAAGGAAGAATTTTGCTAATCCGCAGGTCGTCGCGGTATAAGGCCGGCTGGAATACGGCGTTCTCCGGCAAGAAGGGCACGCGGCTGCTTAAACCGTAGCCGTTGATTGAGTTGACGCTGAACATTCCGGCCACGGGCGTGCCATTCGTGAAGATGGTGGGGTTGCCGTACGGCCGAGAGCTTTCAAGCGTGGTAATCGAGGAAAGCTCCCAGTTGTTCACCACGTATTTGTAGAAAGCGCCATCGCGATGAGTGATGGTGGGCGTCCAAATCCAGGACCCGACGAAACGCTGAGGTTGATCCTCCAGGCCGTCGCCCCTGTCCAACTTGTAATCGCCATTCACGAGCCAGGCGCTGGCGCTGCTAAGGAAAATGTTCTGACTGTCCTGGCCGTAGCCTTGCCCGTCGTCAATTTCATGAGACCAGGTATAGGAAATGAGCGCCTGGAACCCGTGGGAAAACCTCTTATCAACCTGCAGCGTGAAGCCGTTGTATTGACTGGATACGCCGTTTCCGTCTTCATACATCCCACCAAAGTCAGGGTTGGGCCGGGCACCCTTGACGTCTCCAACTCCGAGCAGAACGGGCGTGGTGTACGTGCCAACGGAGGTTCCCTCGCCGGGCGTCGTCTGGGCAGTGTTTAGGATCGTGTAGGTGGCGGTCGTGGTGTTCGTAGGCGGGGGCAAGTTCGTGTCGAAAACGCTGTATAGGTGTATTCCCCGGCTCCAGATGTATGAGGCGGTAACCGTAAGGTTGTGGGCCAGTTCGCGCTCCACGGAGAGGAGAGCTTGCTCGGAGTAGGGCGTCGAGAAGTTGGGCGCCGCAAACTGAATGCTCGAGCTCGAAGATGCAGTCGCGCAAGCGGGAACGGAAGTGAAGATGGCGGGGAAAACCGGGCCGCAGGCTTTTTGCGCCGCGTTGCTGCTGGAGAAGCTAATCGATTCCGTGGTGACCCCATTGCCGGTGAAAAGATCTTGGAGCGTGGCTCCCATCATGCGCGCATAAAACAAGCCGTATCCGGCCCGCACAACGGTCTTCTGGCCCAGCCGGTAGGCCACGCCGACCCGCGGCATGATGTTCGTATCCGGAGAGTTAATGTGGCAGGTCAGTGGAGCGGCCGGGTTGCAGACCTTCGGCTGAGGAATCTGCGAATACTCATAGCGGGCGCCAATATTGACCGTAAGGTTGTCAGTGGGACGCCACTGGTCTTCGGCGTAGAAACCGTAGTAATTGATCCGGGTGTTGACGGCCGGATTTCCGAAGGTTTGACTGAAGCTCACCCAGTCCTTCGCGTTCGTGGTATTTCCCGTAAAGTCCTGGGCGAACAGGGTGGCACCGGTCGAGCCGGAATAGGTATAGCTGCCGTTGGCGTTCTGAATGAAATAGCTGTAATCGTTCGTGGTGGCGAAATCCACGCCGAACTTGAAAACGTGCCGGCCCTTCGTCCAGGAAACGTCATCGGCAAATTCGTTGCGCGTTTCATTGGGTTCCACGCGAGGCAGGTAGTTGACCGCTCCCAACGTCAGACTTTCCACAGACAGGTCCAGGAGTCCCAACGTCCCGTTGAGGGCGGGATTGAGCTTGTCGCCCTGCAGGTCCGTATCCACGCCGTAACGGAAGTTGTTCACGAGGTTAGGGCCCAAAATGGACGTCCAAGTGGCCTTCCCGTTGAGCACACGCGCGAAGTCGTTACCATTGCTATTGAGTCCCGCGCCGCTGGTGGAGGAGACCAGGGTCTGCTGGAGGCCATTGGGCGACTTGAAATGCAGGTAATTCAGGCTGACGCTGAAGGTGTTGCGGTCCGACAGGTGGTAATCGATCCTTCCAAAAGCCAAGTCCTGATCGACGGTGCGGGGCACCTCGCCAAAGAAGCGGGGAAGGAGCGTATTGATGGCCGAGCACTGCGACGCAGTCGCGGGAGCGGCACAATTGTTGAAAGCTTCGCCGGTGATGAAAGAACTGCTGAGGCTGTCGACGATGGGAGAATTAATGCGCGTAAAGTCGCCGTTGACGAAGAAAAACAACTTGTCCTTGATAATCGGGCCGCCCAGACTGGCCCCGGATTGCAGGCGCCAGTAATTGGGATTGATGCCGTCGGCGAACGGGTCCGTGGCATTGAAGTCCTGGTTGCGGTAGAACCAGAAAGCCGAGCCGTGGAGATCGTTGGTTCCGCTTCGGGTGACGGTATTAACCACGCCTCCCATGGCATTACCGTACTCGGCCGAAAAATTCGCGGTGACGACCTGGAATTCCTGGACGGCGTCCTGAGAGATCTGGGACTGAATGCGGGTACGGCCGTTGTTCTCGCCGTAGAATTGTTCAGTGGTGTCGTTACCGTCGAGCAGGAAACCATTGCCGTTCGCCACGCCGCGGAACGTAAGCAAACCGAAGTTTCCGTCGTTGGTAACGCCGGGCGTCAGCAACACGAACTGATCGACTCGGCGGCCGTTGATGGGAAGGTCAAGAATCTGCTGGGAGTCGATCGCTTGAGAAACGTCGGTCTTGGTGGTGTCCACCACCGGCGCCTCAGCCAAAACCTCAACGTGCCCATTTGCGCTCGCGAGCGAAAGGGATGCCGTGATGTTCAGGTCTTGGCCCACGTTCAGCACGATGTCTTTCACTTCGTAGTGAGAGAACCCCTGTTTGTCCACCGTCACGTCATAACCGGTGGCTGGAGGAAGCGCCGGCGCATTGAAGACCCCTCCGCCTGAAGTAGTTAGTTCGATATGGATGCCTTTCAAGGGATTCGATACCACTACCTGGGCATCGGGGACCACGGCGCCCGAGGAGTCGGCAACAGTCCCGGAAATCGACGCGAGACCCCCCGTAGCCTGCGCGCCGGCCGGCCGGCCAGCCATCGCCGCTAGAATTGCCAAACAGCCCAAGCACAGCGCTACCTTTAGTTCTTGCGCCATCGCGCCATCCCTCGTCCGAGAATGTCGACCAGCAATTCCTACTAAACCTATGCGCAAGCGATTGCAAATCAAGACTTTGGATTCAACGCATCGAGAAACGATCAGTTCTAGGAATCAAAAGGCAGTTCGTTAGTTAATACGTGTATGTGAATAACCGAATATGAAAGTGTGAACAGTGTGTTAACGAGCGGTCGAGGGTAAGCGCTCTCGCCGCATCACCGCTGATGTCATGGTCTTGTGGGCTCTGCGGGCGGATAGTAGACTGGCTGCGCTTGGCTCACAGGAGGTATTGCATGCCGCGCGTCGTGCGATGTGGTGTTATCCAGACCACTTGCGAATGGCCGGCTGATGAATATTCGCTGGCGGATATCAAGGAGAAGATGATCGCCAAGCACGAGAAGCTGATCGCGGCGGCGGCGAAAAAAGACGTGCAAATTCTCGGTTTGCAGGAGCTTTTCTACGGGCCCTATTTCTGCGCCGAGCAAAACGCCAAGTGGTACGAGCTGACGGAGAGCGTGCCGGGCGGTCCCACGCTTGTGCGGATGCAGAAGCTGGCCAAGAAATACAAGATGGTGCTGGTCGTTCCGGTTTACGAGAAGGAAATGGCAGGGGTATTTTTCAACACCGCGGCTGTGTTCGACGCCGACGGCACCTATCTGGGCAAATATCGCAAGCATCATATTCCGCACTGCCATCCGGGATTTTGGGAGAAATTTTACTTCACGCCGGGAAATGCCGGGTATCCCGTGTTTCAGACGCGCTTTGGAAAAGTCGGCGTGTACATCTGCTACGACCGGCACTTTCCGGAAGGGGCGCGGATTCTGGGCTTGAATGGCGCCGAGATCGTGTTCAATCCTTCGGCTACCGTGGCCGGGCTTTCCGAGTACCTGTGGGAGCTCGAACAGCCGGCGCATGCCGTGGCCAATCAGTATTTTGTGGCGGCGATCAATCGCGTGGGGACGGAGAAGCCGTGGAGCATCGGCGAATTCTACGGCAAGAGTTATTTTTGCAATCCGCGCGGGAAAATCGTGGCGCAGGCGAGCCGGGACAAGGACGAGCTGGTGGTCGCCGATCTCGATTTCGACGAGATTCAGGAGGTGCGCGCGACGTGGCAGTTCTATCGCGACCGCCGGCCGGAGAGTTACGACGAAATCGTGCGCACCCTGCGGCCAGGGGCCGCGCAGGCTGCGGATTAAGAATGGAGGGTGCTTTGATGACCACCGCTACTGCGACCGCTCCACTTTGCCGCAATTTCATCAATGGCCGCTGGGTGGAATCGCGCTCGGGGCAGACGATCGAGCGCCGCAATCCGGCGAATCTGAAAGAAGTCACCAGCGTGGCGCCGCTCTCGACGCGCGCCGAAGTACGCGAGGCGATTGTCGCGGCGAGGGCGGCGTTTCCCGGCTGGCGCGGGACGCCTGCACCAACGCGCGGGAAGATTTTGGCGCGAGCCGGGGCGTTGATGGAGGCGCAAAAGGATGCCTTGGCGCGGACGCTTTGCCGCGAGGAGGGGAAAACTTTCAAGGAAGCGCAGGTCGAAGTGCAGCGCTCGATCAACATCCTGGAATTCACGGCGGGCGAGGGGCGGAGGATGGGCGGCGAGACCGTTCCCGGCGAGGCGGGGAAGAGTTTTAATTACACGTTCAAGCAGCCGCTGGGAGTGGTGGGTGCGATCACCCCGTGGAATTTTCCGGTGGCCATCCCCGTATGGAAAGCGGCGCCGGCACTGGTGGCCGGGAATACGATGGTGCTGAAACCGGCGGAACTAACGCCGGAATGCGCGGCGAAGGTGGTCGAGATATTTCAGGAAGCGGGACTGCCTGCGGGCGTGCTGAACATGGTGCTGGGGCTCGGCGAAGATGTGGGAAACGAACTGCTGCAGCATTCCGAGGTGAGTGCGATTTCATTTACAGGATCGAACGAAGTGGGCAGCCTGATCTATTCGTTGGCGGCGCGGCAGATGAAAAAATGCCAGTGCGAGATGGGCGGCAAAAATCCGGTAGTGGTGCTGCAGGATGCCGATCTCGGTCTGGCGGTCGAATCGGTGGTGATGGGGGCGTTCGGGTCCAGCGGGCAGCGCTGCACGGCCACGAGCCGCGTGGTCGTGGAAGATGCGATCGCGGATCGTTTTGTGGAAATGGTTGTGGAGCGGGCGCGGAAGTTGCGCGTGGGCAACGGGCTGGATGCGGATACCGATGTGGGCCCGCTGGTCGACGAGCAGCAGCTGAAGACGGTGCTGCGCTATCTGGAGATCGGCAAAAGGGAAGCGAAATTAATGCTGGGCGGATCGCGCATCTCGGGCGCCGGGTTTGACGATGGTTACTTCGTGGCGCCGACCGTGTTCGATCGCGTGGCGTGGGACAGCACGATCGCGCAGGAGGAAATTTTCGGGCCGGTGCTCTCTGTGATTCGCGTGGCGGATTTCGAGGAAGCGATCCGCGTGGCGAACTCAGTGAAGTATGGCTTGTCGAGCTCGATTTACACGAACGACGCGCGAAAAATGTTCGAGTTCATCGACCGGATCGAGACGGGCATGACACACGTGAACGCACCGACGGTCGTGAGCGAGGCGCAGATGCCTTTCGGCGGCATGAAGGCCACCGGCGTGGGACTGCGCGAGATTGGACGCGTGGCCATCGATTTTTACACCGAATTGAAAGCCGTCTATATCGACTACGCGCCACCGAAGAAATGAGCCCCGCGTGATCGCCGATCCGCGATGAGCGAAACGACCCCGCCCCCAGCCGGCGCCCGCGCAAGCGACCGTTTCGACGCGCAATCCCTCCGCACCAGTTCCCTTTACAACGAAGACTTGGCGCCAGTGCCTGCCGAACGGCGTGTCTGGGGCACCTACAATTACGCCGCGCTGTGGATCGCCATGAGCGTCAACATTCCCACCTACTTGCTCGCGAGCTCGATGATCGCCGGAGGCATGAGCTGGAAGCAGGCGATTTTTACCGTGTTTCTCGGCAACGTGCTGGTCCTGATTCCCATGCTGCTGAACGCCCACGCCGGCGCTGCGTACGGGATTCCGTTTCCGATTTTCGCGCGGTCTGCATTCGGCGTGCTGGGCGCCAATGTTCCTGCCCTGCTGCGCGCGCTGGTGGCGTGCGGATGGTTTGGTATTCAGACTTGGATCGGCGGCGAGGCGATTTACGCGATGGTGGTGGCGCTGGATCCGGCCCTAAAAACCGCCGTCTGGGGCGTGCCGGTCTGCTTCGGGGCTTTCTGGTTGCTCAATCTGATCGTGATCGTGCGCGGCATTCAGACGATTCGCTTCCTGCAGGGAATTACGGCGCCGTTTCTGCTGCTGATTGGTCTGGCGCTGCTGCTCTGGGCGCGCGCGAAGGCCGGCGGATTCGGGCCGATGCTGGCGACACCGTCGAAATTCCAGACCCCTGGTGAGTTCTTCCGCTTCTTCGTTCCGTCGCTGACCGGAGTCGTCGCGTTCTGGTCGACCGTCGCGCTGAATATTCCCGATTTCACGCGCTACGCCCGCGGCCAGCGCGAGCAGATGCTCGGCCAGGCGCTCGGCCTGCCGACCACCATGACGTTTTATTCTTTCATCGGTATCGCGGTGACGTCCGCGACGGTCGTGCTCTTCGGCCAGGCGATTTGGGATCCGGTTTCGGTTCTCTCGCGACTGGGCAATCCGCTGGCGGTGGTCGTGGCGATGATTGCGCTGCTGATGGCTACGCTGAACGTGAACGTGGCGGCGAATGTTGTTTCCCCGGCGAATGATTTCTCAAATCTCTGGCCGCGGCGCATCAGTTTCCGCACCGGAGGCATTCTCACCTGCTTGATCGGCGTGCTGATGCAGCCGTGGAGGCTGCTGGCGAGCTATGGGAATTACGTTTCGGGATGGCTGGTCGGCTATTCCGGGTTCCTGGGGCCGATTGCAGGGATTCTGATCTGCGATTATTTCGTGCGCCGCAAGAAAATCCTGATTCCGCAGGATCTATACCGCCGCGGCGGCGTGTACGAATTCTCGCGCGGCATCCACTGGAAAGCGATTCTGGCACTGGTGGCAGGATCGGCCGTGGCGTTCATCGGCTTGATCTATGCGCCGCTCCGCGCCCTTTACGACTACGCCTGGTTCGTGGGCTTTGGTGTCAGCTTCGTGATGTACTGGGCGCTGGGGGCGCGGGAAGCACGCTAGTCTCCGCTCGGGAACGGCAGTGTCAGCGTGGAATTCGATTGCCGGACGCGATCATTCCAGCTCATGGGCGGCTCGCCGATATCGATCTGCTGCATGGTGATGCAATTCTCCACCGGGCAAACCAGCGCGCACAGGTTGCAGCCGACACATTCCTCCTCGATGATCCGCGGCACGTGCACGCCGAATCCGCCGGTGTTTTTCTTCTCCACATCCTTGTAGGGCTCGATCGACTGGTGCGCGCCGTCCTCGCACGCCACGTAACAGAGCTGGCAGCCGATGCACAGGTCCGCATCAATTTTGGCGATCACCTTGTAATTCAGGTCCAGGTCGCCCCAATCCTTCACGTTCGGCACCGCGCGCCCGCGAAAATCCTCGATGGTGTGAAATCCGTGCGCGTCCATGTACTCCGACAGCCCGTCGATCATGTCCTCGACGATCCGGAATCCATAGTGCATCGCCGCCGTGCACACCTGCACTGTCGAAGCACCGACCGCAATGTGCTCGGCGGCGTCATTCCAGTAGCCGATCCCCCCGATTCCGCTGATCGGCAAGCGCGAAGTCTTCGCCACGGTTGAAACCAGATGCAGCGCAATCGGCTTCACCGCCGGGCCGCAATATCCGCCGTGCGAAGATCTCCCGCCGACCACGGGCCGCGGCGAAAAGCTTTCGAGATCGACGCCCATCAGCGAATTGATCGTATTGATCAGGCTCACGGCATCGGCGCCGCCACGTTCCGCCGCGGCGGCCATATGCGCCACGCTCGTCACGTTGGGAGTCAGTTTCACGATCACCGGAATCCGCGCGGCCTCTTTCACCCACGCCGTGATCATTTCCGTATATTCGGGCACCTGCCCGACGGCGGCGCCCATGCCGCGCTCGCTCATGCCGTGCGGGCAGCCGAAATTCAACTCCAGTGCGTCCGCGCCGGCATCTTCGGCGCGCCGGACCATCGCGTGCCAGGATTCGCGCCGCGATTCCACCATCAGCGAGGCGATCACCAGATTTTTCGGATACCGTTTTTTCACTTCGTAGATCTCGCGAAAATTCGTCTCGCTCGGCCGGTCGCTGATCAGCTCGATGTTGTTCAGGCCCATCATCTTCATGCCGTTCAGGTCGATGGCGCCGTAGCGCGAGCTGGTGTTGACAATCGGCTCGCCGATCGTTTTCCAGACCGCGCCGCCCCATCCCGCGTCGAACGCGCGCATCACCTGCCCGGCCGTGTTTGCGGGCGGACCCGAGGCAAGCCAGAACGGGTTCGGGCTGGTGATCCCTGCGAATGTGACTCTTAAATCAGCCATCGTTCACCTCTCGACCTAACCGCGCGGCACGCCCAGGAACTCGTCGAGCCCGCGCGCCGCAGCCATCCCCTCGGCCACCGCGTCCACCACCTCGCTGCCGCCGTTCGTGCAATCGCCGCCGGCGAAATATTTCTGGTGGCCCGTTTGATGGTGTTCGTCGATTTCGACCGTTCCGTTTTTGCGGATCTCGACGCCTGGGATCGCCTTCAAGAATTCCGTTACGGGCTTCTGGCCGACCGCCCGTACGACCATGTCCACTTCGATCCTGAATTCGCTGCCTTCGACCGGAGCCGGACTCCGCCGGCCCTGCGCATCCGGAGCGCCCAGCTCTGTGCGCACACATTCAAGCCCGCTGACGGCGCCGTTTGTGCCCAGCACGCGCACGGGCTGCGTCTGCCACAGAAAGCTTACTCCATCCTGTTTCGCCAGTTGATATTCGTAGGCGAAGGCCGGCATTTCCGCCTCGCCGCGGCGATAGACGAGATAGACGATTTCCGCGCCGAGCCTCCTGGCCGCCGTCACCACGTCGATCGCGGTATTGCCCGCGCCGATGCACGCCACGCGGCGCCCGATTTCCACATCGCCGAAGGGCTGCACCTTGGTTTTCTCGATGAACTCGAGCGCGCCATACACACCCTGCAAATCCTCTCCGGGCAGCCCGAGAGCCCAGGTGTCGCCCAGTCCGACGCCGAGAAAAATCGCATCGAATTGTTTCTCAAGTTCCGCAAAAGACACCTGGCGCGGGATTTGGGTCCGCTGCCGGAATTTCACTCCGAGATCCTTGATCAAATCGACTTCGCGCACCGCTTCGCTGGCGCGCGATTTGTATGCGGCGATTCCATAGCTGTTCAGACCGCCGGGCATTTCGTTGCGGTCGAAGATCGTCACGTCGTAGCCCCACTTCGCAAGCTCGGCGGCGCAGGCCAGCGATGCCGGCCCCGAACCGACGCAGGCAACCCGTTTGGCGTTCGGCGCGCCTGCGTGAAAGAGTTCAATTTTGTTCTCCAGCACGTAGTCTACGGAGTAGCGCTGGAGCCGGCCGATCTCGATCGCCTCCTCGCCCTTTTCGTGCATCACGCATGCCCCCTCGCAAAGCGCTTCCGTGGGGCAGACGCGTCCGCAACTCTGCCCCAGAATATTCGCGGACAAAATCTCTCTGGCCGACCCGCGCAGATTGCCAGTGGAGATTTTCTTGATGAACGCAGGAACGTCGATATGCGTGGGGCAGGCGATGGTGCAGGGCGCATCGAAGCAGTAGAGGCATCGCGCCGCCTCGATCGCCGCCTGCCGCTTGGTCATGGGCGGCGTGATGTCGGCGAAGTTCTTCTCGTATTGTTCCGGGGAAAGCTTCGGCGCCGTGTCGCGAAGCGGCATGGGGAATTCCGTCAGGATCTCCGAATTGCGCGGCCCTGGTTGGGACTTGCTCCGGGCCGTGCCCAGCGTAGCTGAGGCGACATTCTAGCATCAGGAAAAGGGCAAGCAAGTGGGCGGCGGGGAAACCGCGCGGTTGCGCCGCCTTTCGCGAATGCCCTAAGATGCCTCAGCGCGCATTTTCGGGAGGCTTGATGCGTTTTGACACCGTCATCCGGAACGGCACCGTGGTCACCGCGACCGATACCTTCCCGGGCGACGTGGGTATTTCCGGCGGCAAAATCACCGCGATCGGCCAATCGCTGCCGATCGAAAATGCCGGGAACGTGATCGACGCGGCCGGAATGCTGGTGATGCCGGGCGGCATCGATGCGCACACGCACCTCGACATGCCCTTCGGCGGCACCACCAGCGCCGACGATTTCGAATCCGGCACGGTCGCCGCGGCCTATGGCGGAACCACCACGCTGATCGATTTCGCCATCCAGCAAAAAGGGCAGAGCCTGCGCCAGGCGTTTGAAACCTGGATGAAAAAGGCCGACCGCAAGGCGGTGATCGACTACGCGTTTCACTGCATCATCACCGACCTCGGCTCGTCGCAGCTGGAGGAAATGGGCGCGCTGATCCGCGAGGGCGTTTCGAGCTTCAAATTGTTCATGGCCTATCCGGGCGTGCTGATGGTGGACGACGCCACGATCTTTCGGGCCATGTCGCAAGCCGCGAAATACGGCGGCCTGATCTGCATGCACGCGGAAAATGGCGGCGTGATCGACGTGATCGTGCAGAAAGCGCTCGCGGAGGGCAAGCGCTCACCGAAATATCACGCGCTTACGCGGCCCACGACGGCCGAGGGCGAAGCGACGGCCCGCGCCATCGCCCTGGCGGAAATGGCCGGCGCGCCCGTCTATATCGTGCATCTTTCCTGCAACGACGCGCTCGAAAAAGTCCGCGAAGCGCGCGACCGCGGCGTGCCGGCCTATGCGGAAACCTGCCCTCAATACTTATATCTTTCACTCGACAAAATGGACGCGCCCGGCTTCGAGGGCGCGAAGTACGTCTTCACGCCGCCGCTGCGCGAAAAATGGCATCAGGAAAAGCTGTGGCAAGGTCTCGCGCAGGACACGCTGCAGGTTGTTTCAACCGATCACTGCCCTTTCTGCATGAAGGAACAGAAGGAGCTTGGCAAAGACGACTTCACGAAAATTCCCAACGGCGGCCCGGGCATCGAGCACCGATTGAGCCTGATTTATACGGGCGGCGTGCACGGCGGCCGTTTTTCGCCGAACCGTTTCGTGCAACTTGTCGCCACCGCTCCGGCGAAGCTTTTCGGGCTCTATCCGCGCAAGGGAACGATCGCCATGGGCTCGGATGCCGATCTCGTCGTGTTCGATACGAATGCCGAGCAGGTGATCAGCGCGGCGACGCATCATATGAGAGTCGATTACTCGATGTTCGAGGGAATCAAAGTGAAGGGACTTCCGAAAAGCGTGCTCTCTCGCGGGCGCACAATTATCGAAAACGGAAAATTCGTCGGCAAAGCGGGCAGCGGAGAATTCCTCCGGCGGCAAACGTACGCCGGCGTGTGAAACACCTATGCGCAAATTGCTGATCCAAAACGCCACGGTCATCACCCTGGATCCCCAGCAGGGCGATTTGCGGCCCGGCGATGTGCTCGTCGAAGACGACCGGATCGCCGCGGTCGGCGAGCGTGTCCACGCGCCGGATGCGGAGCTTTTCGACGGCAGCGCATTCATCCTGATTCCCGGTTTGATCAACGCGCACATGCACACCTGGCAGACCGGCCTGCGTGCGATCTCCGCGAACTGGACGCTGCTGGAGTATTTTCGCTGGGTGCATGCCGGCCTTGCTACGCGCTTCCAGCCCGAGGACATTCGCATCGGCACGCTCGCCGGCGCGCTGAATCAGATCAATTGCGGCACGACGACGCTGGTCGATTGGTGCCACAACAATCCCACGCCCGCGCACACCGATGCGGGAATCGAAGGACTGCGCGAGTCCGGAATTCGCGGTGCGTTTTTCCATGGTTCGCCGAAGCCCGATCCCAAGCCCGGCGAAAAACATTTCTCGGAAGTTCCGCATCCGCGCGCGGAAGTCGAACGCCTGCTGCGCGGCCCATTCGCCTCTCGAGATCAGCTGCTTACGCTCGGCCTCGCCATCCTCGGGCCACACTATTCGACGCTCGACGTGTCGATCCACGATTTTCGCTTGGCGCGCGAGCTGGGTCTGGTCGCGTCGATGCATCAGGGTGGCGGCGCGGCGAAAACTCCGGGCGGCTGGGGCGCGCTGGAGCGCGACGGACTCGTGGGCGACTGCGTGAATATTGTTCACGGCAACGATCTGGCGGACGATCGCCTGAAGCGCTTCGTCGACCTCGGAGTCACGTTCTCCGTTGCTCCCGAAAACGAAATGGCGCAGGGGCACGGCCATCCGATCACGGGCCGGCTCCGCAAACTCGGCACCGCGCCCTCGCTCGGCGTCGATCTGGAAAGCGTCATTTCCGGCGACATGCTCACCGTCGCCCGCATGGCGCTCGAGCATCAACGCGCGCTCGACAACGCCGAATGCCGCGCCGCGACGGGCGGAATCCCCGCCACCTCCACGATTCCCGCACGCGAGGCGCTGCGCTGGATCACCGTCGAAGGAGCGCGCATGCTCGGCATGCAGGATCGGCTCGGCTCCATCGCGCCGGGCAAGCAGGCCGACCTGGTTTTCATCCGAGCGGACGCGCTGAATCTCTGGCCCGTGCACGATCCGGTTGCAACCGTTCTGATGCAGGCGAATCTTGCGAATATCGATTCGGTGATGATCGCCGGCGAATGGCGCAAGCGCGGAGGCAAACTGCTTTACGGCGATCTGGATCGCGTGAAGTCCGAGCTTGTGCGTTCCGCCAGCCGGATTCTCGGCGAGCTCGGTTGGCATCCGGATTCCGGGCGCACGGAATCCGCAGTACAGACGGCCACGCACTAAAGAAAGAGGGATTCTCGAGATGAAAGTCGGTTTCCTCGGGCTCGGCAATATGGGTTCGGAAATGGCTCGCAATCTGATCAA
Organism: uncultured Acidobacteriaceae bacterium; assembly: GCA_964563425.1. GTDB lineage: Bacteria > Acidobacteriota > Terriglobia > Acidiferrales > UBA7541 > Palsa-295. The sequence goes on along the minus strand of CAZLWY010000068.1, from coordinate 11,257 downwards.
GGCGGGCCATTCGCTCACGGTTTACAACAAGACGCAGAGCCGCGCCGAAGAGCTCGCCTCACTCGGCGCCAAAGTGGCGCGCACGCCGGGACAAGCCGCATCGGACGCGGAAGCCATCATCACCATGGTCGCAGACGACGCGGCGATCGAGAGCATCGTCCTCGGCCACAACGCTGCGATCCATTCCCTGCCCGCCGGCGCTGTCCACATTGCCATGAGCACCATGAGTGTTGCGATTTCCCGCCGGCTGGTCGCCGCGCATCGCGAGCGCCGGCAGCATTTCGTGTCGGCTCCCGTTTTCGGGCGCCCGGATGCCGCGGAGTCGGCCAAGCTGGTGATCGCCGCTGCTGGTCCGGCCGATCAAATCGCGCGCTGCCAGCCGCTTTTTGACGCCATGGGCCAGAAGACCTACGTGGTCGGAGACGATCCGCCGGCTGCCAACGTCGTGAAAGTCGCGGGGAATTTTCTAATCACCGTGGTGATCGAAAGCCTCGGCGAATCCTTTGCCCTGATCAAAAAATCCGGCGTGGATGCGGACAAATTTCTCGAAGTGCTCGTCGGCTCGCTGTTCTCCGCGCCCGTCTATCGGACGTACGGCCCGATGGTTGCCGCGAATAATTTCGAGCCCGTCGGCTTTCGGATGGCGCTGGGCATGAAGGACAATCGCCTCGTTCTTGCCGCCGCCGAGGACGTCGCCGTGCCCCTGCCGCTGGCAAGCCTGATTCGCGACCGCATGCTGGCGGCTACGGCGCAGGGAATGGCCGACGCCGATTGGTCGGCGATCGCGCGCCTGTCGTTCAAGGAAGCGGGGCTCTGATGTGTGGAATCTGCGGCGTGGTCGGGATCGAATCGCGCGAAGCGAGCGAGCCCGTCGTCCGCCGTATGATGGCTGCGATGTTCAATCGCGGCCCCGATGAAGAGGGGATTCTGTTCGCGCCGCCGGTCGCGGCGGGGATGCGCCGCCTCAGCATTGTCGATCTGGCCGGAGGCAGCCAGCCGGTCTGGAGCGATGCCGGCACGCTCGCGATTGTTTACAACGGCGAAGTCTACAATTTTCTCGAGTTGCGCGCGGAGCTTGAATCCGCAGGTCACCGTTTTCGCACGCGTTCGGACACCGAAGTCGTCCTGCGCGCCTATGAAGCGTGGGGCGAGCGCTCGGTTGAGCGGCTGCACGGCATGTTCGCGTTTGCCATCGTCGAAATGCCCCAGGGCCGTGCGGGTCGTGCTGCGCGTGTGTTTCTGGCGCGCGATCGCATGGGCATCAAACCCCTCTATTACGCGCTCGTCGCGGGAAAACTCGTCTTCGCATCGGAGGTTCGCGCGCTGCTCGCGAGCGGCCTCGTCCCGGCGCGCATTTCCGCCGAGGCGATTCCCGGGTATTTGCTTTTTGGTTCGGTGTGCGAGCCCGAGACGCTGGTCGAGGGAGTGTCCTCGCTTCCGCCGGGTCATCGGATGATCTTCGCCGCGGAAAATAGGGTCTCCGCTGCGCCAGTGCCAAAGCGATATTGGGACGCTCCGGTCGAAACGCGCGAGTCCGCGCCCGCGCCGGAGACTGCGCGGAGAACTCGGGCGCTGCTCGAAAAAGCCGTGGAAGGTCACCTGATCGCCGATGTTCCGGTCGGAGTCTTCCTGAGCAGCGGCCTCGATTCCACCGCCATCGCCGCTCTCGCCAGCCGCGCCCGCGCCCCAATTCACACCTTTACCGTCGCTTTCGCCGGCGCCGACCAAGATTTCAGCGAAGCCGAAATTGCCCGCCGCACCGCGACGCGTCTGAAAACGGATCACCGCGAACTCACGCTTTCCGGCGACGAAGTTCTGAGCCGGCTTGATGAAGCCATCCAGGGCTTCGATCAGCCCAGCATGGATGGCATCAACACCTACTTTGTATCCTGGGCCGCGCGCCAGTCAGGACTCAAAGTCGCCCTCTCCGGTCTCGGCAGCGACGAACTGTTCGGCGGTTACGGCACGTTCGCCTCGACGCCGAAAATCTCCCACGCCATGCGGTTCGCGCGCATGCTCCCGCCTCCGCTGCGAGCTCTCGTCGCGAACGCCCTCTCGAGATCGAACCGATTCGGCTCGACGCCGGACTCTTCGCGCAAAGCAACGGCCGCCGTTCTCGATCCCGCAGCGCTACCGCATCCGTATTTCTTCACTCGTCTGCTCTTCACTCCCGAAAATGCCGCCGACGGACTTCACAGCGCGTATTCCGCCTGGAAGAATTCGCCGTCGTACCAATCGTTTGCTGATTCCACCGCCCGCGCTCGCTCAATGGATGATTTCACCGCGGTGTCGTGGCTCGAACTGCGCTCCTACATGCTCAACACGCTGTTGCGCGACACCGACGCCATGAGCATGCGCCACTCGCTTGAAGTGCGCGTCCCGTTTCTTGATGCGCCGCTCGTCGATTACGTCCTGTCGCTGCCGGAAAAAGCCAAGCACCCCACGGCGCGCCCCAAATCACTGCTCGTCGAAGCACTCCGCGATGTCTTCCCCGAAGAAATTCTCGCGCAGCAGAAGCGCACGTTCACGTTTCCGTGGGAGAATTGGTTGCGTGGTTCGCTCGGTGAGCGCGTAGCCGCGGGCATTGCGGATTGGTCGCCGGCTCTTGAGCAGCCGCTCCCGCGCGAATTCGCGGAAAAAGTATGGAGCGATTATCTCGCGGGCCGCACCACCTGGTCGCGTCCCTGGAGCCTCTACGTGCTGAACGAATGGGTGAAGCGCAACGTCACGCTCGGCAGCGCTCCCATCGTCGATCAACCGAAATCCGCCGCAGTGGCTATCTCGTGACGGCGGATCGGTAGCGAGGAATCGACCGGCCGCATCCAACAACCGATGATCATTCTGGGAGTGAACGCCTATCACGCCAACGCCTCCGCGGCCATTGTGGTCGACGGCCGCCTGATCGCCGCCGTCGAGGAAGAGCGTCTTAACCGCGTGAAATACGCCGCCGGTTTGCCCGCCCGCGCGATTGGGTTCTGCCTCGATCGCGCCGGCGTGAAACTTTCCGAAGTCGATCACATCGCGATTCCGCGCGATCCCTACGCGCGCCTCGGCACCAAGCTGCGCTTCGCCATGCGCATGCCGAAATTTGCGCTCGATCGCCTGCGCGTGATGAGGAAATTTGCAGGTGTTCGCGAAGATCTCGCATCCGCCTTTGCAATCGCGCCGGATACGATCCGCGCCCGGTTCCATCGCATCGAGCACCACCGCGCCCACATGGCCAGCGCCTTCTTCGTTTCGCCGTTCGAAACGGCGGCCGTGCTCTCCGCCGACGGCCTGGGCGATTTCGCGAGCTTCCTGTGCGCGTCCGGCGAAGGCCCGCGCATGCGCGTTCTCGGCGAGGTGGCGTTCCCGCATTCGCTCGGCATGTACTACACCGCGCTCACGCAATATCTCGGCTTCTGGAAATTCGGCGACGAATACAAGGTGATGGGCCTCGCCGCCTACGGCCAGCCGGAATTTCTCGACGAGTTCCGCCGCATCGTCCGGGCCGAAGGAGCGCACTCCTTCCGCCTGGGTCTCAAATATTTTATTCACCAGTCCCAAGGCTCCGAAATGACCTGGCGCGATGCAACGAGCACGCCGGTCCTCGGCCGTCTTTTTTCGCCGTACCTTGAAAAACGACTCGGCCCCGCGCGCAAAGCGGACGAACCGCTCACCCAGCGCCACCACAATCTCGCCTCGAGCATGCAGGCCGCGCTCGAGGAAGTTCTCGTCTCCTGCTGGAGGGGCCTCGCCGCCGAAACCGGCCAGAAATCGCTGTGCCTCGCGGGGGGCGTCGCGTTCAACTGTGTCGCGAATGCTAAAGTTCTCACCACCACGCCATTCGAGCGTGTCTACGTGCAGCCTGCCGCGGGTGACGCAGGCCTTTCCGTAGGCGCTGCTTTTGCCGTGCAGCATGAAATCCTCGGCCGCCCGCGTGAGTTCACCATGGACCATGCTTACTGGGGCCCGGAATATTCCGCCGCCGAGATGAAACAGGTTGCCGCCAGCGCATCAGGGTCCGGGGAAGCCGCCATCGCCGAGCTTGATGAAACCGCGCTTCTGGAATCGACCGCGCGCCACATCGCCCTAGGAAAAATCGTCGGATGGTATCAGGGCGCCGCCGAATGGGGGCCCCGCGCCCTCGGCAATCGCAGCATCCTGGCCGATCCGCGCCGCCCCGAGATGAAGGACATCCTCAATCGCCGGATCAAGCACCGCGAAATCTTCCGCCCCTTCGCGCCCTCGATCACCGAAGAGGCCGTCGGCGAGTATTTCGAGCAGACGCATCCCTCGCCGTTCATGACCTTCGCCTACCCCGTGCGCGCCGAAAAACGCTCCGTGATTCCCGCGCCCACGCACGTCGACGGCACCGCGCGCCTGCAAACCGTCAGCCGCTCCGCGAATCCTTTATATTGGAAACTTCTGCGCAAAGTCGGCGATCTTACCGGCGTGCCGGTCGTGCTCAACACATCCTTCAACGACAACGAGCCGATCGTTTGCCGCCCCGAGGAAGCACTCGACTGTTTCCGCCGTACGCAAATGGACGTCCTGGTGATGGGTAATTCGATCCTGGAGAAGCAATCCGCGGCGGCTCTCGCCGGCGCAAGCGGTGGGGACGATTCCGGCGAGCGCTTCGCCGCGCCCGCTAAGTAAAACCGCATGCACATCCTGCTCTTCAACGAATACTACCCACCTGACACATCCGCCACCGCCAAGATCGCCGCTGAGATCGCCGAAACTCTGGCGCGGCGCCACACAGTGACCGTCGTTGCCGGCCGACCGTCCTACGATCCCGACGAGTACTATCCGTTTGCTTTCTTGCGCCGCAGCGAACGCAATGGCGTGCTGGTCGAATGCGTCGGTTCCACCGCCTACCCCCGCCATCGCATGCGCCGCCGCGTCTCGAATTACCTCACCTATCTCGCGCTCGCCGTCCCGCGGGCCATCGCGCTGCGTCCCGACGTCGTCCTGGCGATGACCGATCCGCCCGTTGCCGGAATCGCCGGAGCATTCGTCGCCCGCAGGCTCGGTTGCCCGTTTATCTACAACATTCAGGATCTGTATCCGGACATGGCGCTCGGCGGCGAGATCGTCCGTCCCAGCGCGTGGGTCGATCGTTGGGAAAAGATGCATCGCCGCGCACTGCATCAGGCCGCCCGCGTTATCGCGCTTGGTGACGACATGCGCGAACGCATTCTCGCCAAGGGAGTCGCGCCCGAACGCGTTGTCGTCGTCCGTCACGGCACAGCGTTTCCGGAATCGGCGCCCGACCCGTCCGATCCCCTGGTGGGGAAGATCGTGCAGGAAATCCGCGGCGGCTTCCCGTTCGTCCTCATCCACGCCGGGAATCTCGGCTTCTACGGCTCCTGGAACACCCTCCTGGCCGCCGCGAAAATTCTGAGCAACGAAAAGACGGGCCTGGTGTTCGTAGGAGGTGGCGCAAATCGCGACGCCGTGGGCGCGTCCGCCGCGGATTTGCCGAACGTTCGCTTCGTGCCGTTTCGCCCGGCGAGCGAAATCCCGCACGTGATGATGGCGGGAGACGTTCACATCGTCACCGTGCGCCGGGGACTCGAGGGCGTCGTGGTTCCAAGCAAGCTCTATTCAATTCTCGCGGCCGGCAGACCCGTTCTCGCCGTCGCTGCATCCAACAGTGACGCGGCGCGCATCGTAACCGGAGCCGGATGCGGCCTCGCGGCGGATCCGGACGATCCGGCCGCCGTGGCCGCAGCAATTCGTGAGCTTCGCAGCGACCCCGCAAGGCTTGCGGAAATGGGCCGCCGCGCGCGGGAAACCGCGAAACGGTATGCTAGAGTGAATGAGCTAGGGCGCTACGTCGAGGTCGTCGAGCAGGCGGCGTCCGGAAAAAACGGAACGCACTAGATGGTTCTCTCTTCCGATCTGATCGCTTTCGCCGTCGCGCTCATGGGATCCCTGCTGCTCACCGTCCCAGTCCGGCGTCTGGCCCTGCACTTCGGCATGGTCGACCTCCCCGGTCCGCGCAAAGTTCATCTAAGCCCCATCCCGCTCCTGGGTGGCATCGCCATCTATCTCGGCTTCGTCCTCGCCATTCTGTTCACTCTTCGCGGCGCTCCGCACGTCCAGATCGCCGGAATTCTGGCGGGTGCCACGCTGCTTGCCGCTGTCGGTTTGCTGGACGATGGAAAACTCCTGCATCATCAGGTCAAGCTCTTCATCGGCATGCCGATCGCCGCGATCATCCTGATCGTCTCCGGAGTTCGCGCCCAGATTTTCTCGGAGTTCGTCCCCGGCGCCGCAGGCCTGGTCCTCGATATCGGTCTAACACTGGTCTGGGTCGTCGGCATCACCGCTTCGTTCAGCATTCTCGACCACATGGACGGGCTCTGCGCCGGCATCGCCGCCATAGCCGCCGCCTACTTCACTCTGACGGCCACGCTCAACGGGCAAACGATGGTCCGCACGCTGGCGGCCGCCGCTCTCGGCGCCGCTCTCGGTTTCCTGATCTGGAATTTCAATCCCGCGAAAATTTTCATGGGCGATGGTGGCGCCATGTTCCTCGGATTCCTGATGGCCACGCTCGGCCTGAAAATTCGTCCCGAAGGTGCGGCGCATTTCCCGGCCGCGTGGCTCGTTCCCGTGCTCATCCTCGGCGTCACGATCTTCGACACCACTCTCGTCTCGATCTCCCGTTCCCGCCGCGGGCTCATCCCGTTCACGACGCCGGGCAAGGACCACACCGCGCACCGCCTTTCCAATCTCGGCCTCGGCCATCGCGGCGCCGTAATCGTGCTCTATGGCCTCGGCGGGATTCTCGGCGGCCTCGCCATCCTGGTCCCGCGCATTTCGCCCGTTGCCGCATACGCGCTGGCCGGAGTCCTGGCCGTCGCCGGACTCATCGTCGTCGCCTGGCTCGAACGCGCACCCTACGAACGTCAAGAGAAAGGGTAGAGGCCCCGGGCATTCGCCGCGGACCTGTAAGACGTAACCTTGCCGCACACAAAGCCCGGTTTTTCCCGCGCCCGAAAACCACCTATGCTAAATTGATATTTCACATCCATAAAACGACTTCGAATGACTCGCTTCCACATTCGCACGGTAATCTGCGCTCTTCTTGTCCTCTGCGGAATCCCATTCGCTGCGCATTCCTCGCCTCCGCAGCCTGACGTTCTGCTTCAAACCATGCAGCACGAGCTGAAACGCGCCACCACATCGCTCGCGAAATCCGATCCGGCTCCCTACTACCTTGCCTACGCCGTCAACGACGGCGAAGGCTCGACCATCGCCGGCTCCGACGGCGGCTTGATCATTTCCACCACCCAGCACCGCCGCCAGGCCGACGTGATGATGCGCGTCGGCACACCGGCTCTCGACAACACGCATTCGCAAAGCCGCCCCTCCGGCATCAGCTCCGGCGGCATGCCCCTGGGCGATAGTCCCGATGCTCTCGCGCGCGTTCTCTGGCTGCTTACCGACCGCGAATACGAGCAGGCTTCCTCGGCATTCCTGCGCGTCAAGACGAACCAGGCCGTGCAGTCGGCGGAAGAAGACAAGTCCCCGGATTTTTCGCAGGATTCGCCACAGACATTCCTCGGTCCGGCCTCGGCGAAGGTTCCGGATAATCTGAAGCCTTGGGAAGATCGCGTCCGCCACGTCTCGGAGCGATTCCTGAAATATCCCGACGTCTATACCTCGGTGATACTGCTTTCGACAAGTTCCGGGCGCTCCTACATCACCACCAGCGAGGGCGCGGCTCTCGAGCAATCCTCAGCCACCGCGCGCCTGGTCATCGAGGGTGAATCGCGCGCCGAAGACGGAATGGAATTGTTGCGCGTCGAAACGTTTCAGGAAGCCTCGCCTGATCAGCTCCCTTCGGAAGCGGAATTGAACGCCAAGGTCGACAAAATCGCCGCGGATTTGAAGGCGCTTCGCGCCGCTCCCTCCGCCGAGCCTTACGTGGGCCCGGCGATGCTTTCGGGCCGCGCGGCCGCTGTGTTTTTCCACGAAGTTCTCGGGCATCGCCTCGAAGGGCATCGCCAGCGTGACGAAGGCCAGGGCCAGACCTTCACCAAGAAAGTCGGCCAGCAAGTTCTGCCCCCGTTCCTCACTGTCGTCGACGATCCCACGCTGGCGCAGCTTAACGGAACAAAACTCGCCGGCACCTATGCGTACGACGACGAAGGAGTTCCCGCGCAGAAAGTCGTCGCGGTCGACAACGGAGTTCTCAGAAATTTTCTGATGTCCCGCATGCCCATCACAGGTTTCGATCATTCCAATGGCCACGGCCGCCGCCAAGCAGGTCTCATGGCCACGGGCCGCCAGGGCAACCTCATCGTCACCTCCACACACACGGTAAGCGATTCCGAGCTCCGTGCGAAGTTCATCGAAGAGATCAAGAAACAGAACAAGCCCTACGGTCTCTACTTCGAGGATATTCAAGGCGGCTTCACGCTCACGACGCGCGCCTTGCCCCAGGCGTTTCAGGTGATTCCCGTGATGGTGTATCGCATCTATCCCGACGGCCGCCCGGACGAGCTCGTTCGCGGTGTCGATATCGTCGGCACTCCGCTGCTCTCGCTGAACACCATCCTGCTCACCGGCGACACCCTGCAGGTCTTTAACGGCATCTGCGGCGCCGAATCCGGCCAGATTCCAGTCTCAGCCGCCGCCCCCGCGATGCTTTTCTCCGAAATCGAGGTCCAAAAGAAAGCCAAGGGTTCGCAGCGCCCGCCGATCATCTCTCCTCCCGGCATCGACCGAGCGCCAGCACCCCCGGCGGAGAAAAAGCCATGATTCTGGGCTGCGGCGTCCCAGAGGCTTGTCGCCTTTCTCTCCGTAAGGGCGCGCTATGCCGTGCCCGGCGGAATTTCTTGGCTGCACTCGCTCCCTTCACCTCCATGGCCCGTCGAGGGAAATTTCTTTTGTTGCTGCTGATCGCGTTCGTGATTCCGTCGATCGCGCGCGCCCAGCAACCGTCGGCAGCAAAATCCGATCCCATCCTGAAAGCCATGCAGGAAGAGCTCGACCGCTCCAGATCGCAGCTCAAAATGGAAAATGTTCCCCCGCCCTACTACATCGAATACCGCGTCACGGACGTCGAGCAGTATCAGGCCGAGGCCGCCTTCGGCGCACTTCGCGAAGACCAGTACGCGCACACGCGGGTCATCCGCGTCACCGTCCGCGTGGGCGACTACAAACAGGACAGCTACTACGGTCCCGGCGTCGGCGTCTCCACGCTCGGGCCCATCGACGACAATCCTACCGCCCTCCGGTGGCAGCTCTGGTCCGCCACCGACGCCGCTTACAAAATCGCCAGCGAATCTCTCGCCGCGAAACAGGCGCAGATGCGCCAGTACACCGCCGATCAGCCCTTCGACGATTTCTCCCACGAGACCGCGCTCGTATCCATCGAGCCGCTTGCACGACTCGATTACGATCCAAAGCCTTGGCGCGATGCCATCGAAAAAGCGACGGCGCAATTCCGCACCGACCTGAAACTCGAATCGCTTACCGCCACGGCCCGCTTCCGCGGCTCGAACGACTATTTCATCAACACCGAAGGCAGTGTCACGCGCCACGGCTACGCGGTCTATTATTTGAGCGATGAGGGAACCACACAGGCCGCCGATGGCATGCGCCTCCAGCGCGGTCCCTATTACGTTGCCGCTTCGATCAAAGAGCTGCCGACTCCCGATCAGTTCGTAACCGATACAGCGAAAATGCTGGAGACTCTCAAAGCTCTCCGTGACGCCCCGGTCGTCGAAGAAGACTATCGCGGCCCGGTGCTCTTCTCGAACGACGCTGCCAGCGACGTCTTCTACGGCATGGTCGGCACCAACGTTCTCGGCAAACGCCCCAAACCCGGCGAATCCGCGCGCACCGTCGGCGACTACGCTTCGAATTACAAGAGTCGCGTCCTTCCAGCGTTCGTTTCGGTCGAAGACGATCCCACGCTGAAAAGTTTCGGCGGAAAAACTTTAATCGGCGGCTACGATGCCGATGACGAAGGCGTGCGAGCGCAGAAAGTCGTCGTCGTCCAGGACGGCCAGCTCGTAAATTATCTGCTGGGCCGCGAACCGATCCGCGATTTCCCGGAATCGAACGGCCATGGCCGCGCCGCCGCAGGACAATCGGCTGGGCCCAGCCTGGGCAATCTGATCGTGCGATCGAAGCAGACGCTTTCACCCGACGAAATCAAAGCCAAGCTCATCGAGCTCTGCCGCCAGGAAAACAGACCCTTCTGTTACTACGTCGAAACGCTCGGCGGCTCCGATTACGAGCCGCGCCTGCTATACCGTGTCTATGTGAACGACGGCCACCAGGAAATCGTGCGTGGCGCCGAATTCGACGAGCTTGATACGCGCGCCCTCCGCAACGATCTCGTGGCGGTCGGAAACGATCCGCTGGTCAGCAACCGTGAAGGCACGGTCCCGAGCACGGTAATCGTCCCTTCCATCCTGTTCGACGACCTCGAGGTGAAGCGCACCGACGCCAAGAACGCCAAGCTACCCGAATACCCGCCGCCCGATCTAGTCGGCACGCACTAGCAACTGGGTTCTGGTGGCAGTCACTCATGCCTCGACGGGGGTCTCGCCCGTGGCGCGAACCGAACATGTCTGACGAACACCGCTTCGCCTGGGCGATTTGCACGCGCTCGCGATCGCTCCCACGGCTGTTGCTTACCTCTTCGAAGGAAAATCGAACCTGAATCCAACCCTCCCGGCAATCGGCAATCCCCGCTGCTCGGGCGACAACGACGTCGCGGCCGTCGACACATACTCCTCGTTAAACAAATTCTCGACTGCGCTGAATAGCTCGACCCCATGCCCGAAATCCCGCGACACCATCGCATCCATCACGAAAAAATTACCCATCGGCAGCTGGTTCGTGTCGAACTGCATCCCCACAAACCGCCCCTCGACCGTAAACGAAACCAGCGACGGATTCGTGTACCGGCCCTGGAACGTGAATTCATTGTGCGGCACCTGCTGCACCCAGGTATTCACCAGCTCCGGCTGCTCCGGCGCGCTGATCACCGTCGCGTCCACGAACTGATATCCGCCCGAAAGCTCGAACCGGTCCGTAATCCGCGCCAGCCAGTCGATCTCGAATCCCGGCGCGAACGTTTTTCCCAAATTCTCACGCACGAACGTGTTCGTATTCGCCGTCGGCGCGGGGCAAATCGCCGGCACCGGCACGACCTGGCAATTCACGCTCGAAACCGGATCGACGATCGCGTTGATGAATACGCTCCCGCGAATCTGGATGCGGTCGCTCAAGCCGCGCACCGCCA
>CAZLWY010000067.1:0-1745 GCA_964563425.1 uncultured Acidobacteriaceae bacterium | reverse complement strand
TCCAATCGCTGATCCGCAGTCGGCTGTGCGCTCGCGGCCGGTTGCGTCGCGGCGGCGGGCTGTGTGGCAGCCGCCGGCTGCGATGCCGGAGCCGGCTGGGTCGCTGCTGGCGACGGCTGGTCTTCGGCTCTCGACGCCGGCGAACAGGCGATCGCCAAGAATGCGGCGAGCGGACCTGCGGCCCATTTGCTAAGGCACCTCGTATTGCGATTCATGTGGTTTTCCTCTCCCTCCCTGCCGCGCTCATAGTTGCGTTTAATGAGATCGCGGCTCTGCATTGTAAAGTCGGTAACGCACGATACAGACGGGCGTAGGAATGGTCCAACTCATTAAATCTATGGCTTGAATAAGAGAATTGTTATCTCGCGCATATGAAATCTTTATGTGCGTCGGGCGTGAAAAATGAGGTCTCTCATCGATGCGTGTCCCTGAGGCAGCAAACCGGGGCGGAAAAAGACTCTAGAAGAGGGCTATTTCTTCGCGAAGAACAGCATGAGGCCGAAGATCACGATGGGGATGAGCGCCAGGAAAATATAGAAAAGGATTCTCCGCAGCCACGGAGTGCGGCGCTTGCGCCAGTCGTGCAATTCGGGGCGTTCGGAAACTCCCACTTTTTCCGGATGCTCGAGATCGAGCTTCATTTCGTGCGCATTTGCGTAACGATTCTTGGGGTCGCGCTCGATTGCGCGATAGATGATTTCCTGCAATTCCGGCGAGATGTTGGGATTAATCTCCCGCGGCGGAGTCGGATTGTTCAGCAGCCGGTCGTTCATGATCGCGAACGGATTCGGTCCCTGAAACGGCGCCCTGCCCGTCAGCATTTCGTACAGCATGACGCCGAGCGCATAAACGTCGCTGCGTCCGTCGCCCCGCTTGCCCTTCACCTGTTCCGGTGAAATATATTCCGGCGTGCCCATCACCTGCGAAAGCTTCGCAAACGTAAGCCGGCGCGCACCAGCCTGGCCGGCGATACCAAAATCGATCAGCTTCACGTTGTCGTTTTCATCGACCATGATGTTTTCGGGCTTCAGGTCGCGATGCACCACGCCGTGAGTATGGATGTAACTGAGTGCGTCGCAGATGCCGATCGCGATTTTGACGGCGCGTTCCGGCGGCAGCACCTTTTTTTCATCCAGGATCTTGCGCAGCAGACGACCGTCGACCCATTCCATCACCATGTAGATTTGGCTGCGGTCGTCGTCGGGAAAAACCTTCATCACCGCAGGGTGGTCGAGGGACTTGCCGATATCGCGCTCGCGATTGAACCGGTCGAAAAACACCGGGTCGCTTTCCATTTCCGGGTGGGGAACTTTGATTGCGACGGGCCCTCCGGTGCGCATATCCGTGGCACGGAAAATGGACGCCATACCGCTACGAGCAACGACGTTGTCGATGCGGTAATGGTCGAGTTGTTCGCCGGGATGGACTGGGATTCCTCGTCAGCGCGAGCCGCGTGGGTGGCTGGGCCGAGAATGACCCCGAGGCCAGTGCAAGGACTAGGGGAGCCGGTAAGGTCGCCCGCGGTACATGCCCACGCGTTCGACGCTTTTCACGCGGATCAATTGCAGGGAGATATTATCACTACCGTCGCGCTGGTTGGCAATTTCCACCAGACGTTTTGCGGCAGTCGACAAATCGCCGCCATGCGAGACGAGCGCGGCCATTTCGGTTGCGTCCACCGAACCGTGCAGACCGTCGGAACAAAGCAGCAGCACATCGCCGGCGAAGACCTGGTGTTCGTTGAC
>CAZLWY010000066.1:0-8697 GCA_964563425.1 uncultured Acidobacteriaceae bacterium | reverse complement strand
GGAAACCAGCGTTCCCGACCCGATCGCGACCCAATGCCACACGCTCTGCCAGCGGAACGGCTGCTCGACGGCAACACGTGCGATGATTCCCACCGTCGCCACGCCCACCAGCGCCAGCATCGCCCGCGTGTTCCCGCGCGTTGCCAACGCGAATACAGTGAACAAGAACAGAAACCAGAACGCCGAGACCGAAGGCGTCAAATACACGAAAACCGCGAGCACCACGAAATCTACGGGGAGCGGAATCCGGTACCGCGTGCTGCCGGCGAACCGCTCGATGAGCGCCTCGACCACCGCGGCCACCAGATACGCGCAAAGAAAAACCACCGACGAACGCCGCACCGGCCCGCCTGACGTCTCCACCAGGGCCACCAAGGACAGCGCCGCAATCACTGCGCGCGCCAGTGTGATCTGCCGCTCCAGATAGAGCCGTCCGGTGTTGTCGAGTGACATAACGAGAAGTTACGTCTAAAAGTCTAGCAAGCCAGCCAGCCCGCGCAATCGGCCCTCGGGTAGCCGTCGTCCTTTTGGTAATCGCGCGGCGCGCCCCGATTTCGTCGCAACCGCGAAAGCGGGTTTTTTGCACAAACGAACCCACCCAGGCATTGACAGAGGGTGCATAATCTTCCTCAGATTCGGTTCCGGGGGGATACTAGCGGCTTGAACCAGCGGTACACGCGGAGGGAGGTTGGGCGCATTCTAGGTGTTGAGCCGAGCCGTCTTCGCTATTGGGAAAGGCTGCGGCTCGTTCGTCCCCGGGCCCGCTGGGGTGAGCGGTTTTACAGCTTCGGCGATCTGGCCGCCTCCCGCACCCTCCAACGCCTCACCGACAATCACATTCCCGCCCGCCGCGTCCGCCGCGCCGTCCGCCTGATCGAACAGCAGTTTGGCGAACCGGACGTACCACTGCAGGAATTGCGCTTCGTCGAGCAGGGTCGCGATTTGCTGGTAATTCCGCCCGGCGCCGCGCGCCCTTTCAGCCCGCTCAAGCAACAGTGGGCATTCCCGTTTGAAACGTCCGCGCGCCCGTCGAAACTGCACGCGATGGCCGGCCCCACGCCCGAGGAGCTATTTCAGAGCGCCCTCGATTGCGAATCGAACCCGGACATGCTCCCGCAGGCTATTGAACGTTACCGACAGGTGCTCGACCTCACTCCCGGGTGGGTGGACGCGCACATCAATCTAGGAGTGGCGCTGTACCAATTGGGCCGTGCGGACGAAGCACGCGCCGAATTCCTCTCGGCTGTCGACCTTGATCCGCTGAACGGTATCTCGCGCTACAACCTAGGCTGCGTGCTCGAAGAGCAGGGCGAAATCGACCAGGCCATCGAGCATCTGCGCCGCGCCGTTCGCGCACTGCCCGCGCACGCCGACGTGCATTTCAATCTCGCGCTGGCCTATGAAAAGCGCGGCGAACGTCGGCTGGCCCGCGAGCAATGGATGCTCTACCTGCGCCACGCCCCCAACGGCCCGTGGGCGGACCAAGCTCGCGTTCACCTGCGCCAATGTTCCGAGCGCCGCAAGCCAATCGCCCCGATTCCCTTCCCGCGCAAAGCTTAGGCCAAGGATTCAGTGGCACTGGTACTCGCGCCTGCACGGAGCTCGACGCCGCGAGCCGGATGTGAGGGTGCTCCCAGGATCTCGCCTCAACAACGAAACGCAGCGAAATCGGAAGGATACGCGTCGCAAGGCGAGAGGTCGCTCGCAGTGAAACGCTCAGCCGCGTAGCTCAGGCACGCCGCACCATGTTATGATTTTCAACGGGTGGTGAGCGTAGCTCAGCTGGTAGAGCATCGGTCTGTGGCACCGAGGGTCGCGGGTTCAAACCCCGTCGCTCACCCCAACTTTTCAACAACCCCCCAGATGACAGCGGCCAGCCTGCGTCCAGTTTGCGTCCAGAATTCTGGTATCCGGGATGTGGATTACGCGGTCTTCTTCGGAAATTCGATCACGTTACGGGATGTTTTCGGAGTCGGCTGCGTTGGTTTGGGGCTGAAGTAGAACACCGTGCACATGATGGAGCATCCCGCTCCCTCGCGAGAGGGAGTTTGAACGAGTAATCATGGTCGAAGTCTAGATCGAAGAGATGTATGGGTCGGACCGAAGCCGACCGAAAAGATTACAGACGAGCCGTGGTCATCGACCCTGGGCCAAAGAACACGACAAAGGAAGACGCTCGTAGGAGTGAACGGAGAAGTGCGCCCACAAAACGATTGACGGAGCCGACATTGTTAGAGATCTCCGGTGAGAGCGTTACTCGGGAGTTTCGCCCCGCGTTTGCATGGCTAACCTCCGCAGGCCGCGCCAACCACAAGAAGTAGGTTACGCGAGAGCCTTCTCGTACAGTACGAGCAGACGGCTCCATGCCTTCTCGGCCTGCGGCTCACTATAGACGCCCGAATCTGGCGGACACCAGCCGTGCATGGCCGCGTACACTTCGATTTCCGCCGGCAGTCCCGCCTTGGCGAAGGTTTCCTTCATCACGGTCTTTTCGGTGGGGGCTTGCATATCGTCATTTTCCGCAATTGCGACCAGGAACTGCGCCTTGGTCGTCGCGGCCTGAAGATGTGGACTGTCCGGCATAGCGGTCACCAACCCGTTGCCGCCGTGGAAGGAGGCCACGGCGCCGACGCGGTCCGGCACTGCATAAGCGGTACGAAAGGCCATCGCCCCTCCCATGCAATAACCCTGCGTTCCCATCTTGCGATTTTTGGCAACCGAGGATTGCTGGTCCAGCCATCCGACAAATGCCTTCGCATCCGTCACCTGCGTGGTCGCGTCCAGGGTTCTCGCGAGCGGCAGCAACTGCTGAATCGGAGTCGCCGCGCCCTGAGCCGCGGTCGGAGCTTTCTGGGTCCGGTAGAACGGATTCACCACCAGCACCGAATAGCCCGCCTCAGCGAGCCGCTTACCCATCTGGCGCATTGCCGGCCGCAGCCCGAAGATATCCGGCCATACCAATATGCCAGGCGCGGTGCCGGTAGCTGGATGGACGAAGTAGCAGTCCGCGGTGCCGTCCGGCGTCTTGACAGTCACGTCTGATTCGATGACCGTTGCCGCGTTGGCTACTTTAGGCAGCAGCATGGCGACGCCTGCCGCCAGCATGACCCCGAACTGCTTTCGCGTGATTAAGCCGAGGGCTTCGTACCGTTCCCGATCCTCGGCAGCATGATCTCGATCGCACATATTCTCGCTCCTTATCTTTCGTTTCTCACCGGCGCTGGATCGCTGGGCCTGGTTGCTGGGCAGACCGCGAGCGCACCGTCATGTTTACCTTCGCGCGCGAAAGTCGTCCGATCGCGAGGATTATAACTAAACGCAGAAAAATCGCCGACAGGATATTGGGGGCCATTGGCTTGAGGATCTCGCTGCGTGTTCCCACGCGCGCCGTCGCGCCGTCTAGCGAGTGGGTTCCGGGTCCCTTCTCAAGTCCCGGGTAGTTGATTATCGGAGAGTGGGTACCGGGACCTGCTTGTCCAATAGGGGCGAGCTGCCGGTTTTGCGACGCAAAGGAGGAGCCGGTCGGTTTCCTGGGTTCTCCCCGCACACGACAAGATTTTCTCCAAAAACTCTTTCGGTACCGAGGCAGGCAATCGCGTCCAACTCGCGTCCAGAATCCAGCCATTTGGGTCCGATTTTCAATGTTTCGTGGGTATAAGTGCAGTACATTCAAAGGAATTTAACTTATACGTGCCGGTCTGTGGTACCAAGGGTCGCGGGTTCGATCCCCACCGCCCCTACCATCCATCTTAGTGATAGGTGGAAAGTTAACGAAAACACGCAGGGGCAAAAAGGGGCAGATTAGGCCAATGATCCGGTTCTGTGTTTCCTTCAGCGGCATGGGTGACAACCGGATGCTCTAAATTCGGCGTGCTACGAATACTTGTAGCAATGAGTGAATCGGAGCTGTTGGCCTCTCTTAGAAAACGACGGTCTTATTCCCGTAAACCAAGACGCGGTTCTCAACGTGCCATCGTACAGCCCGTGAGAGCACAACCTTTTCGAGATCTTGACCTTTGCGGATGAGATCGTCAACCGTGTCGCGATGCGAGACGCGGACCACGTCCTGCTCAATAATCGGGCCATCGTCGAGCACCTCGGTCACGTAGTGGCTAGTGGCGCCAATCATTTTGACTCCGCGATCGAACGACTGATGGTAAGGACGAGCACCGACGAATGCCGGCAAGAAGGAGTGATGGATGTTAATAATTCGCTGCGGATAGCGGTTCACGAATTCGTCCGAAAGAATCTGCATATAGCGAGCCAACACCATGAAGTCGGGCCGGTACTCGTCGATCAGCGATTGAATTTTGTTTTCCCCCTGCAGCTTGCCTTCTTCCTTAGTGGAGACGACAGCGTAGGGAATCCTGTAAAAGTCTGCTACCGGCTGGTTATCGGCATGATTGGAGATAATGAGCGGAATATCACAGGCCAGTTCGCCGCTCTTATGTCGATAGAGCAGATCGATCAGGCAGTGATTGTATTTCGAAACAAAGACAAGCATTCGTGGCCGATGCGATGATTGCTCCAGCCGCCATTTCATCTCAAACTTTTCGACGACCGGCGAAAAGTGCTCGCCGAAGCTGGCGAGATTGATATCAAAATCTTCCGGGTCAAATTCCACGCGCATTAGGAAGAGCCCCGACTCTTCGTCGGCGTGCTCGTCTGCGTGCAGAATGTCGCCATCGTGGCGATAGATAAAATCGGTCACGGATGCGACAGTCCCCTTGCGGTTGCGGCAGACGACGAGCAGGATGGCAGAGTTCTTTGCTCGAAGCGCATACGACTGACTCTTGGACGGAATTCCCATTTTGACCTCCGAGGCGAGCCTATACGGGACCGGCTCCGTGTGCAAACGCGCGCCCATCAGGTTCTCGACTGCTTTTCGCGGCCATGGCGAAGCGCCAGCAAACGAAACGAGTGTAGTCCCGGTCTGTGGCACCGAGAGAACCCCGTCGGTCACCCCTCAAGGACGTGGTGACGCCGGAAATGGAGAAAGAATTGGACGGCGGCGACGTGAGCTAGTGCGACGAGATAGAGGGAGACAGAAAAAAGGCCACGGGGTTCGGCGTGGCCTTTGGAGATTTCGAGAGTTTTTGTAGGCGAAGCGTTATGCGCGCTGGAAGCCCTTGCTGGCCAGGGCGACAGCCAAGAGGCCGATGCCAAGCAGGAGCAGGGAGCCGGGCTCGGGAGTGGAGACGATGTCCCACGTCAAGTTGTCGTCGTAGACAGTGACCTCAGAGGAGCCCAGAGGATCGCTGATGTTTTGCCGGTTGGCGATGCCAAACGAGATTTCTCCGCCTGTCGAAGTGAAATTGGGATTGATGGCGGTGTTGTAGGTGCCAGTGGCGAAATCATAGAGCCCGAAGTCGGCAGCCTGCAGGTCGGTGCCGGAAATCGTCTGGTAGACGCCCCCGGTGGTGTCGCCAGTGAGGAAGTCGATGTAGTACTGGCCGCCCTGTTCGAGCAAGGCCGGACCGCTAATCGAACTGATGGGAAAAATGGTGTTTAATTCCTTATCCACGCTGAAATTGATGCCTGCGATGGCGCCCTGGGTGGAAGGGTCGTAATTCCAGGAGGAGTTTATGAGGCCCGTCGCGGTGCTGATGGTGGCGCCAGGATCGGCACTAAAGTCGTATGTGAATAGCAAGGCGTCGCCGGGATTACCACCCGTGGTAGCCTGCGAGACGGCTATGGTTGGGTTTCCAGGATTGCTGTTGTAGGTAATCGGGGCCGAGTAATTGCTGAGATTGAAGGTCCCATCGCTAAAGACGGTGTCGGCGTAGGCCGCGCGTGGGCCAGCGAAGAGCAGAAGCGCGAATACAGACAGCAAAGCGAGCTTGGTCAGGCCGACGGTCTTGGTGATCATAGAAGTAGAGAAAATTCCCTTTCGCATTTTTCAACTGAAACACTTCCGAAAGAACAGGCAATTTCAGGGCCACGGAATAAGCCGGACTTATCGACCTAGGTCCAATCGGGTCAATGCGATTCTTGAGCATCGTAGACAAGTGTGCATAGCATTTCCGACACGTAGGGATCAGTGTGCAAACAAATACGCACAGCAATCCCACCGCTGGGACCGGCCTTTCGATCGGCTCTTTTTTTTCGCCTACTTTTTCGCCATGCCAGTCAGAACCTGTGCAATCAAATGCCTGCCCAGTACTTCTGTTGTCCGGCCGGATCGATTGCAGTATCTTCTTTTATCAGTGGAACACGAGTTTACCTGCCCATACTGTGGAGAAGAGATCTCGATGGTGCTGGACTTATCCGTCGGCCGCCAGAGCTACATTGAGGACTGCGAAGTATGCTGCAAACCAATCGAAATTAGTTTTACCGTAGGGGATGACGAACTCGCCAGCTTCAGTGCCAAGACCCTCGGCTAAGATGTGTTATCCCGAGTGAAGGAAACGACAGGCCATGACAGAGACCCGGAATGCCCAAAGTGCGGGGCGCGTCTCGTGCTTCGACCCGTTCCAGGAGCGGTCAGGTTTCCCTTGCGGTTGGAGTGCCCCGACCATGGATGGATACAGGAAGTGCCCCGTCCGATACGAATGCGCTTTCACAAGGATCGCCCCGATTGGTGAGACCTCTGTTCACGAGGCTACGGCGGGCCTCATCAACCGGTAGGCTACTTCACTTGATTGTCGAGTTAGGTTCATCGGAAGTTGGCTGGCGTGAGCTGGTTGCAATTCGCGCGACGGTTCAGTCGGACCAAACGCCAGAGGCTATATCGAATCGCTCGGCGTGGGTGGGGAATTGTCGATTAGCCACTGGGCGCGTTTGCCGGCTTCTGTGATGGCCGTTTTTTCAGTGGCGAAGACGACGTTTCGGTCTCGTGGCGTCCACGCGTGACTCTGATCGCTGCCGTTGATCCGGTAGAGTGGGCGCCACGCTTCATTGGGCGGGTAATTTATCTGACGGGCCGTTGCAATTACTGCGAAGCCTTTGTAATCGTAACTGTCATTCACACCTCCATTCTAACACGCCGGGTTCCGGGCGCCCGATTGGAAGAATCATTGATTTCCTTTTCTTGTCATCCCCTGGCTGGGTGCCCTGAATCCGGGTAAGTGTGCTTAAGGTGACAGATATCGAAAATCAGCGCTCGTAAAGTGGGAGTTGTGGGAGAGGGCTGAGCGCATCCTCTTCCGGACAAGGTCGCAGAAGTTCAACTCCCTGGAAACTGCTTGGGTTGGACTCAGCAAGGTTGAGGCGTTTTCCGCCCGTCCGTGTAGCGGCTTCGAGGAGATGCTCAGTTGAACCTACTTCACAAATCGACCGCTACCCTGGCGTTGATCCTGCTTTCGACTTCCATGATTGCCGCGCAGGATCTTTCCAAATACCGAAGCTTTTCGCTGGGAGCCGGCCTGGGCAGCATTTCCAAGCAAGTCGACGCGACGCCGAATGACGTCAGCGTGATCCACCCGAATCCGGCGCTCATCCAGGAATTGACCTGGTGGCCGGTGACCAGCGGCGAACCCATCAGGCGAGCCGAAGCGGTGGAGCAGGTCAAATTTTCTTTCTTCAACCACGAACTCTACAAGATCGTGGCGACGTATGAGGATACCGCCACGAGGGGTCTGACCGCCGATGACATGGTCCGGGCCATTTCGGCCACCTACGGTATCGCCAGGCGGCCGGCGGCCGACCTGGGCGCCCCTGCTCCACTGACCTACAGCAGCGCCGACGTGCAACTCGCGATTTGGGAAAACTCCGAATATTCCGTTGTACTTTCCCACTCCCCGCTCTCGGATTCGTTTCAGCTTACGCTCGAGTCAAAACAGTTGAGTGGCCAGGCCGAGGCGGCAATTGTTGAAGCGGTGGCGCAGGAAACCCAAGACGCTCCGGGGAAAGAAACCGCACGGGTGAAGAAAGAGGCCGACGACCTCGCCGCCATGCGACAGGCCAATTTGAAGTCATTTCGGCCGTAATGCGTCGGCCGTCATGCGGCTTTTCATGACCGACACAACACCTTGATTTTCCGAATCAGTGAATGGGAGGCAGCACAATGGAAGCGAATGTGACACCCCTGCATGACCACGTATTGGTGCGAAGACTCGAAAAGAAAGAAACCGCGAAAGGCGGAATCATCATCCCGGATTCGGCCAAGGAGAAGCCGCAGGAAGCCGAAGTAATCGCGGTGGGCGCCGGCAAGCTGAACGAAAAGGGCGGCCGCATTCCGCTCGACGTAAAGTCCGGCGATCGGATCCTGTTCGGCAAATATACCGGCAACGACATCAAGATCGATGAACAGGAATATCTGATCCTTCGCGAGGAAGAGATTCTGGCAAAGGTTGGCGGCATCGCGAAGGCAGCTACTAGCAAGAAGTAATTTCTCCGAGCCGGAAGTGCGGACGGACGGCAACATGAAGTCACCCGAGGAGGGTGAAATTCAATGGCAAAACAAATCGTAACAGGCGCGAATTCACGTCAGGCGATTCTGCGCGGCGTGAACATCCTAGCGGACGCCGTGAAGATCACGCTGGGCCCGAAGGGGCGCAATGCAGTGATCGAGAAGAAATTCGGCGCGCCGATCATTACCAAGGACGGCGTCACAGTAGCGAAGGAAATCGAGCTGCGGGACCCCCTCGAAAACATGGGCGCGCAGATGGTCAAGGAAGTCGCCTCGAAGACATCCGACGTCGCTGGCGACGGAACGACCACCGCGACTCTGCTGGCGCAGGCCATCTTCCGCGAAGG
>CAZLWY010000065.1:0-5000 GCA_964563425.1 uncultured Acidobacteriaceae bacterium | reverse complement strand
GCGCTGGCAAACGGCCAGAATCTTCGCGTACTCATCCGGCGGGATCACCGCGCCCGAAGGATTGCTGGGCGAATCGCAGATCACCATGCGCGTGCGCGCCGTGATCAGCCTCTCCAGCGCGGCCGCGCGCATCACGAAATTATCGCTCTCCGTCGTTTCCAGGATCACCGGAGTGCCACCGGCGTATTTCACGATGTCGGGATAGCTCACCCAATAGGGCGCCGGGATGATCACTTCGTCGCCATGATCGATCAGCGCGCAGACGGCGTTGAAAATCGAATGCTTGCCGCCAACGTTGACCACGCATTCCGCTTGTGCGTAGGAGGAACCCAGTTCCCGCGTGTGCCATTCGCAGATCGCCTTGCGCAGCTCCGGCGTTCCCGGCACGGGGGTGTACTTCGTGCGATTCTCGTCCAGCGCCTGAATGGCGGCGCGCTTGATGTGCTCCGGCGTGGGGAAATCCGGCTCGCCGGCGCCGAAATCAGCGACGTCGACGCCCTTGGCCTTCAGCGCTGCGGCGGCCTGCAGCACCACCATGGTGGGCGACTCATTGATGCGGTTGATGCGCTCGGAAAGTTTGAAGAGCTCCTCGGTTTTCACACCTACGGCCGGTTCCATTTTCTGACCCTTTTCAAATGTAATTTGGACAACAGCCTATTCTAGCCGACTTTGGCGCGCAGGCGCTCGGCAACAATCGGAGGCACGAGGTCCTTCACGGGGCCGCCCAGGCGCGCGATTTCGCGGACCAGGCGGGAACTGAGGTAACTGTAGGGCTCGCCCGGAAGCATGAAGACGGTCTCGATATCCGGCTCGAGCTTGCGGTTCATCATGGCCATTTGCAGCTCGTACTCGTAATCGGACACGGCGCGGATGCCACGCACGATGACGCTCGCGCCCTGATTGCGCGCGTATTCAACCAGCAGGCCATTGAACACTTCGACTTCGACGTTTTTCCATTCAAAGGTGATGGCTTCGAGCATTTCGACGCGTTCTTTCACCGGAAAAAGCGCGTCTTTCTCGAGGTTCTGCGTCACTGCGACGATCAGCTGATCGAAGATCACGGCCCCGCGCGAGATCAGGTCGAGGTGGCCGTTGGTCACCGGATCAAACGAGCCGGGATAAATTGCCGTGACGGATTTGCTCATTTCGAAGCCTTCTTAAGTCGATTCTAGCCCAGAATCAGCAGCGCGCGGGTTCCGGAGATTCGGCATGGTTCCTGGGACTCAATTCTTGGACCCAGCCTGCTGCTTGTTGTAGGCGTCCTGGGAAATCGAAATCAGGTAGGCGTGAATGGCGTCGACGTCCGCCTGCTTCAGAATGCCTTCCCACGGCGGCATTCCGGCGTTCTTGAGAATACCTCCGAGGACAATCTGGCTGAACGCATCGTGCGTTTCCGGAGCCATCCGTCGCAGGTCGGGGGCCTCCGAACGCGGTTGATTCACGTGACAGACGGCGCAGCGCTGGGCGAAAAGCGCCCCGCCCTGCTTCACGGTATCGGCCGAAGCGGTCTGCCCAGGCGGCTGCGGAATCGGCTGGATGGGTGGAAGAGGCGGAGGAAGGGGAGTTTCGCCGCCATCCAGCTTAAAGACGAGGATGCGGCCCTCGTTGCCGCGTTGGTAGGCGGCGTCTTCCGGATGCACGTAGCTCCATCCGCCGCCGCCCCATGCAGCCATCACCGCGATGTAGTCGACGCCGCCGATTTCATAGCTCATCGGCGCGGCGATGATGGTCGAGCCGGTGTCGATATCTTTCAGTTTCGCGCCCGTCCGAGCGTCGTACGCAATGAAATGCCCCGGTCCGTTTCCTTGAAAGACGAGTCCGCCCGCTGTCGCCAAGACGCCGGCGTGATCCCACCATTCACCGGTCGGCTGTTCCCAAACCGTTTTGCTGCGAAGCGGATCCCAGGCGCGCAGAAAAGTCTTGCCGGTGAAAACTCCGGTCTCGCCGTTTTCGATTTCCGGGATATAGACGAGCCCGGTCTTGGGATCATAGGACATGGGATTCCAGTTGTGTCCGCCCATCGACGCGGGGTGCAGGTAGCTCTTGCCGTTGAACTCGTTCTTGTAATCGCGCGCGCCCGGGGCTTCGACGGGGCGGCCGGTTTTCAAATCGACTCGCTCGGCCCATGTGACCGGCACGAATTTTTCGGCGGACAGAACCTCACCCGTCTGGCGATCGATAATGTAAAAGAAGCCGTCCTTGGACGCCTGCATCAGGACCTTGTGCGAAGCCCCGCCGATCTTCAGATCGGTGAGGATGATCGGCTGCAATGTATCGAAATCCCACTGGTCGCCGGGAACCTCCTGATAGTGCCAGGCCATGCGGCCGGTATCGGGATCGATGGCCAGGATCGAGGCGATATAGAGGTTGTCTCCGCCCGAGGGACTGCGGCGCGACCGATCGAAGAAGGTGCCGTTGCCCGTGCCGAAATAGAGCAGGTTCAGCTGGGGATCGTACACCATGGAATCCCAGACCGTGCCTCCGCCGCCCATGTCCCAGCGGCTCTTCGCGTCCCAGGTCTTGATCGCGACCTCAAGCTCGGGAGATTCCTGCGGCTTGGCGGGATCGCCCGGCACGGTGTAGAAGCGCCAGGCGAACTTGCCCGTGTCGAGATCGTAGGCGCTGACGTACCCGCGCGCGTCGTATTCCGAGCCGGCATTGCCGATCACGACCACGTGGCCGGCGACTTCCGGTGCGCCGGTGACCGAATAGCCGACTTTCTTGTCGGTGATCGTGTCCGCCTGCCAGAGAGTTTTTCCGGTGGCGGCGTCCAGCGCGTAGAGAATTCCGTCGAAGGACGCGACGTAGACTTTTCCCTTCCACACCGCGACGCCTCGATTGACTTCGTCGCAGCAGGCTTCGCGATTCACGCGCAGATCGGCGTGCGGATCGAAGCTCCAGATTTCCTTGCCGGTTTTCGCGTCGAGGGCGTAGGCCTTGCCGGTGGCGCCGGACGCGAACATCACGCCATCGACCACGATGGGAGTGGCTTCGAGACCACGATTGGTTTGTGTATCGTAGGACCAGGCAAAGCCCAGGCGGCCGATGTTTTTCGTGTTGATCCGGCCGAGCGGCGAGTAATGTCCTTTGCCGAAATCGCGACCGGTGGTGAGCCATTCGGCAGGATGCTTGTCGGCCGACATCAGGCGCTTCGGATCGATTTGACCTTGCACGGGCGCCGCGGGCTGCGGATCGGCTGCGAGCGCGGAGGCATCGCGCGTCGAATCGAACGCGAAAAACAGCGAGCCGGCCCAGGCTACGATGGCCAGCGCAGCGGCCGATGATTTTAGCTTCACCCGCATCGAATGCTCCCAGGTCTTGCGGTCAGTTCTCCGGATCGTGAATCCACGGCGACGGCATATTGTAGGGCACGCCAATGAACACCGACTCGATTTGCTGGATTTTGCCGCCGCGGATTTTGAAAAGCTCGAGAAAACAGAGCGTGCTCGGAGTTCGCATCCGCGACTGGATCGGAGTGCCGTCGGTGAGCGTGAAATTTGCGAGAGTGCCCGCGTGATCGATGAAACCGGCGGTCATGATGAGACCGCGCTCTTCGTCGACCAGAAAAAAACGCCGGTCGCGGACCCTCGTATCGTAGCGATAGTTACCGAGCTTGAATTGCTGCGCGCAGCCGAGGCCGGCGACGGGGATGATCTTCTGTAAGTCGGGATTGTGGGTCGTCTGGAGTCCGTTTTCGATCCGGTTGCAGTTGTCGTCGAACGGGGTGAAGAGCACTCCGTCGTTCAGTTGCAGCGTTGAAAAATATCCGTCAGCCATAGCGATCATGCGCTCGCGTGCGCTGCGCTCTGGGGAGGGCACGATTTCGTTCAGGATCGGTTTGTCGACCATCACGGGTTTGCTCGGGAACGGGCCGCCGCCTTCGCTGCGGCGGATCAAGATCTCGGCTTCGGAAATTTTCGAGTCGGCCACTTTCAAACGCAGCGCGAAAACGGACGTGGCATCCGATTCCATCACCACGCCGTAAAAGCCGACTTCGCCCTGGACGGGATCGGCCGTGCGGAGATTGTAGTCACCCAGTCCGGTGATGGTGCCCCAGATTCCATCCGGAACCTTCATCATCACGTTGTTTTCGGAGTAGCGGAAATGCTTGGCGAGGGGCAGCCGCGAAGGATCCTTCGCCTTCAGGGCGGTGAGATATTGATCGAGGAAGCCGTAAAGACACTGGCGATCGCAGGACGACATCTGGCCTTGCGCGGCATTGGCCGTGGCAGCAAACGCGAAGGCCAGACATCCGAGACACACGCCCGCGCGCACCACCCAACGACGCATGGCTCCCCCCTTGGACATCGCCGCGCGCGAAGATACTACAAGGAAGGAAAACTACAAAGAGGTACGGGCGTCGCAGGGCAGCGAGGTCTTTCGAGGCCTCCGAACAAGCGTCCCGCCCGTTCAAGGTGCATTTAATTTGTTTGCAATAGCTTAGAAGCAAATCAGAGGAGACGGTGTCCCGGCTGATTTCGGGCGCCCTGTGGCGTGTGCCGCGGTTGACGTGAGCGACTCCGTTATTTCTTGGGGCGGGACTCGGGTGGAACCATTCCGTTGGCGCGGTAATAGGCGACGAGCAGACCGTAGTGCTCGGCGGAATGCTCCGTGACGTCGTCCCAGGGCTCGACCGTCTTGGTGAACGAAGAATCCGGCAACGATTTCGCGGTCGCTTCGGCGTCCGCAATGGATTTTTCGAGCAGCGCCACAATACTGGCTTTGGTGGTGTAGTCCTTGGGATCGATTTCATCCCATTTGGCCTTCTCACCCCGGCCGGCCTTCGCCGCATAGACGATACCGGAGGTGACGTGGACGATTACCTCGCCGAACGAGCGCATTTCGGGCTTCATCCGGTAGCCGTATTTGTCTTCCGGGAAATCCTTCGCCATCGCGAGAATCTTGCGGTTGATGTCGGCGAAATTTCCGCGGACCGAGTCGGCCGGGGATTGGCTCCCCTGCGCCAGACACGTGGACGCCAGAGCGAATACCAAAACGAG
>CAZLWY010000064.1:0-65300 GCA_964563425.1 uncultured Acidobacteriaceae bacterium | reverse complement strand
AGTCGACCGGCAGCTCATCCATCAGGCGGTTCTGAATTTGCTGCTCAACGCCAGCGAATTTACCGATCCCGGCGGCAGGATCACGCTGCGCCTGCGCCGCAGCGGCGAATTTGCGCTGGTGGCGGTCGAGGATTCCGGCCGAGGAATTTCTCCGGCCGACCAGAAGAAGATTTTCCAGCTATTTTTCACCACCCGGCCGGGAGGTTCCGGCATCGGGTTGGCCAATACCTTCCGGTTTGTCCAGCTTCATAATGGGCGGATCGAGTTCGAATCAGAGACGGGACGCGGCACCACATTTCGCATGAAGTTGCCGCTGGCGCGATATGTCGTTGCGCAGTCTGCAAGGACCGGCGACCTGAGTCGCCCGATTGCGGCGGAAAAACGATAGATGCCCTGCCCTCGCGATAAAGCCCGAACGGCCGTACTGCTGATGGTTTGCGCGATTTCCATCGGCGTGGCCGGATGCGAAGACAAGAAAGTCCATGCCGCCGCGCCGGTTGCCGCAGCACCCGCTCCTGCTGTCACCGAACGCCCCATGAGCGTCGCGCCCGACACAGACGCCACGCCGCCGCCGGAAACAGTCGCCGCGCCACCGGCTCTGCCGACCACGGCTGCCGTGCCCACGGCTCCGGTGAACGTGCCGCCTCCCAAACCCGCACCGGCGCGTAAGCCCGCCGAAACATCCGCCGAATCCGAAACAGAGCAGCCTGCGCATCCCCAGGCTCCGCAGATTACGCCACAGCTTTCGCCCACGGATCAGGCAACCTATCAGCGCAAAACGGGAGAGGACACGGCCGAAGCGGAGAAAAACCTTCAGCAGACCAGCGGCAAGCAGTTGAACGCGGCCCAGACCGACCTGGTCGGAAAAATCCGCAGTTTCCTATCGCAATCACGCGACGCCAGCAAGGAGGGAGACTGGGTGCGCGCGCAAAACCTGGCCCAGAAAGCTCGCCTGCTGTCGGACGAACTGATCGGTTCCTTCTAATCGCAGGATACGGCGTTTCTTATGTTCGGCAAAAATTCTGTAGTTCACTAGGGCGAATCTTTGTGGTATTTGTTACAGCTATGTAAACGCATCACCCACCTGGAGGGAATGAATGCCGAGTTCATCCCAGGATATACGGCAGTCCCTGTTGGCAAGAGATCCAGAGTTTCGCAACCTCGTCGAAGAACACTCCCGCTGTGAATCCCAGCTAGAGCAACTCATTAAATCCTCCTATCTGAATTCCGAGGATTTGATCATGGAAGTGGAGTTGAAGAAGCTGAAGCTGCGTCTGCGGGACCGCATGGAGATGATCCTCGCTCGCCATCAGCAATTGGTCAGTCATTAGGCTGCACGAGGGCCAGGTGGCGCGAGCACTTCTGTCGTACAATACCCGTGCATTTATCCAGCGCGGCCGTTCGATGAGTGCGTGCATCACGCCCGTGCCGCAGATTCGCTGAGTTCAGCCGAATGGCGAGAATTCCTCCCCTCCATGGTTAAGGACGCGTACAGATTTGCGGTCCCGCCGATCGTCGTCGGCCTGCTTTGCCTGATTCCCCGCTGGTACTGGGTGAGCGGTCTGCTCGTTCTCCTGGGCCTTTTCGTGTTCTATTTCTTTCGCGATCCTGACCGTGCCATTCCCACGGCTCCAGGCACGGTGGTTTCACCCGCCGACGGACGTGTGGTCGCCATCCTGGAAGAGACACTCGACGACGTGAGGGGCCGCCGTATCAGCATCTTCCTTTCGATCTTTAACGTACACGTGCAACGCGCGCCATTCGCCGGCAAGATCGTCAAGGTCGTGTACAAGCCGGGAAAGTTCCTGGGCGCGTACCGTTCGTCGGCTTCCACGCTGAATGAGCAGAACGTGATCTATATGGATACGCCACAAGGCCGCGTGGTTTTCAAACAAATCGCCGGAGCCATTGCGCGCCGCGTGCTATGCTGGAAGAACGAGGGCGAGTCGGTCGCTCTTGGCGAACGCGTCGGCATGATCCGCTTCGGTTCGCGCGTGGACATCTGGCTGCCCATGGACGCGCAGATCGTCGCGAAGCAGGGCCAAATGGTTTACGGGGGCGAAAGCGTATTGGCGAAATGGAATTCAATCAACTAGATCCGATCGGCAACGAAGAAGAACCGCGCCGCCTTTTCCCCCGCAATCACAAGCTGCGCCGCGGAATCTACATCCTCCCAAGTGTCTTTACCGTTGCCAACTTGCTGTGCGGTTATTACGCCGTCCTGGCCACCCTCGAAGGCAGCGTCTCTGATTTCGACAACGCCGCGCGCGCCATCGGCATCGCCATCGTCTTCGATTCGCTCGATGGACGTGTGGCCCGCGCCATGGGCACCAACAGCGAGTTCGGAAAACAGTTTGACTCACTGGCGGACATTGTAAGCTTCGGCATTGCGCCCGCGTTTCTCGCCTACGCCTGGGGCATTCGCGCGCTGGCCGCCGTTTCCGCGCCGGAGCAGATGCATCTCACCCAACTCGGCTGGCTCATCGGGTTCGTCTATCTCGGCTGCTGCGCCTGGCGCCTCGCTCGTTTCAACATCCAGGGCATGGCGTCGGGCGGCAATCGCTATTTTGCCGGAATGCCCACTCCCGCCGCGGCTGGGATGATTGCGGCGACCGTCCACGCCATCAAGACTCCGATTCAGGATGGGCGCATTTCGCTGCTGTGGCTCGGCCTGATCCTCGTGCTGGGACTGCTGATGTCGAGCACCGTGCGTTATTCGAGTTTCAAGGATATTGAATGGGCGCGGCGCCGGCCTTCGCTCGTCGTCGTGGGGCTCGTGCTGCTGATCGGGGCGACCGTGCTATTTTCCGAAATTACGCTGATGATCGTGGCTAGCGTCTATCTCGTCAGCGGCATCACCATGTACGTGGTGCGCTCCGTGCGTCACCGTCTCGCCTCGCAACACACTTAAGTCATGCCCTCCGGGCGTTCGAACTCCTCTCGCGTTGCCGTCGTCGGCGCCTCGTCCTTGCGCGGCAAGGAACTCGTCGAGGTGCTCGAGGACCGTCATTTCCCTTCAAGCGATATCGTTCTATTGGACACGAGCGTACCGCCCGGTACGTTGACGGAGGCGGCCGGCGAGCCGACTTTCATCCGCGCGCTGGATGAGGAAAGTTTCGAAGGTGCGCGCTTCGCATTTTTTGCCGGCACAGCGGAAGACGCAGAGCGGAACTGGAGCGTGGCGCAGCGTTCGGGCGCCGTCGCCATCGATCTGACCGGCGCGCTGGCAGCCGCGGGACATCCGGCCGGTCCCACGCCGCTGATTCCCTCGCTCGGCGGTCTTCTGCCGCCGAAAATGTCGTCGGCCACCAACCCCTCCCAGCCGCGAACGTATTCGTCTCCATCTGCACCCGCCATCATTGCGTGCACGCTTGCAGCCGCCTTCCGGGCGTTTGAGTCGATTCGAGTTTCCGTTCTGTTTCTTCAGCCGGTCTCCGAACGCGAACAGGCCGGAGTGGAGGAACTGGAAAGCCAGACAGCCGCGCTTCTGTCCTTCCGCGAGATCGCCAAGCCCGTGTTCGACGCGCAGGTCGCCTTCAATTTGCTGGCCGGCTATGGGCCATCGGCCAAGCCAAGTCTCGCGGAAACGCGAAGTACCATCGCGCGCGATGTAGCGGTTTACCTTGCCGGCCGCGTTCCCGTTCCCGCAATTCAATTGGTGCAAGCCCCGGTATTTTACGGGTATGCTTTTGCGGCCTATGCGGAAAGCGCAGCGCCTGCCGACGTCGAGCAACTCCAAGCGGCGTTCGCGAATCTCGGAGTGAAAATGGCGCAAGTCGATGATGAAGCACCGAGCAACGCCAGCGTAGCGGGCGAAAGCGAAATTCATCTGGCGCGCATCGAGGCCGACCCCAACGTCGCGAACGGCGTCTGGATCGGGGGCGCGGCCGACGGGTTGCGGCTTGCGGCTACGAACGCGGTAAGAATCGCGGAGGAAATCATTGCGAAGTCGGCCGGCAATTAGCCCTCGGGCTGCCGTACCGAGACGGGTGCTGTGTCTCGCGCTGCTGGCGGCGCCCATCGCGCTCGCCGGTTGCGGCTACCACGTGGCCGGTCACGCATCGACGTTGCCCGCCGAATGGACGGACATCGCGATTCCCGCGTTCAAGAACGACACCACTACCTATCGCATCGAGCAGCGCATGACCCAGGCAGTGATCCGCGAATTCATCACGCGTACGAAATATCGCGTGGTGCAGGATCCTTCCAACGCCGACGCCGTCCTGCACGGCGAAGTGATCTCCATCGAAACCGATCCCGTACTCTTTCAGGCGACCACCGGCGAGGTCACCACGATGCTCGTGACCGTACACGTGAAAGTCGATCTGACCGACAGCAAAACCGACAAGGTCGTCTACAAAAACGACGACATGGTTTTCCGCGACGAATATCAGATTTCCACGGACGTGAAATCGTTCTTCCAAGAGGAAGACCCCGCCGTCGATCGCATGTCCCACGATCTTGCGTCGCATCTCGTTTCCAACGTGCTCGAGAATTTCTGATGGCGGCCATTTCACCTGAGAAATTGATCGATCGCCTGGCCGCGGGCCAGCCCGTCGCTGTAATCGTTCTGGTCGGGACCGATCACTACCTGCGCGAGATGTGCCGCAACAAAATCATCGACGCCTGTGTTCCGGGAAATGTTCGCGATTGGGCCGTCACGCGTTGCTCGCCGCGTGAGGTGGGTTGGGCGGAAATCCTGGGCCGCGCGGAAACGATGCCGATGATGGCGCCACGGCAGGTGCTGATCGTTGAAGAAGCCGAGTCGGTCGAAAAGCTCGGCGAAAAGGCGCGCGACGAAGTCCTCGACATGCTCGCGAAATATTTCGAATCGCCTGCGCCGTTCACCCTCCTGCTGCTGGAGGCGGGCTCGCTCGACGGGCGCCAGCGATTTTTCAAGCTCCTCAGTGAACGCGGCCTGATTGTCGAACTGAGCATCGGCCCGGATTCCGCCGCTGCGCTGGCAACGCAAATGGCCAAAGACTTGGGCACCCCAATCGACCGCGACGCGGCCGCGATGCTCGCCGAAATCCTGAATGGCGCGCCCGCGAGAATGAGGATCGAGCTTGAAAAACTCGCCAGCTACGCGAAAGGCCGCGGACCAATTGCAACCGCCGACGTAGAAGCGCTCGTGGTCGCCGCGCGCAAGAACACCGTCTGGCAGCTCACGGAGATGCTCGCGAGCCGCAAACGCGCAGCAGCGTTCGCGTTTCTCGACAATTTGATGCGGGAAGGCGAGCAGCCGGTGATGGTCGTCGGCGCTCTCGCATGGATGTACCGGAAACTGATCGAAGCCCGCGATCTGCCCGCGACTGCCAATGGCTTTCAAGCCGCCCGCCAGCTCGGCATGCGTCCCGAAGCGGCCGAAACAGCTGTGCGCCAGGCCCATCGCATTCCAAAGAAGGATTTGCTGGCAGGCCTGGCGGCATTGGCGGAAGCCGACAGCCGCCTGAAATCTTCGAATCCCGATCCGCGAGCGATGATGGAATTCCTCATAGCCCGGCTAACCTCACCCGCCGCCTGACACTCTCCGGAAAACTCGGCCGCAAAACGAAAGGCGCCCCGAAAGTTCAGGGCGCCTTCGAGAATCCCCGTTTGGTCTGTCGCGCTACTTCTTGGCCTTGATCGCGTTCAAAGCCAACGCTAACCGCGACTTATAACGGTTGGCGGTGTTTTCCGACAGCGTCCGCTTCCGAATCGCCTTGTCGAGTTCCGAGTACGTGTCCGACGCGAGCTTGCCGGCTGCGGAGGCGTCGCCAGACCCCAGAGCGGTGCGCATCCTGCGGATCGCCGTGCGCACTCTCGTGCGATTCATGCGGTTCACAGCCGCGCGGTGTTCCGTCTGACGGATGTTCTTCAGTACCGATTTCGTCTTCTTCTTGTGCTTGACCGGATTGCCCTGAGCCATTCATCACTCCTTGATGATTGATTTCGGATAATCCAGATTATCCGACCAGCCGGGCGCTGTCAATTTTGGCCTGACACGCGAACCGGCCTCGATGCGCAGAGCGTCGCGGCTCTTGCGGGCCGGTGCCGCTGAACTGTACAGTAAACCGCTCCTACATGATCTCGCAGCGGATGACACGCAACCCCACGACCCGATGAAGACCCTGGCCAAAACATTCGGTTTAGTCGCATCGACCATGTTGAGCGCGTTCCTAAACGCGCAGGATCGCAGCCAGACGCGGTCCATGGTGATTTCGCGGGGCGGCATCGTCGCAGCGGAATCGCCGCTGGCGGCTCAGGCCGGCGTGCGTATTCTCGAAACCGGCGGCAACGCGATCGATGCCGCGATTGCGACCAACGCGATGATGGGCGTCGTCGAGCCGATGATGAACGGCATGGGCGGAGACCTCTTCGCCATCGTGTACGACGCCAAATCTGGCAAGCTCTACGGGCTCAATGCGAGCGGCTGGGCACCGAAAGCCATGACGATCGAGTACCTGCACCAGCTTGGTCTGCGCGAAATGCCGCAGCAGGGCGTGAATTCGATCATTGTGCCCGGCGCCGTGGACGGATGGCAACAACTGGCCGATCGGTTCGGCAGGAAAAAACTCGCGGACGATCTGGCGCCTTCGATTCGTACCGCTCAGGATGGATTTCCCGTTCCCGAGTGGGACGCCGCTTACTGGTCGGCTTCGGTGAACGATCTGCGGACGAATGACGCGGCGATCAAGACCTACTTGCCGAAGGGCCACGCTCCTCACGTAGGGGAGCTTTTTCAGAATCCCGATCTCGCCTGGTCTCTCGAGCAAGTGGCCACAGACGGGCGGGACGCGTTCTATAAGGGACCGGTCGGAGCGAAAATTCTAGCCGGGATGAAGACTCTGAACGGCACGATGACGGCGGAGGATCTCGCCGAATACTCCAGTGAATGGGTCGACCCGATCTCCACAACCTACCGCGATTGGACCGTGTATGAAATTCCTCCCAACGGCCAAGGCCTGGCGGCTCTGGAAATGCTGAACATCATGGAGAATTTTCCGTTCGGCCAGAAAGAATTCGAATTCGGCTCCGTAAACGCACTGCACACGATGATGGAGGCCAAGAAACTCGCCTACTCCGATCTCGCGAAATACATCGGCGATCCACGCGGGCAAAGCCTTCCGGAATCGACGCTGCTATCGAAGCAATGGGCGGTGGAGCGCGCCAGGAAAATCGATCCGGATCACGCCGCGTGCGAGGTGACGGCGGGTACTCTGCCTCCGGCAGGAGACACGACGTACCTGACGGTCGTCGATCGCGACGGAAATATGATCTCCCTGATCCAGAGCAATTTTTCGGAGTTCGGGTCCGATGTAGTCGCGCCGGGTACCGGCTTCGCCTTGCACAACCGCGGCGGCCTGTTCACTCTCGATCCGACGTCACCCAACGCACTGGCTGGCCGCAAACGTCCGCTGCACACGATTATTCCGGGGTTCGCGCAGAAGGGCGACCTCCGCCTGGCGTTCGGCATCATGGGTGGCTGGAACCAGTCGCAGGCTCAGGCGCAATTCATCTCGAATATCGCCGATCACAAAATGGACATTCAGGCGGCCATGGAGGCGCCGCGATTCACCAAGCGCACGTGGGAGGGCTGCGACGTCGCTCTGGAAGACCGATTCAGTAAGGAAACGCGCGACGCCCTGGCGTCAAAAGGGCACAAAATCGAGCTGCACGGTCCGTTCGCATCGATCGTAGGCGGCGGCCAGGCCGTGCTGCGCGATTTCTCGACCGGCGTGAACTACGGCGCATCCGACCCGCGAAAAGACGGCGAGGCCATCGCGGAATTGCCGCTGGGACCGCAGCACTAAATGGCGAAGTTTTTTACAGGACACCATGGCCAAAAAGAAACTTATTGAAACACCGGCAAGCGATGCAGCAAAAGGCTGTCTCTACGTGGTTTCGACGCCGATCGGCAATCTGGAAGACATATCGCTTCGGGCGCTGCGCCTATTGAAGGAAGCGGACATGATTGCCTGCGAAGACACACGGCAGACCATGAAGCTGCTGGCGCATTTCGATATTCCCAAGCGCCTGGTGAGCTACCACGAGCACAACGAAATCACGCGCGCGGCCGAAATCGTGATCGAGCTCGAGCAGGGAGCGAAGGTCGCGCTGGTAAGCGACGCGGGCACGCCGGCGATTTCCGATCCGGGCTACCGCCTCGTCCACCTGTGCCTCCGGCATGGAATTCAGGTGGTGCCTGTTCCCGGCGCGTCGGCCCTGGTCGCGGCGCTGGCGGCCTCGGGGATGCCTATCGAGGAATTCGTTTTTGCGGGGTTTCTGCCGTCGCGACCCACGGAACGCCGCAAATCGCTGCGTGCGCTCGCGGGCGAGCCACGGACGCTGGCGCTCTATGAGGCGCCGCATCGCCTGCTCGATGCGCTCGAGGATGCGCTCGAAATTCTCGGCAATCGCCCGGCCGTGGTGGCGCGCGAAGTGACGAAAATTTACGAGGAATTCCTCCGCGGCCATCTCCAGGATCTCGTCGAAGCCGTCCGCAGGAAAGCCCCGCGTGGAGAAATCACGCTGCTGATCGGCCCGCCCGACGGCCACGCGCAACACGCGAGTGATGCAGCCAATCCCCTGAACGCAATCCCCCTCGCGCGGCACGTGGAAGAAATCATGAATGCGCGCGGCATCGACCGCAAAGCCGCTCTGAAACAGGCAGCCCGCGCGCGAGGCCTCACGCGCCGCGAGGCCTACAAGCAGCTGCTAATCACGCGCGACGAATAATTCCCGTACGTCGGCGAGCAACGCTGAAAAATCCACCGTCGACGGTTTTTCATTCACTCGCCCGCCTGCCGTGTCCGTTATTAAATTATGGACAGGATCCTCGAAGCCGGCCCGGAGGGATCCTGCTCCGCCCCGAAACCCAGCCATTATTTTTCCGCTTACCTTTCCGCTTGACACACGTCTTACCGTACGTTACAAGTTGTAACGCTGCAATGGCTCACACACACATGAAGCGCCCCAAAGGCCTCGGCGAAGTCGAACAAATGGTCATGGATTACGTCTGGGCGCACGGCCCGTGCTCCGCCGAGTCCTGCCGCGAGGCACTGGCCGCCACACGGCCCATGAAGGATTCGACCGTCCGCACGGTCCTGCGGCGGCTCGAGCAAAAGGCCTTCCTGAGCCACGAAATCGACGGCCGCACCTTCATCTACCGCGCGGCCGAAAACCGGCAGAACGTCGCCGTCCGCGCCGTGAAAAGCATCATCGACCGCTTCTGCGGCGGCTCGGCCGAAGAACTCGTCGTCGGCCTGGTGAACAGCGACGTGATCGACCGGCGCCAGCTCGAGCAGCTGGCGCGAAAGATCGCACAGGGGAAACTCGGCGAGAAATCCGGCTCGGCTACGCACAGCCGCCCGGCAAAGAAGGGAGATTCATGATGTCGCCTGAATCCACGCACTCCGCATCGGCTCTGATGATCGCCCTGGCCGACGCCGCCGCGCGCTCAATCGTGCTCGGTTCGGTCGTTGCCGC
Source organism: uncultured Acidobacteriaceae bacterium (assembly GCA_964563425.1). GTDB lineage: Bacteria > Acidobacteriota > Terriglobia > Acidiferrales > UBA7541 > Palsa-295. The sequence goes on along the minus strand of CAZLWY010000064.1, from coordinate 55,832 downwards.
GGTGCTCGCGGCCTTTCGCGCCAAGAATGTGCGCGCGAAGCTTTTGGCCTGGAAGGGATTGCTGCTCGCCGCTCTGGCGATGCCCGCGCTCGTGCTGGTCAGCCCCGCACTGCGCGTCTTCGTGCCCCTGCCAAGTTTCGCGGAACCCGGTGTCGCGGTCTCCGCCGGCCCGGCAACGGAGCCCGACGTGGATCGAACGACTCCCGTCACTCGGATTTTGCCCGAGGAGTCCGCTTCGATTGCGCAACAGCCGCGCGCTTATCCATCGGCTGAACCGTCGCCCATGACGTCGGGGATAATCGAGCAGGCCTCGCCGCCGCCGGCTCCGGCGCGCCGGGAAATTCGGTGGACGCTCATTGCGTTTTCTATCTATGCGGCGGTCGCGCTCGCGCTCCTGGCGCGCATTCTCGTCGGCATCGCACTCGGAAACCGCCTCGTGCGCACGGCCACACGGGTCGATGAACCGCGCGCGCTCGAGCACCTTTCATCGGCGGTGCGCGCCGCCGGGTTGCGTTCCCTACCGCGGCTTGCCGAATCCGAGATGCTGTCCGTGCCGATCATGATCGGCGTGCGCAGGCCCACGATCCTGCTGCCGGCTGACGGCCGAGTGTGGGAAGAGGATGAACTGGCGGCCGTGCTGCTGCACGAAGTCTCACACGTGGCGCGGCGCGACGCCCTTTCGCAACGGCTGGCGCTGATTCACCGCGCGATTTTCTGGTTCAGTCCGCTGGCCTGGTGGCTCGAGCGCCACCTGGCCGACCTATCCGAGCAGGCCAGCGACGAAGCCGCACTGGCAGGCGGGGTGGACTGCACGCGATACGCGGAAGCCCTGCTCGGATTCTTCGCCGATCTCGAAGCGGTTCCGGCGCGCGTGTGGTGGCAGGGCGTTTCCATGGCCAAGGCAGGACAAGCGGAAAAACGAGTCGATCGAATCCTGGCGTGGAGGGGTGCGATGGCAAATCACATGTCGAGTCGTACAAGGACGCTTCTTGTGGTCGCGTTTGCGATCGTGGCAGTGCCGGTCATCGCGCTGACGGCTGCCGTGCGCCTGGCGGCGTATGACATCCAAGCTCCGCCGGCGCCCGCTGCGCCCCCCGCTCCTGAGGCGGCCCCCCCTGCCGCCGCAGGCCCCGCCCCGGCCGCGCAGGCGACTCCCGCTCCTGGGCCGCCGGCCGTCGCGCCCGCCGACGCCGATGCGGGCGACGCGGACGTCCAGGTAATGGTTTTGCCGCCCCTGCCCCGGGTGCGCGTCGATCTCCCGCCCGTCGATGTGGACCTGCCCCGAGTGCAGGTGAATGTCCCGCCCGTGAACGTCAATGTTCCGCCGATCCACGTAGCGGTGCCGCGGATTCATATCGAAACGCACAGCTTACCGTCGCAGGATGGCACGCCGGGCGCTGTGATTTTCTCCTCCAACGGCGACTGGAATTTCGGCCCGTCGTGGCGCGGCGCCTACTTTATCGGCCGCTACGACGATTGGGGGCCGCGCTTTGCGATCGTAACAAAGGATTCCGACGCGCTGACGATGTCAGGCGATCGTGACGACGCCGAGCACGCTCGCTCGCTCCAGAAAAAATATTCCGGCGATTTCATCTGGTTCCAGCACGACGAAAAATCCTACGTGATCGACGATGCGGCCACCGTTAACCGCGCGAAGGAGCTCTGGCAACCTCAGGTGGAACTGGAAAAGCAGCAAAAGGATCTCGCCAGGCAGCAAGAAGATCTGGCCAAGCAGGAAGAAGACGCCGCAAACAAAATCCAAGAAATGAAGATCAAGGTGCCCGATCTGAGCGCGGACATGCAGAAACTGGAAGAGGCGATGAAAAAGCTGAGCGCGAACGGCGGCACGATCAACGAGTTGAGCGATTTGCAAAGCGAAATCGGCGAGCTGCAAAGCCGCATCGGCGAACTGGAATCAGGCGCCGGTCGCGAACAGGGCGCGTTCGGCCGCGAGCAGGGCGAATGGGGACGAAAAATGGGCGAGCTCGGCCGGCAACAGGGTGAGCTCGGCCGCAAACAGGCGGAGGAATCCCGCGAAGCGGCGCGCCACATGCAACAGCTGCTGGATGACGCCGTGGCGAAGGGCCTGGCCAAGCCGGAATAGCGGAAGGGAAAGCTTACGAGCTGACTGCGCGCGAGAAAAATGCGTCCACGCGATCGAGGATTTCGGCGGCCGAGTGAGAGTGATGGACCTGCTGGCGCAGGTCGCCGCCGTTGCGCACGCCGTGCGTGAAATAAGTGGCGAACTGCTTCATCTTCCCGATGGCGTCCGGCATCTCCGACGCGACCAGGCTCTGAAAATATTCCATTAACAGCTGGTGACGGTCGCTTTCCGTCGGATCCCTGTACGTTCCGGTCGCAGTGTAGTCCGCGATCTGCCGGAAAATCCAAGGATTCGACGAAGCCGTGCGGCCAATCATCACCGCGTCGCACCCGGTTTGTTCGATCATGCGCGCCGCGTCCTGCGGCGCGCGAATATCGCCGTTCCCGATTACCGGAATCTTCACCGCCTCCTTAACCGCACGGATGACGCTCCAGTCCGCCGAGCCGGCATAGCCCTGCATGCGCGTTCGCGGATGGACAGCGATCGCCTCGATGCCGATGTCCTCCGCCATGCGTGCCACATCCACGGCCACAATGTTGTTTTCGTCCCAGCCCGAGCGAATCTTGATGGTCAGTGGAATACGGACCGCCGCGCGCACCGCGCGAAAGAGCTTTTCCAGATGCGGCAAATCGCGCAGCAGGCCAGAGCCGCCGCACTTCACGACTTTCTTCACCGGGCAGCCGAGATTGATGTCCGCAGTATCGAATCCGAGATCCTCGATCAGCGCCGCCGCCGAGGCCATTACCTGCGGGTCGGACCCGAAAATCTGGCCGGCGATCGGATGCTCGTCCTCGTCGAAATAGAGATAGCGCAGCGTGCGCGCCGAATGGCGCGTCATTCCCTCGGCGCTGGTGAATTCCGTCATGATCAGTCCGCACGCACCCAGCGAGCGGATCACGCGGCGAAAGACGGTGTCGGTGACGCCGGCCATCGGCGCGAGGATCGTGGCCGGACGGATCGCCAGATCGCGGATTTGCAGTTGGGCGGGAAACATGGGTTAGGTTCGGTCGCCGGGCGCGACGGGCTCATGCTCCAGATTTTCGGCCTCGGCTGGCGTCGAAGCAACCGCCGCCGCCCCGGCAGCCGCGCGGCGGACGGCATAGTTTCCGCTGCCGAGGTGCGCCACCAGCGCCTCCCGGGAGCCGCCGAAGAAATTTTCCAGCACCTGCCCTACAGCCTGGGTGCGAGCCTCTTCTGCGGTGAGCCGCGCCCGGTAGACGTACGCGCGGCCGACCTTCACGCGCTCGACCACTCCCTTACGTGCGAGCCGGTCCATGATCGTCATGATCGTGGTATATGCCCGAGGGCGTCGCTCGGCGAGCAGATCGCGGATCTCTCGCACGGTAGCTTGTCCAACCGGCCACAATGTATTCATGCAGTCAAGCTCCAGCGGAGCCAGATCCAGCAGCCTGCGTCGCGGTGATGGCTTGATGTCGCTCATAATTCCGGCCTATCCCTTTTTCGGCGGCTGGGTTGCCGATCCGTTTGCTAAAAATTGATCGCGGCGGATGATCGCGCGGCGCAGCGACGGATTGCGATCCGTCCACACATCGTTAGGAGCTCCCGTCGATGCGTGCTCCAGCGTCTTGCGCATGCCCGCCATTTTCGAATCGATATCGTCGATGAAATGCAGTGCCACGGCTTCGGGAATTTGCGGCAGCGACGGCGAACCGAACTCGTACGACCCGTGATGGCTCAAAATCAGATGCTCGACCAACACTTCGAGCGGCGCGGGAAAGCCTGTGATCGCCCGGCATTTCTCCCGCACCAGCGCGGCGCCGATCGAGATGTGGCCCAGCAAGCGCCCGGCGTCAGAATAGTCGATGCCGCGCTGATAGCGCAGCTCCTCAATTTTACCGACGTCGTGCAGCACCACTCCGGTGAGCAGCAGATCGGCGTTGAGCTCGGGATAGTGCGCCGAGACGGCCTTGGCAAGCCCGATCAAGCTGACCACGTGCTCGAGCAGCCCGCCGAGATAGGCATGATGCATCGTCATCGCCGCCGGCGCGCGTTTCAGGCGGGGAGCGATATCGGGATCGTCAACGACGCTCGTCAGCAGCTTTTGCAGCCACGGATTTTTCATCCCGGCGATGGCCGCGTGTACGTCCGCCCAGAGCTGTTCGATGTCACACTTCGTGTGCGGCAGGAAATCGCCCAGCTCGTAATCTTTTTCAGCGGCGGGAATGATCTGCTCGAGGGTCAGCTCTTTCGATCCGTTATAAAGCTTCACTCGGCCGCGAATGCGCACCACGTCGTCACACTCAAACGTCTTCGCGATCGACTCGAAGTTGTCCCACATCTTCGCCGGAATCGAGCCCGTGCAATCGCCCAGGCTGAGCTCGAGCCACGATTTTCCACTGCGCGCGGAAATACGGATTTCTTTCTCGCGGACGAGGAACATCGTGGCGACCAGCTGGCCGTCGGTCAGTTCGCTAACGCATGGAGACTTCATCAGCTATTGGCTTTCGGGGGCGGCAGAGCGAGCTTCTTTTTCTGTTTCTTCTTGTCGGTCGTATCCGGAGTGGGCGCGACTTCTTGAATCACCGTGGCGCCCGGGACCGCCGCGCTGTCAACGTAGCCCGGCTTGACCAGGACGTAGCTTTCCTCGCGGAGCATGCCGAGATAATCGCGCATGGCGGGGTCCATCTTTTCCTTGTAGAGAATGTTCGAGATTTCGTTTTCGACCTTGTTCATCGGCTGAAGTCCCGCTTGATAATGGTCGCGGACTTTCAGGATTTCGAACCCGGTTTTCGTCTGAATCACGTCGGTGAATTGATTCTTGTCCAGGGAGAACACGGCGTCTTCGAGTTGCTTTGAAAGCTGCCCGCGCTCGAACTGGCCCAAGTCCCCATCCTGCTGCGCGGTCGAGCCCTCCGAATAACGCTTCACGAGCGTATCGAAATCCTCGCCCTTCACCAGGCGGTTGTGCAGGTCGTCGGCGCGGGTGTGTACCGCGGCGACTTCCTCGGGGCTCTTCCCGTCCGTGCTCAGAAAAAGTTCCTGCAGATCGACTTCCTCCGGCCGATTGAAATCCTGTTTGTGCGCGTCGTAGTACTTCTTGATTTCGTCGTTGCCAATGTTCATGCGGCCGCCCACTTCGCGCCGAATCACTTCCTGCGTGAGCAACTGATTGCGCAGCTGGGTCTTGTAGTCTTCCCAGACGATCCCCTGGGATTCGACGGCCTTTTCGAGTTCCTCGAGGGTGCCCAGGTTGTTCTGCTTTCGAACGTCGTCGAGCCGCTTCACCAGATCGGTCTCGACCGAGACGTCCATGTCTTTCGCGCGCTCGATCAAAAGCTGCTGGTCGATCATGTCGCGCAGCAAATCCTTCTGCTTCTTGTCGACCTCGCCCTGAAGCTGCATCGGCGAGCAATTGGGGCAATCCTGCGCGGCTTCCTGCTTCAGTCCGGCCTGGGCCTTCTGATAGTCGGAGAGCGTAATGATCTGATTATTTACACGCGCGACGATTTCTTCGACGATGGTGCCCTTCGTCGCCTGGGCGCGCGCGCCCGCGGCCGTCAGAAAGATCGTGCCAGCGAGTGCCAAGGTGCCAAGTCCGACCCATTTTCGATTTTGCATGATCCCCATCCCCAAAAAATTTTAGCTCTACGATTGTAGTTGGAGCAACACGTTTCTCACCGCGTCCATGGCCGTCCCTTTGCTCGATTTCCAACTGATCCATAATACGCCTGATGGATCGAGACGCATGTCTTTCCGCTTGTGAATCAGCTTCACGATGCGCTCGGGACCAATCGGCGTGTCGTCGTAGAACTTGATCGCGATCTGGTCTCCTTTGCGATCCACGGTGGCGACGAGCAGCTTCTCCGCCAGCGCCTTCACCACGGCGTACTCCAGCAGATTCAGCACGGCCGGCGGCGGCGGGCCGAAGCGATCATCCAGCTCGCGCGTCACCTCCACGCGCTCGGCCTCGGACGCGACTCCGGCGATGCGCTTGTAGATCCGCAGGCGCAAGTTTTCGCTTTCGATGTATTCAGGCGGGATGCGAATCTCTTGCCCCATGTTCAGCGTCGCCCGGCGCTCCAACACAACCGCCTCGCCTTTTCGTTCCGCCACAGCGCGTTCCATCATCTGGCAGTACATGTCGAAGCCGACCGCTTCGATGTGCCCATGCTGCTCACCTCCCAGCAGGTTCCCCGCCCCCCGCAGCTCCAGGTCGAGCGCTGCGATTCGAAATCCCGCGCCGAGGTCGCTGAATTCCTGCAGCGCCGCCAGCCGTTGCCGCGCGATCGGCGTCAGCGTGCCTTCGTTGGGCACCAGCAGATATGCATACGCTCGCTGATTGGACCGTCCCACGCGCCCGCGCAGTTGATACAGCTCCGAAAGCCCCATGCGATCGGCGCGGTTGATCAAAATTGTGTTCGCACGCGGAATATCGAGACCGTTCTCGACGATGGTGGTCGAAACCAACACATCCGCTTCGTTGCGCACGAATCTCAGCATCACCTTCTCAAGCTCCGACTCGCGCATCTGTCCGTGCCCCACCACCACCCGCGCCCGCGGCACCAGCCGCTTCACCATCGACGCGAGCGAGGCAATCGACTCAACCCGGTTGTGCACGAAAAACACCTGCCCTTCGCGGGCCAGCTCCACTTCGATCACCCGCTGCACCAGCGTCTCGCTGAACGGCGCGACCGAAGTCTGGATGGCCAGCCGGTCCTTCGGCGGCGTCTCGATCACGCTCATGTCCCGCAGCCCGACCAGCGACATGTGGAGCGTCCTCGGAATCGGCGTCGCCGACATCGTCAGCACGTCCACGTTCTTGCGCATCTCCTTGATGCGTTCTTTGTGCGCCACGCCGAACCGCTGCTCTTCGTCCACTACCAGCAGCCCGAGTTCGTGAAACTTCACATCTTTCGAAAGCAGCCGGTGCGTCCCGATCACCACGTCCACTTTCCCGGCTTCCAGATCTTCTAGCGTTTTCTTCTGTTCTTTTTCCGTGCGAAAGCGGCTCAGCATCTCGATCCGCATCGGAAACGCCGCAAACCGGCGCTTGAACGTTTCCAGATGCTGAAACGCCAGCACGGTCGTCGGCGCCAGCACCGCCACCTGCTTGCCGTCCGCCAACGCTTTAAATGCCGCGCGCATCGCCACTTCCGTCTTGCCGTAGCCGACGTCGCCGCACAGCAGCCGGTCCATGGGCAGGCTCGCTTCCATGTCCCGCTTCACATCTTCGATGGCCCGCTGCTGGTCAGGGGTTTCCTGGAATTCGAACGCATCTTCGAACTCTCGCTGCCAATTCGAGTCGGGAGGAAACGCGTGGCCCGGCGCTGTCTTTCGCTCGGCGTAGAGCGCCAGAAGCTTTTCCGCCATGTCGCTCACCGATTTCTTTACACGCGTCTTGCGGTTTTCCCAGACCGCGGTGCCCAACCGGTCGAGCTGCGGCTCGACTCCTCCGAGCGATTGGTATTTCTGCACCAGGTCGATACGGGCGAGCGGGACGTACAGCTTCGCTTCGCCCGCATACTTCAAGAACATGAACTCGCCGGTCGCGCCTTCCACCTCAACCTGACGCAAACCCTCGAACTGCCCGATGCCGTGATCGACGTGAACGACGTAATCGCCCGGCTTCAGGTCGGAAAAGTCGCTGAAAAAACTCGCCGTCTTCGGCCGCGCCCGGGGACGCTGCGGCGGCAGGGTCTCGAACAGATCCGCGTCACCGTAAATCGCGAGCTTTTCTTCGGGAAACACCACCCCCTCGCGCAGCGGCGCCTTGACCAGTACCATGGCCGGGGCGTTCGAGCCGCTCGCTTCCTCCGCCAGGCGCGAAACGGTGGTGTTTTCCTCCAGTTCGCCCAGCGCGTAGGGAATTTCGTATTCGTGGCAGATGTCGGCGAAACGCTCGAGCTCCCCGGTGCTGGCGGCGGACACCATCACGCGTTCGCCAGCGCCCAACCGGCTTCGCACCTCGTTCATGAACGCGGCCACGTCGCCGTGATAGCGCGAAGTCGGCTGGGTTTGCAGCGTCAAAGCCGCGCCGCCTTCCCGCACGAGACCCAGGTGCTCGATTGCCAGCTGTGGGAAAAGCTGCAGCGCGAGCGACCATTCGTCGCCATTCAGAATGTAACGTTCCGGCGGCTCCGCCAGCGGATCCTCGGCCTTCTCAAAAGCCTCCGCCAGCCGCCCGCGATACTTTTCAATCGCCGCATCCAGCATCGACGGTTCATCGAGCACGATCACGGGATCATCCGCCAGATCGAAGAGCACTCCGGGGCGTTCCTCGCGCGGGATTTCGCGGAATTCCCATCCAGCGTAAAAGCCCGCCGGCGCCGTGTCGTCCTCGCGCCCGCCGCCGGATCGCACGCTCTGGCGTTCAAGCACTTCCGCGTGCCGCAGCATTTCGGTAAGCGGTAAAATCAGCGCGCGTTCCACCGGATTCGTCGAGCGTTGGGTATTGGGATCGAATGCGCGAATGGACTCGATGGTGTCCGCCATCAGCTCGACGCGCACCGGCTGCGGCGTTTCCGGCGAATAGACGTCGATAATCCCCCCTCGCACGGCAAACTGCCCCGGCATTTCGCAGCTCGTATGCTTCTCGTAGCCGGCGGACACGAGAAAACCGATCAGATCTTCGTGCGCGATCGACTGATCGCGTTCAATCAGCCGCGCCAGCCCGGGATAGAAGCCGCGCTCGCGCATGCGCCACAGCGCTGCCTGCACCGGCGCGATGAGCACGTCCACTTCGCCCGTCGCCAGCCGCCACAGCGCCACCGCCCGGTCCTCGGAAATTTCGGCGTGCGGCGAGCGATTCTCATAGGGCAGGACGTCGTGCGCCGGCAGATGCGCCACGCGCCGCCCCGGCTTTCCCGTCACCGCGCTGTAGAACCATCGCACCGGCTCCAGGAGCGCTTCGGCGCGTTGATTCGAATCCACCAGCAAAATCGCCGGCCGCCCCAATCCCGAAAACACCAGCGGCACCAGCAGCGCCTTGGCCGAATCCGTCAGCCCCGCCAGACGTACTTCTCCGCCCAGCCTCCGCAGTTTGTCGCAGGCTTCTTCCACCGCCGGACGGCGGCCGATCCGCGCCAGCAGCTCGGAAACGATCGGCAGGATCATGCGCGTCGCTCTTGAATGCGTTCGATCAGGCGATTGGTTGAATACCCGGGCTCGAGCGGGACGCGCACGACTCTGCAGCCGAGCCGCTCCACGTCGCCGGCGTCTCGCCGCGCGGCCGGGTCCGTTCCCGCGCTCCCTCCCGACACCACCATATCGGGCAAGAAACGAGCGATGAAATCCTGAGGCGAACCACTTTCGACCGCAGTCACGAAGTCCACAGCAGCAAGAGCCGCGAGAATTTCTGCCCGTAGCGCCCCGGGATGGATCGGACGATCGGTTAACCGCCGATGCGGGGCGTTGCCGTTGCCGAATCGTGCGCGCGCCACTCGATCGCCTTCGATCGCGACGACCAGGATTTTTCCGAGGCTTTTCGCGTATTCGAGGAGCCGGATATGGCCGGGGTGCAGCAGGTCGAAACAACCGCTCGCACACACGACTCCCAGTCCGGCGTGTTTCCACCCACCCCGGCGGGAAATCAACTCAGCTTGCGAAACGACCTGTCCCAAACGTATGCCTGTCGGGCGCTCGACTGGGAGCGCCCAGACCTCTGATTTTAGCACGCACGCCGCGTCGCGCGCGGTAGACCCGTATTACTTCCGCACAGCCGTCGGCCATGCGTCCGCGATTTTCGATGCTATAATTTCGGCCAGTCGCGCAAGCGCTTCATTACGATTGATGGAATCTCTGTCGCCACAGGATCGCACCTGTATATGAAAGACATTGCGATAGTCGGGGGTGGTCCCGCGGGAGCGCTCTGCGGCGAACGACTCGCCAGCCACGGATTCGACGTCACGATCTTCGACGAGCGCCTCGCATGGGAAAAACCCTGCGGCGGCGGCCTGACGCACAAAGCAATCGAAGCCTACCCCTTCTTGCTCGACGGACCCCAGCCCAAGAAAATCATTCGTATCGCGGAGCTTATCTCCGGCAGCGGCCATCGTGCGCGCTTCGAAATGAGCCAGCCGATCGTCATCTACGCACGCAAGGTACTCAACGGCCTGCTGCTCGATCGCGCGGCAGCCGCCGGCTGCCGGGTCATTCGTTCGCGCGTCACCAGCGTGAACACGGCGGGTGGGCGCGTCCGCCTGACGGTCGGCGGTGAAGAGCGCCAATCGGATTTCGTGGTCCTCGCGGCAGGAGCACGCAATCAGCTTCTGCCCGAAACTACAGCACTCGGCGCACTCGATCTCGAAGTCACGCTCGGTTACTTCGTTCCCACACAGGAAGACATCATCAAAGTGAAATTCCTGAAAGAATTCGAAGGGTATCTGTGGTCGTTTCCGCGCGCCGATCATCTTTCCGTCGGCATCTGCGCGAAATTGGGGCAGAATCCCACGCAGCAGCTCCGCGCGCATCTCGACGACTTCGTCCGCGAAGAAAACATCCGCATGGATGGCGCGCACTTTTTCAGCCACGTTCTGCCGTCACCGGCAGCCGCCACGATCCGCGGACGCCGCATCGTGGGCACCAATTGGGCGATGGCCGGCGACGCCGCCGCGTGCGTCGATCCGGTCACCGGCGAGGGCCTGTATTACGCCCTGCGCTCCGGCGATCTGCTGGCGCATGCTCTGGTGGATGGACAGCCGCAAACCTATCCCGAGCGAATGCGCGCTGCATTTTCGGCCGATCTCGAATTCGCCGCCAATATCGCGCGCAGATTGTTTCGCGGTAACTTCCTGGGCGGTGCGATCACCACGCGCATGGTGCAGCTCCTGAATCATTCACCGGCATTTCGCGATTTGATGCGCGACGTTTTCAGCGGCTCGCAGGACTATCGCAGTCTGAAGGGCCGACTCTGGAATCAGTTTGGCGTCACATTCCTGCAGTTCACGCGCAGCCTGTTGTATCCGCGCGGAATGTTCGGCGCGCAGCGCCAGGCTCGCCGCGAGCCGCAATCATGAAATCGAGAAAGATCCGAACGAAACGGAGCGTCCCCCAGCGCGCGCAGAAGCGGCCAGCACCCAAACGTGCCACATCGTCGAGTTCGAGCTCGGCGGCGCCGCCCGAACAGCGCCCGCGCATCGGGCTCGAAGCCACCGTCGAACGGGTCGTCGAGCTTCAACATACGATTCAGGCCGTAAGTCCGCAGCTCCCCCCGGTTTTCTCCACGCCCATGATGATCGCGCTGATGGAGCACGCCACGGTAAGAGCCATCACGCCGGAGCTTCCGCCCGGCGCGATTTCCGTCGGCACCCGAATTGAAGTCGATCATCTGAAAGCGGTCGGCACCGGAGCGACCGTAGTCGCGTGGGCGAAATTCATCGAATATCGTGGGCGGTTTTTAGTTTTTGATGTGGAGGCGCGCTCGGGCGAGCACGTGATCGGGCGCGGCAAAGTGTTCCGCGCCATCGTTCAACCCCGCGAACACGGAGAAAAAGCTGCCGCCCGCGTCGAGCAAAATTAGTTCGCGCTACTTTTTCTCTGTGATCTCGACCGAGGCCCGCGTCGTCTCCCAATCCATCCGCAGCATGCAAGCGTCGCCGGCTCGGTCCAGCGAAATCGTGAAATTCTCAAGAGGCGCATCCAGTTTCGACACCCTCATCGGCGCTCGCGTCAAATCGTCCTGCTCCCCGGGATACGGGATTCCCCACTCGCCCGTGTCTTTGCTAACGATCAAAGTCCAGCTGTCTTGTTTGGGCAGCGTGAAAAGCGTATAGCTCCCCGCGGGCGCCGTCTTTCCACCTACATTCATGTCCCCGTCGATCACGAACGTGGTCGCCTCGTTCGCTCCCGCGCGCCACACTTCGCCGTACGCTACGAGCGCGCCGAAAATCTTCCGCCCGCGCATTCGCGGGCTCGCATACTCAATGTGGATTGTCTTGCCGTCGGCGAATTTGCACTCCGCCTTTGCCGGCGGACTGGCCACCTGGCCGCCCGCCTGCGCCCGGCCGGGCGCGGACAGCGCGAGCACCATCGCGACCAGACATCCAATGCCGGCGGCACATTTACCCACGCTTCGCATATTTTCCCCCGGTGAATTCGATCTCATGCCTTTAGACGTGTCTGGCCTGCGATTCGATACGCCTCGTCCGCCGCCACCAGCCGCCGCACGTAGATCAGAACGGCGAACAGCGCCGCCAGCGCCGCAAACCAGATCGCCGCGATCAACCGCACCGCCCAGCCCGCGGCCTTTCCGACGCGCGCCAACACGAACGGTAGAAAATTGAACGCCGTGATGTGCTGGTAGTCCCAGGGATCATAGGTCATAGAATCGTTCGTCAGTCCCCATTCATCCATTTTACCCAGGCTGAATGCCACAATGTTTTTCATCCGCAGTGCGATCACAAATGTGGGATGTCCCAGAGTATCCATCTGATAGATTTCCAGCGGGCACCAGAACATCACGGAGGAAAGCTGCACGAGCACGGCGGCGACGATCAGCACGACTCCGATCGTCCGCACCGCTTTCCCGATTTCAGCGCGGTGCCGCATCATCAGCGGCACCGAAACGAAGGCCACCATTTGCGCCGCGGTCGAAACGTAGCGGTCGCCCCACGCAAAATCGCCGCTCCAAACCGTAAATTTCGCGTAGAAGCAGACGTACGCCAGCAGCAACGCACCGAAGGCGACCAGATACGCACGGATTTCCGGCCGGAACCGCCTCCACGCCACCGCACCAAGGATCAGCGTTAGCACCAGCAGCGGATCGAACAGAAAAATCGACTTCTCCGGTGTGAACAGCGCCCCGAAAAAACCGACGTGAAACGGCGTCTCGAACGGAAACGCCTCGGGAAGTGCCGGATTCAGCATTTTCTGCTCGCGCCCGAACGCAACAATGTAGGTACCGAATACCGACCCGAACCGGTACCACTGGTATGCGCGATCGATCGCCACGCAAATCACGTAGACCGGCAGCGCCACCTTCGCATAGCGCACCGTCTGGGCGCGCAGCGTCGCTCCTGGATTCGCCGAAAATCGCGAGACGAGCATCAGGAACACCGCGACGGCGAGCAAATCCAGCCCCGTCGTCAATCTTGTGAGCAGGTTTGCGCCGAGAGCTAGGGACCCGATCAACAAATCGCGCCGATCGCCGTCGCGCAGCCACCGGTACTGAAACGTGAGCCCGGTCAGCGTTAGCAGAAAGATGTAATTGTTCTCCATCATGTTCTGCGTGTAATGGAGAAACGTGGTGCAGAAAATTAACGCGAGTGTGCCGGCGATCCGCTGGTTCGCGCTAAATCCGAAAAGCCCCAGCAGCCGGAAACATATCAGCGTGCTTAGAACGCAAACCGAAATGTTCGTGGCGTAGCTGACGACAATATCGCGTACGGTGGGATCGGCATCGTAGTTGCCGAAGATTGGCAGCAGCTCCAGTTCCGTGCCGATGATATCGGCCGGCAGCATCAGCACCGATTGCCCGACGCCATACCAGCCGTAAAGCCGTCCCCCGCGCCCATGAATCCCGAACTCGGGATAGTCCTGGGGATCCACCGCCGGCGCGGAAGTCCAAAGCGAATGCGTCGCTGCCAAACGATGCGTCGTGTCGCTTGACCCAAGCTCGCCCGACTGCACCACAAACGCCGCAAGGAACGCAACAAGCCCAACCAAGAACGCAGGATTGCGAATTGATCGGCGAAACCGGGCGGTCATCGTAGCCCGCGCATCGTATTCCACGCCCGCCACAGGTTCAAGCCCAGCACCGTGCTCAGAACAATAGGGAAGACGCGGTAGTCCCTAGCCTCAACGATTGCCCAACGCATCCCGATGAAAAAGGGCTGAATCCGGTGAGTAATCATGAGGTGGACGGCCCAGCATTTGTGGAGCGCGCAAAACTTGCGTGCATTTCGTATCCGAAAGATCACCGTTGCACGAGTGTTCCGGCGGCTTTCGTTTTGCTGTTGTCTCTCGCCGCACCGGCCAACAGGCCCCACCCCCTACCTCCTGTCCGCCTCCGTCCCGCCGCCGATTCCGCCTCGCGCAAACGCCGGGCGGAGCCCTCCGATGCCTGCACTCAGCTCGGCTCGTCGGTCTCGGTTTCCTTGCGTGCCGCATTAAACCGCGCTTGCAATGCCATCCCCACCAATGTGGCGATCAAGATCGCGGGGTAGAGTTGGCCGATGAGCGCTTCGGCCGTGGTCAGCGATCGCGCAATGCGATGGACTGGATACGCGTCGCCATACGACACGGTCGTAAGGGTTTCAAAGCTGAAGTAGATCAAACGGCCCGGTTCACCTGTGGCAACTCCGGCGGCCAGCGGCGTTTGGAAATGAATTGCGTTGGGAATTATTTCCAGCAGCAGCTTGTAACCGAACGCCCAGGTCACCCCGATCAATAGGTAGGCGGCAATGCCGCCCATGACCCGGTGCACGGAAACGGGGCCAGGAAGAAGAAATGTCTGCTTGAGCGTCATGACCACGAGTATGGCCATGCAGAACACCTTGAGTGCCGAGTCCCAGCCCCTGGCGCTGAACGAAGAGTCGAATTCTGCGAGCAGGTCTGCGGTGAACTCCAGAATAGTCAGGGCGATGATGAAATAGATCAGCATCCGCTTGTGTACGGTGGCGATCGCGCCAGACAGGAGCATGAGCGCGAAAGTGAGATCGATTGCAATTCGTCCGGGACGCGACTCGCCGACCATCGGAACGAAAATAGTCATAAGCACCAGAAATGCGAGGAAGAAGCTCAGATGTCGATCCTCAAGCCAGAAACCGGGCAACCGCTGATTTTTCTGTTTGTCAGCCACCTAACTCTCTCCTTCCGATTGTGCTTCATCCGATTTCTCACCGAGTATCTTGGGCCTTCGAACGTGCGCTATCCACACCGCAGTCTAGATGCGCCCGCGCTCGGAGGGAAAGGCAAGCTTCGAGTGTGTTGTTATGGACAGACGCCGGTGTTTACCGCGTCCACAATTCAAGACGCAAATGGTGAGGATACGAGTGCGGAGGATGATTTATGAAAAGACTGAAGTATCTTGCATTAGCTGCTCTTGCTGGAATCTTCTTGACAGTGAACGCTCCGAAACTGGGGGCTCAGGTCAGCGTCGGCGTCAGCATCGGGGACGCCCCTGCATGCCCTTACGGTTACTATGACACTGCTCCTTATGGCTGTGCTCCCTACGGCTACTACGGCCCCGAATGGTTTTCCGGCGGTGCCTTCGTTGGTGCTGGTCCGTGGTTTCACGGCGGTGACAACTTCCATGGCAATGTGAACAACCGTCTCCATCCCGACCACGGCTATAAAGGCGCAACGCCAAAGGTTGGCGATAAACCCGAGCCGTCAAGGCGCCTCGATAAGGTCGCCAACTTCAAAGGAAATGAAGTGCGTGATGGGCGAGGTCACGTAGGCGGAGGCGGAGACAAAGGCAAAGGCTAAGAACAACCTCTACGATGGTCCGGCACCGATCGGACAGAGCGGCAGGGGAACATACTCGCGTTTGTTTGACTTTCCTGCCGCACTTTCCTCCCCAATCGCTTCGCGCAGCAAGGCATCGACGGCGTCCTTCCCGCTGGGCGAATGCACGGAGGCTTATGAAAGGCAACTAAAGCGCCGAGAGCCACATCTGCTGCAACTGCGTGTCGATGGCCATGGTCATGTTGGAGTTCGAGACAAACTTGAAACGGCGGCCCACTGCGATTGTTCTCCTTGGCGGAGTCCTGATTGCCGCCGCGCTCCTGAGTCTGAAGCTCCCGTCTGCGCATGCAGCCACCGTCTCACTTGCCCAATCGCAGGACCCATCGCCTCCCCAGCCTGCCGCCACCTCCAAACAGCCACCGAGGACGACTCTTGCCGGATCTTGGAAACTGAATCGCGATGAAAGCGATGATCCCCGGCAAATCGTTCGAGATGCGGAACCCCCAAGCAGCGGCACCGCTGGCGGCGCTCCGGGAGGCGGCTATCCCGGGGGCGGTTATCCGGGGGGCGGTAATCCCGGGGGCGGTGGCTACCCGGGCGGGGGTAATCCCGGGGGCGGCTATCCGGGCGGTGGTAATCCCGGGGGTGGCTACCCGGGCGGCGGCCGTCGGGGAGGTTATCCCTCAGGGGGACAACAAGACACCGGCCAGAACATTGAAGACAACCCGAAAATGCAGCCGTTGATTCATCCTTCGGGGCTGCTGACAATCGAATTGAAAAACCCCGAAATCAATGTGACGGACGATGATCTCCATAAGCTGACTTTGTACACGGATGGCCGGAAGTTGCAGAAGTCCAAGGACAACAGCGATCAGGAAGTTGCGGCCCATTGGGATGGAAGCCGGCTTGTGTCGGAGGAAAAGAGTCCGCTCGGCGGGAAAATGAATCGAACGTTTGAATTGCACCAAGACGGTCGACAGCTAATCGAAACCCTCCGCATAGCCAACGGTCGATCCGATACGCCCATCGTCATACGCTATGTGTACGACATCGCCAGCTCGGACACAAAGAGCGAGCAGGAGTCTGATCCGAACCGGCCGGTGCTCAAGCGAAATTCCGATGACGCCGCGTCACCCCAATAACAGCAACATGCAGTCGCGGCAGTTTGCACAACCCTTCTAGGCTGCTCGAACAAGCGAGATGCGCGTAAAACAGCCGTGGGGAGCACACTTCACTTTCCATACAGCGATGAAAGCGCGGGCGGCAGGATAGCTTGGTGCCCGGGGTCGGGGTCGAACCGACACGGCCGTAAGGCCACACGATTTTGAGTCGTGCGCGTCTGCCAATTCCGCCACTCGGGCTTTCGCTTTCGATGAGTTTAGCCGTGTTGCGATACTCGTTCAAGTCCCGCGAGAGACACCGCCCGAACAATTCGGGCAGATTCTACGCGGACCAAAATCCGTTGGCCGCAAGGTCGCGTGGGTTCGACCCCCTCCTCCGGCGCCCCAACTCACTCGCTACTGGCTCGCCGCGACGGGATGAATGTCCACCGCCGTGTGAAACACGATCCTTCCGTGCCGCACCACAAAAGCGTCCGTTCCGGCCATCGATCCCGGCTTGCCTGGATTTGAGATCCAGTGCTCGTACCCCACGTCGCCCTCAGCCGTGACCGTAGCGTCGAAGACAGGCGCCGCATTCGCGTCGGCGTTCGCGAAAAACGAGGCGAACATTTTTCGCAACGCCGTCTTCCCCTGCACTGTCGACTTGGGCGCGATAAAAATCGCGTCGTCCGCATAATCGCTCAGCACGCCTTCCAAATCGTGCGCCCTGAAAACCGCCAGGTGATGGGTCACCACCTGCTCGGGCGTCCGCGCCTCGAGCCCGGCCGCGTCGTTGGCCTCCTGCGGCTGTAGCGGCCCAGGCCAAGCGCACCAGGCCAACAAAACCGCGCCGCAAACCCAAACTCTCTTCATGGCCACCTCCGTCTCGCGATCCACTGTGGTGCCGGCGCCCCCTACGTACCCACCCGCAGCGCGCGCGTCAAGTTCTTCAACGTAGCCACGGCGGAAAACGCCGCCAGCTGCGATGTCTTCGGATTCGATTTCGAGGGTACATTCTCGACCTTCATGGTCAGCTGTCCAAATTCGCCGCACACGCGAATTTCGTGCACATTCTCGTTCCCACCCGGCACCGCCACCACCCGCACGCGCACGGGGACCTCTGCATCCACTGCCAGCCGCAGCGACGCAGCCACATTCGACGTAGCCGGAAAGGCCCGAGCCGCTTCCTCCGCCGTTCCTTCGAAAATCACCGTGTCTTCCTTGAGTTCCGCAAGCTGCAACCCGCGCTCGGCTACGTACTTCGATCCCGCCAGCGCCGCCACCGGTTTTCGGCTCGTCAATTGCGCGATTTCGATCCGCCCGATCGAAGCGGACTTGATTCCGTCCAACCCTGCAATCGCTCCGGAAGGCACGTAGATCCGGCAATTCCTGGCCGCCGCCTCGCGAAACCATTCCTGGCGTCCTAGCAACCCGCCCACGCTCATAATCAGCACGTCGCGGCCGCGCGCCAGCGCCTTGGGCACAAATTCCGGCAGCGCCGCCTGGCTCGCCGCCTCCACGGCCAGCTCGCACCGGTCGATCATTTCCTCGACGCCAACCACGGGAGGACGGCAGGATAGTTCGCCCGAAAGAGCTTCCGCACTCACCCGGTTCTGATCCGTCAGCGCGACCAGTTGCGCATCCAACTGCCGCCCGTCGAGCGCCTTCGCGATCACGCGCCCGATGGCGCCTACTCCCAGCAGTCCCACTCTCACGATCGGCCCCCTCACGCCAACTCGAGCATTCGATCGATCGCACGCTTCGCCTTCACCGCAATTTCCGCCGGCACCGTGATCTGCGGCGTCATGGTCTCCAGCGAGCGAATCACGCGATCGAGAGTGATCGTCTTCATGAACGCGCAAATCGCCTCGGGATTCACGGGATGAAACGTCTTCTCCGGGAATTTCCTGTTCAGCTGATGCATAATTCCCAGTTCGGTGCCCACCGCGAATTCCGTGCCCTCCGATTCCCCGATGTGCCGCAGCATCCCCTCGGTCGACAGAAAAAACGTCCGGTCCTGCGGCAGCGTTCCATCCAGCGCCTTCGACATGCAGGCACTCACGCATCCGCACTCCGGATGCAGCAGCAGCTCGATATCCGGATGCTGGTCCATGATTTCGACAACCTGCTCCGGCCGAATCGTCTTGTGCACGTGACAGTAGCCGGGATAGGCGACGATGTTGCTCCGGCCGGTCTGCCGCGCGACCACTTCGGCCAGAAACTTGTCGGGCAGAAATAGGACCGTCTTGTCCGCCGGAATCGAAGCGACCACCTTGGCCGCATTCGCTGACGTGCAGCAGTAATCGCTTTCCGCCTTCACCGCCGCCGACGTATTAATGTAGGAAACCACCACGGCGCCCGGTAGCTTCTCTTTCCATTTTCGCAATTCCTCAGGCGTAATCGCCGCCGCCAGCGAACACCCCGCGCGCAAATCTGGCAGCAGCACGATTTTGTCCGGCAGCAGGATTGCCGCCGTCTCCGCCATGAAATGCACGCCGCAGAAAACGATCACATCCGCCTTCGTCTTTGCCGCGGTCTGCGAAAGCTTCAGTGAATCAGCCACCGCGTCGGCCACTTCCTGCACCTCGGGCCGCTGGTAGTGATGCGCCAGCAAGATCGCATTTCGCTCTGCACACAGCGCGCGCACGCGCTCCTGCTTTCGCCGGATCTCCTCCGCCGAATCCGCTAGGGTCTCCACCATCGGCAGTCTGTAACGCGATTCAAAGCTTTCCTGCATCATCGCTTCGGCCATCAGTGCTCTCCTTGTTTGATTGAGTTATGAAATCCGCTGGCAAATATCGAGCGCTTTCGCCGAATGCGTCAGCGCCCCGATCGAAATCGCGTCCACGCCGAGCGCTGCATAGGCCTCCACGTTCGTTTCCGTGATTCCGCCGCTCGCCTCGATCAGCGTGTCGTCCCACAGATTTTCCCGCTGCAGCATTCCCAGAATCGCGCCGGCTTGCTCCGGCGGCATGTTGTCGAACATCAGCAAGCAGGGATATTCCTGCGCCGCCTCCGCGCGCAAACGCCGGAATGTATCGGCAGCCGCCCGCGCCCCGGGCTCGCCCCGAACCTCGATCTCGATGAACGCCGCATCCTCCCGGCCCTTCCAGGCTTTCTCGATCGCAACCGGCGCCGCATCCTCTTCGCGCCTCGCCAACAGCGCGAGGTGATTGTTCTTGATCAGGATTGCGTCGCCGAGACCGAGCCTGTGCGTCCCGCCGTTGCCCAAATGCAGCGCGCGTTTGTCGAGCATGCCCCAGGGAGTCTTTCGCGTCCCGACGATCCGCGTTCTCGATGATTTCCGGCTAGCGCGCTCCTGCATGCACCGCGCAGCCGTGGCGATCCCGCTCATCCTCTGCAGCAGATTCAGCCCCACGCGTTCCAAGGCCAGTAGCTTCGATTCGTCACCGTCCGCGTAAAGCAGCGTGTCACCCGGCAGGATCGTGGCGCCGTCTTGCTTCTCAAACCTCACCGTCACTCCGTGGCTCCTGAGCAGGAATGAAAATTCCGCCAGACCCGCCGCCACGCCCGCTTCGCGTGCCACGATCGCCGCCACGGCGGGACGATCTTTCATTCCCAGCGTCCGGGCGGTCAGGTCCTCCGGCAAAGTATCGGCCTTCACCAACACGTTGATGAACGTCCCTACCGCGCGCGAATATTCCAGGTTCTCGAGCGTGAGGCTGCCGCCCCGAAAAAGCGCCTGTTCGATTCGCTCTGCCCGTGTCGCTTCCATCCCAAGTCCTTAGTCCTGGATTGAGCTATCTCAGAAGAAAACCACGTGCCCGCAGCTGCGCCTTCGCGCGCGCGATCAGCTCGGGACGAGACGCTTCCACGGTATGGAGATGTACGCCCCGGGTAAGCGAAGAGAGGAACGCCGCGTGGGTGGAATTCACTCGCGCCAGAAAATCCTGCACATCCGCACGCGATTCCAGCATCAGCGAGCCGCGCAGCTCGCCGTAAACGGGATGTTCCACGATGACGTCCAGAATCCTGACACCGTGATCCACCAGAATCTGCAGCTCTTCTTGCGTGCGTTCCGGCGCATGACGGCACGCCAGCAATTCGCGGTGCCCACGCCTGGAAGTCGCCGGCAAGTGATACCCTCGCGGCGTCGCTTCAATCTCCTCGCCACCCGCCCGAAGGATCGCCACGTCTTGCACCAAGCACTGCCGGCTCACGCGGAAACGCTTCGCCAGCTCACCGCCGCGCACCGGCTCGCCGTGGCTCTGCATCCAGGCGAGTATTCCCCGTCGGCGCTGCTCGGCGGGATCCGCCTTTGTCTTGGATAGCGTAGGCGCGGGCTTCATACTGTACTGTCTTGTCAGATATCTTGTCCGATGTCAAGTCGTACAGGCCCAGGTGACCGGGGGGAGTTGTACCGGTTACTCGGGCGTGAATCGGACGTATCTTTTCGCATCCGCGCGCGCCCGATTGCGAGATAGTGATTTAGGATACCTCCGGGGAAAGGTTGATCCTTGTGGCGCAGACAGGGCAAAGACGGAGCGCTCGCGTGCTGATGGATGTTCCCGTGGTCGTTTGCGGCAAATCCGGCGATCGCATCGCCTTTCGCGAGGAAACCTTCACGGTTACCGTAAGCGCCCATGGCGCGCTGTTGATGATGTCCACGAAAGTGAACCTCGGCCAGAAAATCGTGGTGATCAATCCCTTCAATCGCGACGAACGCGAGTGCCACATCGCCTACCAGGGACCCCTGCACGCCGGGCTGTCGCAGGTAGCCGTGGAGTTTTCGAAACCCTCACCGGAATTCTGGCCGATCGACCCCGCTCCCGCGGATTGGAGGAAGGGTTCCTGAAGTGCCCATGGCCTGGGGGCATTGACTTTTGCGCGCAGGACCGCAGATTCGCCCTGGCCGTGGCTCGCGCTCTATGGCACTCTGTCGTTGCGGAAATCTGGTCCTGCCGTAGGTCGGCGCGCCGCAAAAAAAGGCCTCGATTTTTCCTGTCTGGCGAAACCTCCTAGTCTGAATGGCGGTGAGGAGTTGCGATGCTGTTACGGCAACTGCTTTTAATTGCAAGCACCGGGGTACTAGCATGAGGCATGTCCGTCGGAACGACCCCATGCCTCGTAAGGTCCTCCATCCCAATCTGCTGTCCATCAACCGAGACGAACTTCGAGCACCCGGTCCTGCGGTCGATAGACCGCGACCTCCCTCGCCATCTCCAGCCAACTCCCGTCCACATGCGGACACACCTACACTCAATTCCCGTTGCTTCAGCGCCAAGAAAGCCCTATCTTATCGCTAGAAGTGCTTGTCCTAGAAACCTTTCACTTGGGATCAGGTCCAACGGTGCCATCCATGCGGCCAGGGGAACAACTCAGAGAACTTCGGAATCGGTTGGGAGTTACGACACGCGAAGTAGAGGAATTCAGCCGGACGATTGCCGAAGATCGCCAGAACGAGGAATTCTACATCTCCAATGCCTGGCTCACTCAGCTTGAGAACAAGAACTCGATCCCCAGCATCTACAAGCTTTATAGCTTGAGCGTCATTTACCGCACGAAATTCAATGATTTGCTGGCAGTTTTCGGCATCGACCTGGCCGCCACGTCGCGCTATCAGCTTGCGCTACCTCTTCAGAACACACATCTCACAGCCTTCGAATCGCTCGATCCCGAAAAGGCCGTAACGTTCCCGGTGCGATTTGACAAGAGTTTCAATCTGGAATCAACCAGCTTGATTTCCCGCATGGTCGAGGTGTGGGGTGAAGTCCCCATCGCATTGATTCAAAAGCTGGATGTCCGCCATTGCCAGTATGGCTATATCGGCGTGGACGATTACTCGATGTATCCGCTGCTGCGCCCGGGATCCTTCGTTCAGATCGACAGTCATTCCGGCCGCGTGCAGGCGTCGGAATGGCGCACGGAGTTCGATAGGCCCATATATTTCATAGAGTTACGGGATGGCTACGCCTGTTCGTGGGCCGAAGTACGAGGTTCGCAGATCACGCTGATCCCGCATCCCTTGTCGGGATGCCCCATACGCCAATTCGCCTATCCCTCGGAAGCGGAGATCATCGGACAGGTTACCGGAGTGGCTATGCGCCTAGCGCCACCGGCTGCGAATGGAGACGAGACTCCAAAATTGCCAAAGCGATCTTGAAGCTTGAAAACAGAAACTGCGTTGAAAGAGGATCGCTTTCCACCGGAACTGCCACTCGATAGGGTTCCAGTTTCCTCCACGCGGTCAGAAAATCCAGTGGGCTGGTGTGAGTGGAAGACATGTACCCGTCCATTTGGTCGACGAGGTCCTCGAGCGAGGTCCCCAATAGGTTCCTGAATGCTTCTCGATGGCAGTCCGCCATCGCCTCGCAAGCCACTTCCTGCGAATAGCGGGAAGCCAGGCCGTCGTGGTAATACAATCCCGTGTTGTAATCGCGCATGGAAGCCAGATAGATCAACCGGTCGAGAGGTCGGGGATAGCCGGATAGGGAGCGCCGGCGGAAATCATCCGCGGCCTGCTGGACATCCATCCGTCTTGGAAGAGAAGGCACGAGGAGTTCGAGCTTTTATCAGCGCCCAGGACGGATGACAGCCTGTTGGGTAGCCGGCACCACATAGGCCGGGGTTAGGAATGCCAGAGATCTCTCGGAAATAGCGCAAACTCGGTTTGCGATTGCCGCTGTTGAAGCCACCATTCGCGGCGCCGCGTACGGTCCGCCCAGATGCACCGAAACCTGCAGTGCGCGGCACGCAAGTAACAGGATGGCGAAGTCGAATCCGAGTGAAATTTCCGTACCCAGGCTCAGGCCCGCATAAAAGCGGGCCGAACCGAGATGGAAACTCTTAAGATCGTTCACTTCCTGCCGAACCCGGCGAATCCACGAAAGCACCACCAGCTTTCGTTCGGACATGAACATCTCGCGAATGTCCTCCGAAGATTGCGATTCTACGTAGTTCAAGTCCGTCCGATCGAAGATTCGCGCTACCATCTCTGCCGGTAGCAAACCCGCCTGCAGAGAGCTGAGCGCCTGCTTCGCCTTCACCATCGCATCCGAGCCGCCCTCGACGCGCTTGCGCAACGCAAGCGAAGCCAGGGACACCCCAAGGCCCAGCGCGATCGCTATAAATGAGATCAACTGCGTCACAGTCTCTCCACCTTTACGAGATTTGCACCCGCCGTACTCACCATCCCTCGAGTCCTGGATGCGAGGCCGTCGTAATCATCGTCGGACTTAATTCTAGCCCCGGGAATCGGATTCGGTATATAGGACCAAAGTGCTACGAGCCAAATCGACAGTGAAGCAAGGTAGGAGAGCTGTTGCGTGAATGTCCACGCAGATTGGAAAGCCGGTCCCTTGTAATTCCGTACGGCCAGCAGCGCGAGCGTCACCGCGACTGCTTGGCCATAACCAAGCATCATTCCCTTCAGGTTCCTCCCCGCCGGAATGGCGTAGTAGGCCATTACCTGAATAATAACAATTAAGAGCACTCCCTGCACGGCCAAAAAATACTGTTGTGCTCGCGTGAATATTGCACGCGCCGCCCCGTTGCTCGGCGCAAGGATCGGGTACACCACCGCGAACACCGTCACGGCGGCTAGGAGCGTGTAGCTTGCGACCCTCGCGAATTTCTCGGCCCCTGCATAGGGCGAAAGGCCGTGCCGGAAGATTTCAAGCGCAATGCCGCATCCCAGCAATAGGCTCATGAAGCCCGCATACCAACTCCATTTATCAGCCAGCGGGAATTTCGTTACGTGTGCCAGGAAAAATATTGTATCTGCAAGGAATAAGCTGAGGATATAGATATAAAAATTCGAATATCGCGAAAGGAGCTTTGCTCGGGCGCCTCGGTATAGCACCAGTGCTTCGAACAAAATGCCGACGACCCAAATTATCGAACTAGCCATAAGGCACACCCGCCTATAAGGAGACGAATGCTAACACAAACAACACAGGGGTGGGCTGGAACTTTCCCCCTGCTTGCTTTAGCACTCAACCCCAAATAAGAGGGTGTAACAGTATGACCGGCAATAACTTACGAAAGGGCCGCTAGAGAGTGCCCCCGATTTCGCGTGGGCTTCTCAAGACCTTACGCCAGCCCACCGTCCGG
Organism: uncultured Acidobacteriaceae bacterium; assembly: GCA_964563425.1. Lineage (GTDB taxonomy): Bacteria > Acidobacteriota > Terriglobia > Acidiferrales > UBA7541 > Palsa-295. The sequence goes on along the minus strand of CAZLWY010000064.1, from coordinate 31,190 downwards.
ATTACCCGGCATTGGACGGGTCCCCTGGAACGCCACCCCACCGTCCGGATTACCCGGCATTGGACGAGTTCCCTGGAACGCTACTCCACCGTCCGGATTGCCCGGCATCGGACGGGTCCCCTGCATTACCCGTTGCTGCAACACCGAGATCGAGGCCGAGGCTTGGCTGGACGTCAGCAATACGGCTCCGCACACTACCGTCAGCACAAGCCCGAAATATCTGAGTTTCATAGTCTCTCCTTAAGGATTGGGGCCCAAAACAGCAGGGTAAAAGTACTGATGGTCGCGGGTAGGTAACATGACAGACAAAACCCGCTTGGACTGCGATGCAAAATCTCGATTACTCTCAAGTACATATCTCGCACTCACGCTCGCCCGCCACTATGCAATTGCTTGGCAAAGCCTGCGTCTATCCTCTGGGCGGGCCTCCCCGAGGCGAAACACCCGCTAACGAATTGGAACCACTGCGGAACATACTGATGGTGCTCATCAAGAATTCGCGCTAAACAATGTATTCAAGCAGGGTGTGCCGGTGATCTTGGATGGCTGATATCAGTTCTTCTTCAAACTCGTCGAACCTCGCCCCGGACGCGTTTCGGGAAAACCTGCGCAAGCTGGACCGCCGCCAGTGGTGGCTCTGGTCTTCGGCCGTGCTGGTTCTCCTGCTGCTTACCATCGCCGTCGCGTCGCTTGCTTTCCCCGCGATGCTTAACACGCAGACCGTCGAGCACGATTTCTACTCCTTTTATTTGAATCAAGCCGTACGAGCGCTCGTGGGTATCGTGCTGGTCTTCGCCGTCTATGTGGTCTATCAGCAGACTATGATCATCCGAATGCGCAACACCCTGGCCGACCAGATTCAAAATCTCGCCAAGGTCCAGACCTTGACAGACGAAGTCTACAAACTCGCCGCGCTTGACCAATTGACCGGCCTTTACAATCGCCGCTCGGGCGAGCAGCGCCTGGCCGAAGAGATCAGTCGCGCCGTGCGCCACGAACGCCCGCTCACGATCCTGCTCGCCGACCTCGATGGCCTGAAACAAATCAACGACCGCCTCGGCCACGCCGCTGGCGATCTGGTCCTGAAGGGATTCTCAGAGCGCCTGCGTAAAGCGATTCGCGGCTCCGATCTGGCGGTCCGCCTGGGCGGCGACGAATTCATGGTCCTGCTGCCGGAATGCCGCGCCGAAGAAGTGAAGCATGTCCTCAATCGCCTCGACGGCCTCGAAGTCGAGTTCGAGGGCACCAAAATTCCTGTCCGCTTCTCACGCGGCTGGACCGACTACAAACCTGGCGAGACAGCCGAAGAGTTGCTGCGCCGCGGCGACGAAGCCCTCTACGCAGACAAGCGCGCTGGAAAGAAGTCCGTTGACGTTTCCCAATCCAGAGCCGTTCCGCAACCCACGCTCTAACTTCCGCATCGAAAATAGGTAGGTGACCCGACGCGCCCGCTCGGCACTCCCTTGCGGTATCATGCGCCGAGCGGTTGTTTGGGGATCCTGAGGGAAATACTATGAAATCATTCGCACTCCTGTTCGTGAGATTCAGCAGTCGATCGAAATCCCTGGCCGCTTGGCTGTCCGCGGCCGCCTTGATTTTCGGCCTCGCCCTCATACCTTCGGCGTCCGCCGACGTCCTTGAGCTCAAAACCGGCGAGATCGTCCAGGGCAAATTCGTCAGCGCCTCTTCGGCCACGATTCGCTTCGAAGTCAATGGCCAGGCGCAAACATTCGCAATCAAGGATGTGCTGAACATCGGCTTCAGTGACGCGACGGAGGCCGCCGCGTCGCCGACTCCTGTACCCCCGTCTCCGGCCCCGCCCCCGCAGGCCGATCCCAACGCGGCCGCCCCTCCGCAGCCGAATAGCGACGCGTCTCAGCAACAACAGCCGCCGCCACCTGCTCCAGCCAACTCCGATCCGCAGGACGACAATCCGCCGGCCGCCGCTCCACTGCCGCAGCAGACAGCTCCCTATAACGGCCCCACGCAAGCCGTCACGATTCCGGCAGGAACGACAGTCGTCATCCGCATGATCGATTCGGTTGACTCCCAAACGAACCACGTCAGCGATCCATTCCACGCCAGCCTCGACGCGCCCTTGGTCGTTGGCAACACCGTCGTCGCGCAAAAGGGCGCCGACGTCTACGGCATGCTCGCCAACGCCAAAGATTCCGGCCACATCTCCGGCGCGCCGCAGCTAACGCTCGAGCTCACCGGCATTCGCGTCAATGGAAACGTAGTCCCAATCGATTCCACAACCTATGATGTGGTTGGAAAAAGCCGCGGCTCGCAAAGCGCCGAGCGCATCGGCGGAGGCGCCATCGCAGGCGCCGTGCTTGGCGGAATCATTGGCGGGCCCAAGGGCGCAGCCGTCGGCGCCACGCTGGGAGCCGGCGGCGGCACGGCCGTCCAGCTCTCCACCCACGGCGACCGTATACGCGTCCCCAGCGAAACCCGGCTCGAGTTCACTACCGAAAACGACGTGACGGCCCTGATTCCCGCGGCCTCCAACTGACCGGTTTTCAAGCTGAAAAAGCCAAGAAAAAGGGGTGTTCCTGACAGGAACACTCCTCGATAATTTGCTTGCCCCCGTGCGGGGTGGCTCGTAAGATAACGCCTGTTGTCAGGAAAGTTACCATGCCCAAAGAAAAACCGAAGGTCAATATTGGTGAGGTCATCCGCTCCTATCGAAGCGATCGAGGCCTCTCGCAAGGCGATATCGAACGCCGCACCGGCCTTCTCCGCTGCTATCTCTCGCGCGTCGAGAACGGCCACACCGTTCCCTCGCTCGAAACTCTGGCGAAGATCGCCGAGGCTATGGAAATCAGCCTGGCCGATTTCTTCCCCGGCACGGACACGGCCCAGGATCGCGAAACGCGCAAAATGCTCGGCGAGCTCTCGGAAGAGGAAATTCGCTTCCTCGCGGACATCAAGCGCTATTCGACCAGCCTCTCTGACGACGACAAGCGCCTCGTCCTGGCCATGATTCGCAAAATGGCCACGATCGTTCCGCCCCCGCGCAACAGCAAAACGGCCGTATCGCACCGCGCCGAACTCTGACGTCGGATCTTGAATCCGAATTCCTAGGGGCGCGGCATGCTGCGCCCCGTTTCTATTCGCTGGCGGAGCACGGTCGCCCGGCTCCTACTACTAGCGCCTCGGTTCCCCGATTCGCTACAATGTTGGCATGCCCCAAAAGCGCCACAAAACGGTCGCCGTAAAAGTCGGCAAGATCCAAGTTGGTGGCGGCGCACCGGTCGTCGTGCAGTCGATGACCAACACCGACACCGCCGACGTGGCGGCAACCACAAAGCAGTGCCTCGAGCTCGCCCAGGCCGGCTCCGAACTGGTCCGGGTAACGGTAAACATGCCCGAAGCCGCCGCCGCATTTCCCGAAATCAAGAAGCGTCTTCTCGACGCAGGCTGCGACGCCCCGATCATCGGCGACTTCCACTACAACGGCCACGTCCTGCTTGCGAAATACCCCGATTGCGCCCGCGCGCTCGATAAATACCGCATCAATCCCGGCAACGTGGGCCACGGCCAGCGCCGCGACGAACAGTTCGCCACCATCTGCAAGGTCGCCCGCGACAACGGCAAGCCTGTCCGCATCGGCGTCAACGGCGGCTCGCTCAATCAAGAGCTCGTCATGCAGAAAATGCAGGAGAACACGGACAAGAATCTGGGCAAGACATCGGAAGAAATCATCAACGAGTGCATGGTCCTCTCCGCCCTGCGATCCACCGAGCTAGCCATCGAATCCGGCCTGCGCAAAGATCAGATCATCATCTCCTGCAAAGTCTCGCGCCCCGGCGATCTCATCGCGATCTACCGCGATCTCGCCGGGAAGACGGACCAGCCTCTGCACCTCGGCCTCACCGAAGCAGGCATGGGCGCAAAAGGACTTGTCTGGTCCGCTGCATCGATGGGAATTTTGCTCGAAGAGGGCATCGGCGACACGGTCCGGGTCTCGCTCACGCCGCGCCCTAATGGAGACCGCCGCGAGGAAGTTTACGCTTGCTGCGAACTCCTGCAATCGCTCGGCCTGCGCACCTTCGCGCCCAGCGTCACCGCGTGCCCCGGCTGCGGCCGCACCACTAGCTCGACATTCCAGGAACTGGCCGAAAGCATCCAGGACTACATTCGCAACAAAATGCCCGAGTGGAAACAAAATTACGAAGGCGTCGAAGAACTGAAGCTGGCCGTCATGGGCTGCATCGTCAACGGCCCCGGCGAATCCAAAGCCTCCAACATTGGCATCAGCCTGCCCGGCACCGGCGAAGCTCCCCGCTGCCCCGTCTACATCGACGGCCAAAAATTCACCACGCTCGAAGGCAACTACGAAGAACTCTCCGCCGCCTTCCAAGCGCTGGTGAACGACTACGTCTCGACGAAGTACCACAAGCGCGAAGCCCCCGTTCCTGCTGCCACGCGCTAGCCCAACACCGCCCTTTCGGTTTTCCTAAGGGCGGGCAGGCGAGGTTTTCGATCGCGGCAATGTGCCCATGGGGGTGTCCCGCAAACTGTCACACGCCTTCTGTGCTTTCGTGCGACTCTCTTGTACATTTCCAGCCGTGATGAAAAATCCACAGCAGCTCAAGCTTGCACCCCCTGCCACGCGGCGTACGATACGCTTCTAGGCATGCGACATTTCGGCGCATGCAACCGATGGGAGAGTCGGATGAACGCAGCAGCAGGCGCCCAGCACCGATCCAGCGTTGAGAATTCGCCGATTCTCGCCCAAACGAAGTGTCGCACCCTGCGAAGTGCTTTTCGGCCTCCGTCGCTCGAAGCACTCGACGGCACAACCTACGACGTGACACACAACAGCCCTGTCAAGAAAACGCCTCAATCGGGTCAGCGATGATCGAACAATCCACCGTCTCCCCGGCTGGCTCGCGCACCCCGCCGCCTGCCAGCTGGCGCCGTGGCTTCTGGAGCCTTATCGTCACCCAGTTCCAGACGGGCCTCAACGACAATGGCCTGAAATATTTCGTCACGTACATCGTCATCGGCATGAATCTCCCGCAGGCGCGCCGCGATAGTCTCGTCCCCATCGTCGGCGCGCTCTTTGCGATTCCCTTCATCCTGTTCTCCATGACCGGCGGATATCTCGCCGACCGCTACAGCAAGCGCAGCGTCACAATCGGTACGAAGCTTTTCGAGCTCGCAGTAATGGGGTTCTTCATCCTCAGCCTAGCCATGCGCAGCCTGCCGCTTGAGTGCGCCGGCGTTTTCCTCATCAGCACGGAAGGCGCGCTCTTCGGCCCCTCGAAATACGGGCTGCTTCCCGAGCTTCTGCCGGATACGAAGCTTTCCTGGGGCAACGGCATCATCGAATTCGGCACGTTTCTTGCCAGCATCGGCGGCGCTGTCGCCGCAGGCGAACTTGCCGAGCGCTATCACGGTCGCGAAGCAATCGGCGGCTTTCTGCTGCTCGCCTGCTCCGTCTTCGGGCTCGTCGCCAGCTTCGGCATTTCCAAAATTCCCGCCGCTGACCCGAATAAGAAATTCCGCTGGAATCCGCTGGGTGATTTCTTCACGCACATGAGATCGATCACCGCCGATCGCGTCCTCGGCTGGGCGGTCCTCGGCAATACCTATCTCTTCTTCCTCGCCGCACTGCTCCAGTTCACCATCATCATCTACGGTCACGATGTGCTGAAAATCGACGACGCGCATATCACCGGCCTGCAAGCCGCCGTGGCCATCGGCATCGGACTCGGCAGCATCGCCGCCGGATATCTCTCCGGCGGGAAAATCGAATACGGTCTCATCCCGCTCGCTGCCCTCGGCATGACCGTCTTTGGCGCACTGCTCTACTTTCGCGCGCCCGCGGAGATGTTCAGCGCGTGGCTCCTCGGAATCTCGGCGCACATTTCTTCCCACGGAATCGTCTCGTTTCTCACCGGGGCGGCCTCGTGGGCCCGCCTTCGTATTTTCGACCTGGTGCTGCTGGGAATTTTCGGCGGCCTGTTCGCCGTACCTCTCAGCGCGCTGATTCAGCACCGGCCCCGGCGCGAAGACAAAGGCGGCGTCATTGCCGCGGCGAATCTTGTTTCCTTTGTTGGCATCGCGCTGGCCTCGGTCGCCTATTACATCTTCACGCATTGGTTCCATCAGAACGCCGCCGGCATTTTCCTTGACGGCGCAATCCTCACGCTCGTGACCAGCGGCTACGCCATCTGGCTCCTGCCTGATTCGCTGGTGCGCTTCCTGCTGTGGGCCGCCACGATGACTCTCTATCGCATCCGCGTCGAAGGCCGTGCAAACGTGCCCGAGTCCGGCGGGGCGCTCTTCGTCTGCAATCACATGTCGTTCATCGACGGCCTGTTGCTGATCGCGTCGATCGACCGCCCGATCCGCTTCATCCTTTACAAAGCCGTCTACGATCTTCCCTACGTAAGACCGTTTGCGAAAATCATCGGAGCGATCCCCATTTCCTCCGAACAGCGCCCGCGCGAGATGCTTCATTCGCTGCGCGAAGCCACTGGCGCCATCAAGAACGGCGAAATCGTGTGCATCTTTGCCGAAGGACAGATCACGCGCATCGGCGGCCTCCTTCCGTTTCGTCGCGGCATGGAACGCATCATGAAAGGCGTCGATGCGCCGATCGTTCCCGTAAACCTCGACGGCGTCTGGGGCAGCATTTTCAGCTTCGAGCGCGGCCGGTTCGTCTGGAAACTGCCGCGTTCGATTCCCTATCCCGTGACGGTCAGCTTTGGAAAGCCAATGCCGCCCACCGCGCAGCCCTTCGAAGTCCGCCGCGCGGTGCAGGAATTGCAATCCGAAGCTTACAAATACCGCCGCGCTCGCATACGCACGCTGCATCGCTCGCTGATCCGCACCGCGCACCGCCATCCGTTCCGCTTCGCCATGGGAGACAAACGCCGTCCGAAAATAAAATGGGGCGGCGTGCTGCTCAGCTCGATCTTTCTCGCGCGCCGGCTGCGCGAAACGTGGAAGGGCCAGGAAATGGTCGGTATCCTGCTGCCGCCCTCCGTTCCAGGCGCTCTGGTGAATTTTGCCGCCACGCTCTCGGGCAAGATCCCCGTGAATTTGAATTACACAGCGTCGAGCGAATCGCTCGCATCCAGCGCCGCGCAGTGCAAGCTCGAAACGGTCATCACCACGAGGCAGTTGCTCGACCGCATCCCGCTCCAGGTTCCGGGCAAATCGATCTTGCTCGAAGAGGTCGCCGCCGGCCACGGCTTCGGCGAGCGCCTCGTCGCGCTCCTGCTGTGGTTTTTCCCCGGCGCCACGCTCGAAAAACTCCTGAGCGGCGGCAAAACAAAAACTCTCGACGATCTCGCCACGATTATTTTTTCCAGCGGCAGCACGGGTGAACCCAAGGGAGTAATGCTCACACACTACAACATCGGCTCCAACGTCGAGCAAGTCGGCCAGATGTTTATGTTCGACAAGCACGATCGCCTGCTCGGCGTCCTGCCATTCTTTCACTCCTTCGGCTTCACGGTAACGCTCTGGCTTCCCGCCGCGCTCGGCGTCAGCGTCATCTACCATCCCAGCCCGCTCGATCTCGCCGCCATCAGCGAGATCGTCCGCGACTACCGCGTGACGTTCCTTATGTCCACTCCCACTTTTCTGCAGGCGTACGCGCGCCGATGCTCTCCGGAGGATTTCGGCAGCCTGGAATACGTGGTCGTCGGCGCAGAAAAGCTGCCTGAGCGCCTGGCCCTCGCCTTTGAAGACCGCTTCGGCATCCGCCCGCTCGAAGGCTACGGCGCCACCGAATGTTCACCCGTTGTTTCCGTGAACACCCGCGATTTCCGCGCCCCCGGTTTCCGCCAGATCGGCGCCAAGCGCGGCCGGATCGGCCATCCTCTTCCCGGCGTCAGTGTCCGTATTGTCGATCCCGACACGCGCGAGCCGCTCGGGGCCGGCACGCCCGGACTGCTGCTCGTTCGCGGACCAAACGTGATGAAGGGCTATCTCGGCAAACCGGAAAAAACCGCGGAGGTCCTGCAGGACGGCTGGTATGTCACCGGCGACATCGCCGCCGAGGACGAAGACGGTTTCCTCGCCATCACCGACCGCCTCAGTCGTTTCAGCAAAATCGGCGGCGAAATGGTGCCGCACATCAAGATCGAAGAGCAGCTTCACGAGCTGGCCGGCGCCACCGACCAGCGCTTCGTCGTCACCAGCGTGCCCGACGGAAAAAAGGGCGAGCGGCTGGTCGTCCTGCACACTCTGCCAGCGGAGGAACTAAAGGCCGTGCTCGAGCGGCTCGGCGAATCCGGCCTGCCCAATCTCTGGATCCCCCGCCCGAATCAGTTTTTCGCCGTGGAAGAACTGCCACACCTCGGCACCGGGAAGCTCGACCTCCGCCGGGTGAAGGAAATGGCCCTGGAATTTTCACCGGCCGAAAAAGAACCGGCGTGAACGCGCCGAGCCGTTGAATTTCGTACTTCCATCGTCCGTTCAGGCCATTCAAATTTATTTTTGGCCATCCGCGAATTTACTCTTGCGCCAACAATCGCTCTCGTGTAAGGTTCAGGGCGCTGGAGATTTCGGCATGAACTTTATAGACGACAAACACAATTCGTTGCCAGGGCAAGCGATGACCACGCTGCGCCGGGATTGTGGCCGACTTAGCTCCGGTCCCGCAGAGCAGTAACTCTCAGCAGCTCAATCGTTTGCAGTGCAACCCACTTTGGCTTCTTAGTCGTTCCCGATTCACGGCGCGCTTCTTGTGACGCGCGCGAGCCCGGGACGCAATCCGCGTCCCTCCGAAAGGTGAGCCATGGGCATCCAGGTGAAAAACGGCACGCCGATGCATGGCCCTTCGCTGTGCGAGTCGTGCATGCACGCGCATATCCAACATGGATTCAGCCAATGTGAAGAGCAGGTGATCTGCTGCTTCACATGGCCCAACCATCGCGTCGATTTCCGCGTGCACAAATGCAACGACTACGCGGAAATGAAAAGGCAGACCTTGAAGCAGATGGAGAACATGGCGTGGGTGTTGATGCCGAGAGACGGTAAGCGTGTCACCGGCTTCGTCCGCCCGGAAGAAATTCCAGAAGAGCACCAGATCGAGATTGAGCTTGATGAGAACCAGTAATTCAAATTCGCCGGCGATGCGGCTGGAAATCAGCGGTCGCGGCGAAACGGTGTCGGAGGCGCGGGGCGGCGCTGGTCCCGCGCCTCGGGGTCGCGTATGAAACTTCGCACCCGCAGACGGCTGGAAAGGAGAAAGAATATGAGCGAGACGGGCTACCACGTGATCGCGGCAGAAAAGGGCGTGCCCATCAAGGCCTGGACGAAGGGTGTGCCTCTGGAGGCCCCAGCACGCCAGCAACTCGTCAACGTCGCGCAGCTCCCGTTCATTTTCAAGTGGGTCGCGGCCATGCCGGACGTGCACTGGGGCATCGGCGCCACGGTGGGCAGCGTCATTCCCACCAAGGGCGCGATCATCCCGGCCGCAGTTAGGCGTGGACATCGGGTGCGGCATGATGGCCGTCGAGACGGACCTCACCGCCGGCGATCTGCCCGACAACCTGAAGGGGATGCGCGCGGCGATCGAGAAGGCCGTGCCGCATGGGCGCACGAATCACGGCGGGCGCGGAGACCGCGGCGCGTGGGGCGAAATCCCGTCGCGCAACCTCGAAATCTGGGGAACGCTGAAGCCGCGCTACGACGCGATTCTTGCAAAGCATTCGAAGCTCGATCGCGGGAATCACGCGAACCATCTCGGCACGCTCGGCACGGGCAATCACTTCATCGAGGTGTGCCTGGACGAAGCGGATGCGGTCTGGTTCATGCTGCACAGCGGATCGCGTGGCGTGGGCAATCGTATGGGCAGCTACTTCATCGAAATCGCCCGCAAGGACATGGAGCGGCTGTTCATCAGCCTGCCCGACCGGGATCTGGCGTATTTCCCGGACGGCTCGGAGCATTTCAAGGATTACGTCGAGGCCGTCGAGTGGGCGCAGGATTTCGCCCGCTGGAATCGCCAGCTGATGATGGAGCAGATCGTGGCCGCGGTGCGCGGTTGCCGGGAAGTTCGGCCGTTCGCGGCCGAGCGGAAGGCGATCAACTGCCACCACAACTACGTGGCCCGCGAATCGCACTACGGCGAAAACATTCTGGTAACCCGCAAGGGCGCCGTGCGCGCCCGCGAGGGCGACATGGGAATCATTCCCGGCAGCATGGGAGCGCGTTCCTATATCGTCCGCGGCAAGGGGAATCCGGAAAGTTTCACGAGCTGCAGCCATGGCGCGGGCCGTGCGATGTCCCGCACGGAAGCGAAGCGGCGATTTTCGGTGAAGGACCACGAACGCATGACCGCGGGCATCGAGTGCCGCAAGGATGCGGACGTGATCGACGAGACGCCGGCCGCGTACAAGCCGATCGAAGACGTGATGGCCGCGCAGGCCGATCTCGTCGAGATCGTTCACACCCTCCACCAGGTCGTTTGCGTGAAGGGATGAGCGAAGGCGGCGGCAACGAGTTCTCGAACGACGCGGCCGGGGCGTGCCTCACGGTACAGGGGCTCGCACTGCGCGACGCGGTAATGCTAGCCAGTCGCGCAGCCAGGGTCCCGCCCCGGCCTGTCGCTCGGGAAGACGGAGATGGGAACGAAATCGCCCGTGTGGCGGAAAACGGAAGCGCGTTACCTTGAAAAACAAACCGGGAGCGCCCCCGATGCCTTGAGGCGCTCCCCTTGCAATGGTCGCGCGCAAGTCGTTAGAAAAGCCCTACCTTGATGTGCAGGAATTTCTTGGGGTCGCTGCGGAAATCGGAAATCAATGCACGCAGATCGCCGGTGAGGCCCGTCATGTTGTCGTAGAGCTGGGGATCGGTGAACATCTTCCCCATCGTGCCCTGGTTGGAATTCATCTTTGCGGTGGCGTCGCGGACGCTCGCGCTGGCGTCCTTCAGATTCGTGAAGAGCGAATCGTCGGTGGCGAGTTTGCCGAGCGATCCTTTGCCGGCGCGCACGTCGGTGAGCAGCGCGTTGCCGTTGTCCGCCAGGCCCTTGATGCTGTCGTAGGCGCTCGGATCGTAGACAAGCTTGCCCACCGTGCCCTTCTGATCTTTCACGGCGCCAATCACGTCGTTGAGGTTGCCGACCGTCGAGTTCACCTTCGTATAAAGCTCATCGGACGCGACCAGTTTGCCGAGAGTTCCCTGCCCGGCCTGAATATTCGACGCTAGGGCATCAAACTTCGCAGCGGTGGCGTTCAGATGGTTGTAGAGCTCCTGATCGGCCAGCAGCTTGCCGATCGTCCCCTGTCCCTTCTGCACCTGCGCGACGATGGCATGGATGTCGGTGGTCAGCGCGCCGAGGTTTTCCATCAGATCAGCGCCGCGCTCCACCATTTGCTTCATCGCCGCTTCTTCGGTGCCGGGCACCACGCCGCCCGGGGGAATCTCATTGCCGGAAAGACCGCGCGTGATGCTGACGTAACGGTCGCCGAGCAGCCCCTGCGTCACCAGGCTCGCGCTCGAGCTTTTCGTGGGATCGGAGGAGTCGATGCGAATCTGATCCTTGTACTTGCTGTCGATGCGCAGCACCAGCGTGATGCTTTGATCGCGGGTCGGGGGGTGTGGCGTCAACGTGATCGATTGCACGTTGCCGATTTCGACGCCGTCGAGTGCAACGGGCGCGCCGGTATTGAGGCCGTCGACCTCCGGCAGGTACGTGATGAGCTTGTATTTCGGCCCCAGAAAACTCGCGCCGGTCACGTAGAAGATCGCGATCATCAAAATGATCAGCCCGGCAAGGACGAAAACGCCCACCCGCAGCTCTGCCCACGTCAGTTGCTTTCGTTGCGCCATTGCTGTTCCTCCTCAGTAACCGCGAGTGCCGTAACTATTCGGCGGAAGCCAGAAACTTTTTCAGATATTCGTCAGACGAGTGCAGCACATCGTCGGTCGAGCCTTCGAAATAGACTTCGCCCTCGCGCAGAACGAGCACATTCGTGGTGGCCGCGGAGCCATTCGCCGATTTCAACGCGCTCGATCTGTCGCCATCGCCGCTTCCCGAAGGCACCACGCGCTTGGTCGCTTCGTCGAAGCGATAGTGCGCCAGACCGAATGCGTCCTGCACACGGTGCGTGGCCAGCAACGAAGTCACGCCCTGCAAATCGCGGCCGCGCAGGATGAGCGTGATGATCGTCTGCGACGTGACGGGATCGAGCCCCGCGGTCGGCGAGTCGTAAAAAACAAGCGGCGGCTTATCGACCAGCGCGCGCGCGATCGACACCCGCCGGCGCATGCCGCCGGAAAGCTCGGCGGGAAATCTTTCCAGGGCGTTTTCGAGCTCCACGAACCGGAGAGCCTCCCGCACGCGCTGGTCGACTTCTTCGTCGGCCACGCGTTCTTCGCGCAGGCGAAACGCCACGTTCTCCGCGACGTCCATCGAATCGAAAAGCGCGCCCTCCTGAAATACGAATCCGAGATGCCGGCGGAAATCGAGCAATTCGTCCTCAGACATTTCGCCAATGTGGTGGCCCATCACCCAGACACGCCCTGAGTCCGCGCGCAACAAGCCGGCGGCGAGCTTCATGATCAGAGTTTTTCCGGAGCCGCTTTCGCCGAGGATTACTTTCGTTTCGCCGGGAGAGACGGCAAACGAAACTCCGCGCAGGACATCGCCGTCATCGAAGCCAATGCGGACGTCCTTAAACTCGATGAATGGTTCGCCCGGAACCATGGTCTTTGCGTCGAGCATGATCGACGTGCGGCTGGGGCGCACCATGCGCAAATTATAGACGGAAACGCGGAGATCGCAGCGCGGTTTGGTTACTTGAACAGGTAGAGCAGCAACTTCGCGAGGAACAGGTCAGAGACAAGAACCAGAACGGAAGAAACGACCACGGCGGTCGTGGTGGCGCGGCCGACCCCCTGCGTGCCGCCGGTGACACGGAGACCTTGGTAGCAGCCGATCGTTGCGATGATGAACGCAAAAACGATCGGCTTCACGAATCCCTGCACTAGATCGCCGAAGTCGAGCGATTTGATGGCGGTGGTCCAGAACTGCACGGCGCCGAGCCGCAGCGTGAACCAGGCGACGACGAACCCTCCGCAAAGCCCGACGAGATCGAAAACGGCTACCAGCAGCGGCACGGTGAGCACGACGGCCACCACACGCGGCGTCATCAGTTTGCGGATCGGATCTGTGCCGAGCGCCCGCATCGCATCCACTTGCTCCGTGACGACCATCGATCCAAGCTCGGAAGCGATGCCGGACGCATTACGGCCGGCGACCAGCAGCGCCGTGATGGCCGGTCCTAGTTCGCGAACCAGTGCGAGCGACACGGCTTCGCCGGTCAGGGCCGTCTCACCGAAACGCTGGAATTCCGAAGCCGTGTTCAAAACCATGACGCCGCCGATTGATAACGCCGCGGCGATGATGATTGGAAGCGAACCGACGCCGATCAGGTCCATTTGCTCGAGCGTGTCGGCCCAATACTGCGGCGGGCTCAGCAGGTTCCGGACCGATTGCGCGGAGAGAAGCGAATAGTCCTGTACGCCAAAGACGAACCGCTTGGCGACGTCCCCCAAAACCGATGGGAGCGATGGAGTTTCGCTGGTTTCGGGCATTGTGTCCGAGGCGGCTGGCCGTGGCGAGCCGAGTCTTCCGAAGCGTAACTTCGGCCGCGCGGCGCGTCAAGAAACATCGGCGCACGTCGAAAACAGGCCGCCCGAATTCGGGATTGCTTGACGATGGGAAGCTTCGTGAAGCGGCGGCTTTGCAGGCTTTGCAGGCTGTCTTTACGCGCAGGGGTGCGTCCGGTAGAATCCTTCGTCTGTCCTCATAGACAAGGAATCACAGAGAATGTTTCGATTCGTCACCGCTGGAGAATCGCATGGGCAGGCGCTTGTCGCCTGGGTATCGGGATTGCCGTCGGGCGTGCCGATCGAGCTCGATTTCGTTAACCGCGAGCTGCACAGGCGGCAACTCGGTTACGGGCGCGGCGGGCGCCAGCGCATCGAAAAGGATCAGGCCGATTTTCTGGCAGGCGTACGCCACGGGAAGACGATCGGCGCGCCGATCGCCCTCCGGATCGAGAACCGCGACTGGAAGAACTGGGAAAAGGCAATGGCCGTCGAGGACAGCGAAGGCGCCGAAGACTCGCAGCGCCGCCTGACGGAGCCGCGTCCGGGCCACGCCGACTTGGCCGGCGCCCAAAAATTCAATTTCCACGATGCGCGATATATTCTCGAGCGAGCATCGGCACGCGAAACGGCGGCGCGGGTGGCCGCGGGCGCGCTGGCAAAATCGCTGCTGCGCGAATTCGGCGTCACGATCCTGAGCCATACGATCGCTGTGGGCCACGCGCGGCTGGAGCGCCCGGCTACCTGGGAAGAGATTGTAGCGATCTGCGAGAATCTGGAATCGCCCCTGCGCTGCGTTGATCCGGCCACCGAGGCGCGGATGAAAGCGGAGGTGGATCACGTCCTACGCGCAGGAGATACCGTGGGCGGCACGTTCGAGGTCGTCGCGCGCGGACTGCCGCCGGGGCTCGGCACGCACATTCAATGGGATGAAAAGCTCGACGCAAAGCTGGCGCAGGCAGTCATGTCGATCCAGGCGGTGAAGGCCGTGGAGATCGGTACGGGATTCGAGAATGCCGGCAGTTACGGCTCGGAAGCGCAGGACGAAATTCGGTATGATGCGGCGCGCAAAAGGTTCGAGCGCACGTCGAACCGCGCCGGCGGGCTCGAAGGCGGCATCACCAACGGGCAGGACATCGTCGTTCGCGGATACCTGAAGCCGATCTCGACCTTGCGCCGAGCGCTGACCACCGCGGACCTGGTGACGAAGGCCGAAGTAAAAGCGGCATACGAGCGCTCGGATTTCTGCGTGGTGCCGGCCGGAGGCGTGGCAGGCGAGGCGATGGTGGCGGCCACCCTGACCGGCGCGTTCATTGAAAAATTCGGCGGCGATTCACTCGACGAAATGCGCCGGAATTGGGAAGGCTATCAGCGCCAGCTGGACAATTTTTGATTCGCGGAGATTTTTCGCGCGCACGGCGGGGCAGATTGAGATGATTCATCCCATAGTCAAATACGGCGACCCGGTGCTCGAAACGCTCACGAAGCCGGTGGAGAATTTCGACGAAGAGCTGCAGGCGCTTGTCGCTGATATGTTCGAGTCCATGTACGCCGCCAACGGAGTGGGCCTGGCCGCACCGCAGATCGGGATCAGCCGGCGCGTCGCGGTGATCGACGTGACCGTCGGCAAGAACGTGGAGGCCAGGATCGTCTGCGCGAACCCTCAAATCATTCACACCGAAGGAGAGCAGCGCGAAGAAGAAGGCTGCCTTTCGATCCCGGGGTTCCGTGGTCATGTGGCGCGGCCGCAGTACGTGACCGTGCGCGCGCAGGATGCCTCGGGAAAAGAATTCGAGATGCGCGGCGAGGGATTGCTGGCGCGCGCGTTCTGCCACGAGATTGATCACCTCAACGGAGTTCTCTTCATCACCCACCTCAGCATGCTGAAGCGCGATCTGATCAAGCGCAAAATCCGAAAACTGAAAAAAGCCGGCGAGTGGTAGGCGCGCCGTGGCGCTGCGCATCGCGTTCTGCGGCACCCCGGCGTTTGCAGTGCCGTCTTTGCAGCGGCTGATGGCTGAGCCGGACTTCGAAGTCGCCGGAGTCGTGACGCAGCCGGACCGTCCGCGCGGCCGCGGGCAGGAAATTCAGACTTCGCCGGTGAAAGATGCCGCCGTCGCCGCCGGTATCACCGTCTATCAGCCGGAAAAAATTAAATCCGACGAGGGCTACGGATACTTCCGGCGGATTGCGCCGGACCTCGTCGTGATCATCGCCTACGGGCAGATTATCTCGCAGCCCTTGATCGCGATTCCGCGCCTCGGCTGGATCAACCTGCACGCCTCGCTGCTGCCGAAATATCGCGGCGCCGCGCCGATCCATTGGGCGATCGCGAACGGCGAGAAACGCACGGGGCTCACCACGATGCAAATCGACGCCGGCCTCGACACCGGCCCGACGCTGCTGAAATACGAAACCGAGATCGGTGCTGTTGAAACTGCGCCGCAGCTCACCGCGCGGCTGGCCGAAGCGGGAGCGCCGCTGATCGTCGAAACGCTTCGGAAATTGGCGAGCGGCGAGATCCAGCCGGCGCCGCAAGACAATTCGCAGGCGACTCTCGCGCCAATTCTCAAGAAGGAAGACGGCCGCATCGATTGGTCGCTCACCGCGCACAAAATCAACAACCGCATCCGCGGCCTGCAGCCCTGGCCCGGCGCCTTCACGACCTTTCGCGGGAAAACTTGCCGGGTTTGGGGCCACTCGCTCGAGCCACGCGCGGCCAGTGGCACGCCCGGCACCATCGTGGCGACCGAGGAAGACGGCCTGCTCGTAATGTGCGGCGGCGAAACCGTGTTGCGAGTGGAGCACGTCCAACTCGAAGGCCGCCACCGCGTCACCGACGCGCAGTTCCTGAGCGGTGCCCGCATCGTGCCCGGCGAACGCTTCGGCACTTAGGACCCGCGATGGCCCCTTCCATCTCCCGAAAAATCGCGTTCGACGTGTTGCAGCGCGTGGAAGCTGAGGGCGCCTATGCCAGCGACGCCCTGCATGCCGAGCTTGATGTCGGTCCTGCCGCAGCAAAGCTCAAGGCCCAGGACGCGGCGCTCACGACCGAACTTACGAAGGGCGTGCTGCGCTGGCGCCGCCTGCTCGATTTCCTGATCGAGCGGTACACGAGCAAACCGGTCGAGCGGCTCGACCTGGCCGTGGCAATCGCCTTGCGCATGGGCGTCTACCAGATGCGCTTCCTCGAAAAAATTCCGGTGCGCGCCGCCGTGAATGAATCGGTCGAGCTGGTGAAGCGAGCGCGGAAATCGTCCGCCGCGCCGCTCGTGAATGCCGTGCTGCGCAAAATCGCGGCCGACGCGAAATCGCCGGCTGACAAGTTCCTGCTGCCCGGGATGTCCGCGGCCGAACGCCTGGCAATCCTTCACTCGCATCCCGCCTGGATGGTCAAGCGATGGCTCGCACGGCTCGGCGAAGCACAGACGATTGCGCTTCTCGAAGCGAATAATCACACGCCGCGGTTGAGCCTGTCCGTCCACGCAGTCGAGCAGCGCGACGAAACCATTCGCGCGCTCGAAACATCCGGCCTGCGCATCGAACCGGGCGCACTGCTGAAATCCGCGTTCGCAGCCAGCGGCGGCAGCCCGGCCCGCACAGAGGCATTCCGCGCAGGACAGATTTCGATACAGGACGAAGCGTCCCAAGCCATTCCACTGCTGCTGGGCGTTCGCGCCGGCGACCGCGTGCTCGATCTGTGCGCCGCACCCGGTGGCAAGACGGCAGCGCTCGCACGCGCCGCGGGCGAAAGCGGCACGGTCGTCGCCGCCGATCTGCACGCACACCGCCTGCGCGCCATGGCTGCGCAACTCAAGCGCCTCGGCCTGCAAAATGTGCAGCTGATCCAGCTCGATGCCACCAGCCCGCTACCTCTTCGCGCAACATTCGACAAGGTTCTGGTCGACGCGCCCTGCTCCGGCACCGGCACGCTCGCCCGCCATCCCGAAATCCGCTGGCGGCTGCGCCCGGAGCAGCTCGCCGAATCGCGCGAACAACAAAAACTCATGCTGGCGAACGCGCTTGATACGCTGGCCCCCGGCGGCCGGCTCGTCTATTCCACGTGCTCGATCGAGCCCGAAGAAAACGAGGAGGTCGTCGCACATTTCCTAGACAGTTCATCAACGGTCCGCGCGGTTCCGGCGGCCGCAGCCGCAAAAACGCTCGCGCCGCATCTGGCGCCGCACCTCGACCTATCCGAATTCTTCGCCGCCACCGACGGATTTTTCCGCACCGCCCCCTCGGCGCAGCGCACCGACGGATTTTTCGCCGCGGTGCTCGAAAAAATGTGACTCTCAATCGGCCTGCAACCTACTGCAATTTCGGCGAGTTCCCCCAAAAACTGGTCATCGCCTTGCTTCCATACCTCGACGGGCCGCGCCCGCGTGCGCAACCTGACGAGCGATCCGCTGACATTACAGTGGTTAGGGGGCAAGACGATGAAGAGAGCCGTCCTATTATCCGTAAGTCTATGTGTTTTCGTATCCGCGCTGTTGGTTACGCGCCTAGCGCTGGGTCAGGACGCCACGGGCCGCGTAATCGGAACGGTGACCGACCAGCAGGGTGCGGCAGTTCCCGGCGCGAAAGTGACCGTGACGAACGCCGCCACGCAAATCGCCAGCAGCACGGTGACGCGCGATGACGGCACGTTCGAAGTCCTTCATTTGCCGATCGGCCCCTACGTCGTGGCAGTCGAGCACGAGGGATTCAATAAAGTCACCACGCAGCCGAACCGGCTCGAAATCAATCAGTCGTTGCGCTTCGACGTAGTCCTCACGCTCGGCGCCGTCTCGCAGACGGTCACGGTCGAGTCGCAAACCTCTCGCGTCGAAACCGAAAATCCGACGGTCGGCGGCACCGTAACCGGCGAAGCCATCGAACAGGCCCCGCTCAACGGCCGCAACGTGCTGAATCTGGCCCTCCTGATGCCCGGCGTGACGGAAACCAATCCCGACAACACCGGCGCGGGCGGCTACAGCATCGGCGGCGGCCGCACCGATTCCGTCACATTCCTTCTCGACGGCAGCCTGAACAACGACCTGCTCGACAACGGCGTTGTCTTCAATCCAAATCCAGACACCATTGAGGAATTCCGCGTCCTCGAAAGCAATTACACTGCCGAATACGGCCGCAACGGCGGCGGCGTTATTACCGAAGTCACCAAGTCCGGCACGAACGATTGGCACGGCAGCGCCTACGACTATCTGCGCAACGGAGATTTCGATGCGAATTCCTTCTTCCGGCATCTCAACGACGAGGCGCGCGATCCACTGCGTCGCAATCAATACGGCGCCACATTTGGCGGACCGATCGAGATTCCTCATGTCGTCAAGGGCAAGGACCGCTTCTTCTTTTTCGTGGGCTACCAGGGACAGAAGCAAAGCGATCTGGCCACGCCTACGAATTCGCAAGTTCCCGTATTTACGCCGTCGGAAGTCGCCGGCGACTTTTCGCAGGCGGGGCCAAACGGAGGTCCCGATCCATTCGTTACGTGCTTCCTGACGGGCTTCTGGCAGAACACGGGCATGGCGACGGAGCCTGATGGCAGCGGCTGCGGCGCCGGAGGAGCGCAAGGTCCCACGCACCCGTTCTTTCAAGCTCCGACGCAGCCTGGGGCATGCGCGGCGTTTGCCTGCGCGCTCGATCCGACGAAATTCAATCCCGTCTCGCTGGCCTACATCAGCAACGGCCTGGTCCCTGTGACGCCCTCGGGCGTGGTCACGCCCACCAGCGCTTCGACCAACAACACGAATGAACTCACCATGCGTTTCGATTTCCAGGCAACGAAGAAGGACCAGATTACCGCAACGCTCGGAGGCCAACGGAACCCGCAGGTCACTCCGTTCGTGACGCAATCCAATCTCGTTCCGTTTGCCGATGTGCCGGGGTTCACGGTTTCAACGAAGATCGACGACTACTTCTTGAATCTCGCCTATACGCGCACGATTTCACCCAACATGCTGAACGAGTTGCGATTCAGCACTCAAAAGTACTTCCAATTGCAGGGTGTGCCCGAGGGTCCCAACGCTCAGTACATTGCCCCCAAGCTGGGATTCACGAATCTCACGCCGGACAATCCGACCGGCCCGCCTCTATTTGACATCAACAACAACGAGCTGGCCGTCGGCTATACGTACGGCGGGCCGTCGGATCTGATTAACAACACGTTTGGCCTTTCCGACACATTCACGTGGATTCGAGGGAAGAACACATGGAAGATGGGTGGAGGAGTCTCCGCATATCAGAATAACCAAGTATTCGATTTCCTCACCAATGGCTTGTTTGATTTCGACGGCTCGCTTACAGGAAACGGATTCGCCGACTTTCTGCTCGGCGCGCCCACCGACTACATTCAGGGAGCCGCCGCCCCTTCGAACATTCGGACGAAATCCTGGGACGGATTCTTCCAGGACGAATGGCACGCCACCAAGAGGCTCACCCTGACTCTCGGCATTCGCTACGAATACAACACCCCGAAATCGGACACGCTGGGCCGGACCTTCTCCATCATTCCCGGCGACCAATCCGAGCGTTTCCCGAATGCGCCCGTGGGACTCGTTTTCCCGGGGGATCCCGGCGCTCCGCGGGGCGTCAATTTTCCGGATAAGCATGATTGGGCTCCGCGCATCGGATTCGCCTGGAACCCCGATGGAAATGGCAAGACCAGCATTCGCGGTGGATTCGGGATCTTTTACGACATCCTCAAGGCCGAGGATAATTTCCAGTTCAACGGCCAGCCGCCTTTCTTCAGCCTGGCAAACATTTCAGCCTTCCCCACCAACCTTACCGGAAACAGCTGCGCGGCATCGAATCAGCCGAACCAGATCATCACGTATTTTTCCGATCCGTTTGATTCAACCTGCACGCAGAACACTTTTCCGTCCGTCGAGCAGCTCAGCGGCACGCAATATTTTTCGAATTCGAGCGCGCTCCCGTTCGGATCGCAGCTCTTTTTCGTCGACCCGCATCTGCACACACCTTACATTTATCAGTACAACCTGAGCGTCCAACGTGAACTTGCCCGGCGACTTGTCGCAGAACTGGACTACATCGGCAGCAGCTCTCATGGGCTGACCGCGCTGCAGGATATTAACCCGTTCGTTTTGGGCACGACGGATCGCGTTCTCAATCTCAATCCCGGTGACAGCTCCTGCCCGGATGCGAACGCGGGCAACTCGGGGGGAACCGGATGCACTTTCTCCGCGCTCGATGAATTTCGCAACATCGTGGACGCCAATTACAATGCCTTGAATGTGAGCCTGACCGAACAGGTCGGAAACACCGCCGCGGGCAACATCTATTTCACGTTTGCCTACACCTACGGGCACAGCATCGATGACGCCTCCGGCTTCCGGCAGCGCAGCGACCAAGTGCCGTCGTACGATCCCGAGCTTTATCGCGCGTCGAGCGACACGGATGTCCGCAACCGCATCAGCTTCAGCGGCGCGTGGGAGCTTCCGTTCGACCGCCTGTGGCAATCCGGCCCAAAGCGCCTCACCCAAGGATGGACTCTTTTCCCGATTCTCACCTGGAGGTCGGGATTCCCGCTCAACGTTCCGGCGAATCTTCCGCTCGGCGACTTTAGCGAGGGACCGTCCGGAGCGGGCGACGCCATCATCGTAAATGCCAACGTGATTGGACCGACCAACATCCTGAATCCAAGAAACGTGCAGGACTTCGGAAACGGCGCTGGACTCTATTGGTTCGATCCAAACAGCTTCTCGAACTTAATCAGCGCCGACACGGCCGGCGACTGCAGCGAACTGGCAACCGAGCCGCCCGGTACTTTCCCGTCCGACGCACAGGCTGTGAATTGCCCGAATCTTCGCACCTACGGCTCGTTCCGGCGAAATTCGCTGCCCGGTCCCGGATTGGTCAACCTGGATTTTTCGATCTCCAAAACGACCGCGATCACCGAACGGCTGAAACTCGAGATCCGCGGCGACTTCTTCAACATTTTGAATCACACGGAATTCGCCAATCCCGACACGAATCCCAACGACATCGGTCCGGGAGGAACGTTCGGCCAGATCACCAATACCGGCGTACCGGGAGACGAGCGGCCGCGCATCATTCAACTCGCGGCGCGATTTAGTTTCTAGTCGCACGCGCTCGCACCCCGCAAACGAAGCCGGCTTCTCGTGCTAGTCTCATGGCAGGAGAAGTCGGCGAATGAAAATGAACACCACCGAGCGCCTGCAGTGGGTCATGCGCATGGCGTTTCTTCTTTTCATTCTTTCGTCGGTCGCGTTTCTAAGCGCGCTGACGGCCATGCGTATTGCGGTACAGGGCCGCGAAGTGGCCATGCCGGACGTGGTCGGCAAAAGCATGGTGCCGGCGCGGCAAATTCTCCGCGGCCGCGGCATCGGTATGAAGGTCGAAGATCGCATTTACAGCGGTGAGCCCAGTGACACCATCATCCGCCAGAGTCCCCCGCCGAACGAGCGTGTGAAAACCGGCCAAAATGCCCACGTGGTGCTAAGTCTCGGCCCGCAGCGCATGACCATTCCCCCACTCCAGGATCGCAGCCTCCGCGCTGCGGAAGTCGAGCTTCTGCGCGACGGCATGCAGCTTGGCGAAGTCTCGAGCTTCCACGTGGCCGGCGGCGTGGCAGACACCGTCACCGAACAGGATCCCGCACCCGGAACCACGGACAGGACCGGTCCGCACGTGAGCCTCCTGGTCTCGCTCGGCGCGCGTCCATCCGCGTATGCCATGCCGGATTTTATGGGGCAGCCGCTCCCGGAAGCGCAATCGAAACTCGGCTCCGCTGGTTTGCGGCTCTCGAAGCTCACGCCGGAGGCCAATACGAGCTCCCCAGCCGGCACGGTCGTCGGCCAAACCCCGGCCCGCGGCCAGCGAATTGACTCGAATTCAACCATCGAACTGACGTTCGCCGAGTAGCCGGACCTTTCGCAACCCGCTCGACCCCCTGTGCTAGAATCCCCGGGTCGCTCATGCCCTACGCCAAAATCGAAATCGCGCCGTCCATTCTGGCCTCGAACTTCGCGAAGCTGGGCGACGACGTTCGCGCCGTCGAACAGGGCGGAGCTGAGGTAATCCACGTCGACGTAATGGACGGCCACTTCGTACCCAATATATCGATTGGCGTGCCCGTGGTGGTCTCTCTCCACAAAGCAACCCGTCTGCCGCTGGATGTGCATCTGATGATCGAACGACCCGAGGAATACGTCGAGCGATTCGCCAAGGCCGGCTCCAGCCGCATCCTGATTCACCAGGAAGCGACGGTGCACTTGGATCGCGCGCTCACCCTGATTCGCGAAAGCGGCGCACAGGCCGGCGTGGCGCTCAACCCGGCCACGCCCGTGGCGATGCTGACCGACGTGCTCGACAAGGTGGATACCGTGCTGGTGATGTCGGTGAACCCGGGCTTCGGAGGGCAGAAATTTATCCCCGGGGCGATCGAGAAAATTAGGCAGTTGAATCAGTGGCGCACGCGCTATAATGGCGCCTTCCGGATCGGGGTCGACGGCGGCGTGGATGCGGAAAATGTCGCCGAGCTGGCCCGAGCTGGAGCAAACACGTTCGTCGCTGGGACTTCGATCTTTCACACCCCTGATCCAGCTGCAGCCGTACGAAACTTGCGTAAACTCGCGACCGAAGCCACAAGCCAGCGGGTTTGAAAGAGCGTGCGATGGGCCGATTTGTTATGAATAAGCGTCATCTCCTGGTCGCCGGCATCGCTATCTCGCTAGCGGGATCGCTCTGCGGCGCCTCTTCCGGACAAAAGAACCCCAAGATCACCAAGGTCAAGGACACACCGGTAAAGAAGGACGCTGCCGCTGAATCGGCCGAGCCCGATAAGCTGCTCTACGAGAAGGCTATGGCCGAAATCAAGAAGGCCCACTACACGGAAGGCCGCCTCGATTATCAGACGCTGATCAACACCTACCCCGATAGCGAATATCTCGCCAAGGCGAAGCTGGGAGTTGCCGATTCGTTTTACAAGGAAGGCGGCACGTCCAGTCTGACGCAAGCCATTGAGGAATATAAAAACTTCATCGTCTTCTTTCCATTTCTCGACGAAGCCGCCTACGCGCAGATGCAGGTCGGCATGGCCCACTACAAACTGATGGAAAAGGCCGACCGCGACAACAGCCACGCGGAAGCCGCCGAAGATGAATTCCGGACGTTCCTCATGAAATACCCGCAGAGCCCCTTCATTCCGCAGGCCGAGCAGAGCATGCGCAATGTGCAGGAGGTTTTGGCCGAGGGCGAATACGGGATCGCGCGTTTCTACTACATGAAGAAAGACTATCGCGCCTCCGCCGCGCGCCTGCTCGAAGTGACCGGGCGGTATCCGCTCTTCAGCGAGAATGACGAAGCGCTCTGGATGCTAGCGGACGTCTACCAGCGCGCCCGGACCGTGTCGAAAAACGAAGACGACAAGAACCACTGGGCGGACCTGGCCGCCAAGTGCTACGACAACATCGTTCAGAACTATCCTGGGTCGAGCTTTGTGCCGCTCGCAAAAGAGCGTCTCAAGTCGATGAATTTGCCGATCCCTGCTGCGAGTCCCGACGCCGTGGCACGCATGAAACAGAAGCAGATGTATCAGAGGGACCACCGCCAATTGGCTCTCGTCAGAATGCCGCTGAACATGGTGAAGAGCAGTCCCGATTTGTCGGCTGCCGCTCGAAGCGGCACTCCCAATCTTGCACCTCCGGATGAAGTTGTCTCCGCGGTGGATGTGCTGAATCCGAACGCCGCGGGAACCTCATTTAACATTCGGAATGCGGGATCTTCGGCAGGCGCCGACACGGGTGCAGCGGGCTCCGCCGATTCCGATTCTGTGGATACCGACTCGACGGATTCGAGCGCGCCCGCTCAGGCTGCGCCTGTGCCGACGGCTTCGACCGGCGTTCAAATTCTCGAAGCTCCAGGCGCAGGTTCGACCGCGGCGCCTGCTGCTGCGCCGGCTCCAGCCGATGCACCTGCGCCTGCCGCAGCTGCACCAGTTGCCGCCGACCCGCCGGCCGCTGCAGAAACCGTGGTGAACGCCGCGGCGCCGGCTGCCGCAACGGGGACAACGACGTCGGCTCAAAGCGGCGCATCGACCACGCCATCGTCTCAAGCCGCGGGTAGTACCGCTGCAGCAAGCGGTACGCAATCCACGGCTGCTCCAGCCGATTCCAGCACCGAGTCGACCAGCAAGAAAAAGAAGGGGTTGCACAAGATCATTCCCTTCTAACGCTGTTTACCCCCTGCTAACAACTGTAGCACCCCTGTACTTCGAGTTCGTTGACGCACCTTAGCGGTAATGCTGCAATGGACGTAGGCAAAGGCAGGCGCACGCCGTGTGGGCGCGCCTCCAGGGGATCCCAGTGCCCAAGATTTTGGTCGCCGACGACAACGCCAACATTCAGAAGATGGTCGCCTTGGCGTTTGAAGAGCGCGGCATCCAAGTCGTCAGCGTCGGCAACGGCGAAGCCGCCGTCCGCCGCATCCCCGACCTGAACCCCGACCTGGTCCTCGCCGATATTTTCATGCCGGTGCGCAACGGTTACGAAGTCTGCGAATTCGTCAAGAAAGACGAGCGCTTCGCCCACGTACCCGTGATTTTGCTGGTGGGCGCGTTCGATCCGCTCGACGAAAAAGAAGCGCGCCGCGTGGGCGCCGACGGCGTTCTGAAAAAACCGTTCGTGCCGCCGGACCCGCTGATTGCCATGGTCACCTCCGCGCTCGAAAAGAATCCGAAGGTGGCCGCGGAAATGGCCAAGGCTCGCGAAGCGAAAGTAGCTTTGCCGGAACCGGAACTCCCGAAGCTCGAGATTCCTTCACGCGCCGAGCCCAAGCCGCTGCCCGATTTTCCCGAGCCAACGCCGGAGGAGGCCGCGCTCGTTTACGGATTCGGAAAAGGCGTGCGCCAGCTCGAAGATGAACCGACCGAGGTTGTCGCCGGACCCAAGCCTCCCATCGCGGAGAAAAACGAAGCCGAGGACGACGATTTCGACGGTTCCTCCACCTCGAGCGATTGGCGCCGCAACGCCATGGACTTCGAAGTTCCGGCCGATTCGGTCAATAAGCCCGCCTTCGCCGACGAGCATCTCGACGAATCCGATTTCCCGTCCGAGAGCGAGTGTCCTCCCCGACGCGTTCGCGTTCCCCAGCCTGTCGAAGAATCCGATCCCATTGTGCAGGATGCAGCGCCCTCGTCTGCGCCGGTTATCGCCGAGTCTTCTGTCGTCGAATCCGACGCCAACGTCACCGCATTGTCGGAATCCTACAGCGCGCCTGTTGTCAGAGAGACCGCGCAATCGGCCTGGCCAAAATTCGAGCCGCTGCCGGCCGCCGAAATTCAGCACGAAGCTTCGGCGGGCATCGAATCGGAACCTGAGCCGAGTGAACCTCCCATTGCCGCGCACTGGATGGACGCTCTCGCCCCCGGCCAGATCAACGCCACGGGCGGCAGTTGGCTGACTTCTCTGTCTTCGCGCGCGTCGAGCCCCGTCGCTGAGCCGGATGCCGTTAAAGAGCCTGTTCAGGAGACGGCCAGAGAGTCGTTCGAGTCGCACGAGCCAATTTCCGCATCGGCTGAACCAGAATCCCCTTCGGTCGAGTCTTCGGTCCCGACCAGGGAATGGACAGAGTCCGAGCACGAAGTTCACGCGGCTGTCGAAGCCCCCGCGCCGCAGGATCTCTTCCCGGTCTCGCACGCGGTCCACGCAGACGCAGCCGTCTCCGAAACAGTTGCGCCAGTGAACGCCGAACAGGCCGAATCCTGGTTCGCGCCCGCGCCTTCAGTTTTCGAACACGCAGCCGATCCTGTTTCCGAGATGGTTCCCGTTGCGCATTCTGAACCCGACCCCGGCCTCGAGCTCGATGGTGCCGCAAGCGACGCCCAGGTTTCCTTGCGCGATCCAGCCCTGGTGACGTCGCCCGCCGTGCACGTCACACCGGAGCCTCTTCTCATCGACAGCGAGGAAGAATCGCACGGTCCGTCGGAATACAATTCGCGCCCGGCGCAAACGTCTCCGCTGCATTCCTTCTTCGCTCCGGCTTCGGGCGACCCCGTCGTCGAAGATCCCTCCGCCGAGCAATCGTCCGCCGCGCGCGAAGAGATGGCCGTACCGTCCTTCGAGCCGCCGGCGAACGAACAATCCAGCGGGACATCGAACGGTGACGAGAGCGAGCGCATCCCGACCGGCCCGCCGCCGAACCGCGAGGCGCTGGCCTCGATTCCCTTCCTCACGCCGCCGCCGGATTTCCGCGTGAGTGCACCGGAATCGACCGCTTCCAGTTCTGTGGCGACGGATGAAGTCGTCCGAAGGGTTCTCGAACGCCTCGAGCCGCAACTGCACGATCTGCTCTCGCAGGGCGTCCTGAAACCCCTGATCGAAAATCTGCTCCAAAAAGAGCTCACGAAAAAGGACAAGTAATGGCCCTTCCACTCATTTGCGCCTGTGCCGTAACGGCAGTCTTCTTTCTGCGCGATCTCGCTGAGTCCCGCGTAGTCTCTGAAGTGAAAACCAGGGTCAAGTACTCGCGATCGTCCGATCGCCAATAGCGCGCTGTCTCCGGCGCATTTGACGCCCCGCGCACCCGCCGCTTATCATTAATCGCTTCGCCTCAGCACCAAATTCACGTTCAAAAGGCATTCATGCCCCGGGAAATTCCCAAGGCCTACGAGCCGCAGGAGATCGAAGAGCGCTGGGCCAAATCCTGGTTCGACGAAAAACTCTTTCGCGCCGAAAATTCCGCCGATGGCGAGGCGTTCTCCATCGCCCTGCCTCCACCCAACATCACAGGCTCGATCCACATCGGCCACATGCTCGAGCACACGCAGATCGACATGCTCGTCCGCTGGCACCGCATGCGCGGCGATCGCACGCTCTGGCTGCCTGGCATGGATCACGCCGGCATCGCCACGCAATTCGTGGTCGAACGCCAGCTCGCCGCGCAAAAAATCCGTCGCCAGGATCTGGGCCGCGAGGAATTCGAGCGCCGCGTCTGGCAATGGCGGACCGAAAGCGGCGGCCAGATCAAGGAACAGATGATCCGACTCGGCGCGTCCTGCGACTGGACGCGCGAACGCTTCACGCTCGAGCCCGCTCTATACCGCGCGGTCATCGAGGCCTTCCTGCGCCTCTATCACGAGGGCCTGATCTATCGCGGGCGTTACATAGTCAATTGGTGCCCGCGCTGCCAGACGGCCATCAGCGACCTGGAAGTCGTCCATGTCGAACGTCCCGGCAAGCTATGGCACCTGCGTTATCCCGTCACTGGCTCGAACGATTTCCTCGTCGTCGCGACCACGCGCCCCGAGACCATGTTGGGCGATACCGCCGTGGCGGTGCATCCCGATGACGAGCGCTACAAGCGATTCATCGGCCAGAGCGTGATGCTGCCGCTGATGAATCGCGAAATCCCCGTGATCGCAGACACCTACGTTTCACCCGAATTCGGCACGGGCGTCGTGAAAATCACGCCCGCGCACGATCCCAACGACTTCGAGGTCGGCAAGCGCCACGACCTGCCCCAGATTGACGTGATGACCGTCGACGGACACATGAACGAAGCCGCCGGTTCCTACGCCGGGCTCGATCGCTTCGAGGCTCGCAAGAAAATCGTCACCGATCTCGAAGCTCTCGGCCTGCTCGAAAAAATCGAGGACATCTCCCACGCCGTCGGTATCTGCGATCGCTGCAAATCCGAAGTCGAGCCGCGCATCTCCACGCAATGGTTCCTGAAAATGAAGCCGCTCGCCGAACCCGCGAAGGAAGCGGTTACCGGCGGCCTCATCGAAGTCGTTCCCGACAATCAACGCACGATCCTTCTCAACTGGCTCGACAACATCCGCGACTGGTGCATTTCCCGCCAGCTCTGGTGGGGCCATCGCATTCCCATCTGGCATTGCGACGCCTGCCAGGAAATGGTCCCCTCCACCGATTCGCGCGTCGAGCTTTTCGAAGGCCACGCGCGCGCCGCCGGAATTCCCACCAAATGCCCGAAGTGCGGCAGCCAGAAACTCACGCAGGAAACCGACGTACTCGACACGTGGTTCAGCTCGTCGCTCTGGCCGTTTTCCACGCTCGGCTGGCCCGACGACACGCGCGACCTTCGCACCTATTACCCCACCAGCCTGCTGATCAGCGGCTACGACATCCTGTTTTTCTGGGACGTCCGCATGATCATGATGGGCCTGCATCTCACCGGCGGCGCCGCGCCGAAAGACCGCGTCCCCTTCCGCCGCCTCTACCTTCATTCGCTGGTCCGCACGTCGGAAGGCGCCAAGATGTCCAAAACCAAAGGCACCGGCGTCGACCCGCTCCAGCTCACGCAGCAATACGGCACCGACGCCCTCCGCTACATGCTCGCCAGCATGGCCGCGCCCGGCACGGACATTATTCTCAGCGACGACCGCATCAAGGGCGCCCGCGCCTTCGCCAACAAAATCTGGAACGCCTCGCGCTTCCTGTTTGTGAATCTCGACAAAGTCGAATCCACCGGCCCCACGCTGGAAGAAATGGCCTCCCCCGAAATCCGCGCCAAAGCTCCCTATCCGGTGAAGGGCGAGGGCGCCCTCGCGCACCGCTGGATTTTTTCGCGCCTGGCAGCCGTGACGGCGCAGGTCGACGCCGCGCTCGAAAATTTCCGCTTCCACGAGGCCTGCCAGACCATCTACCAGTTTTTCTGGGGAGATTTTTGCGACTGGTACATCGAGTGGGTGAAGCCGCAGCTGGCATCCGCCGACCGCGAAATCGCTCTCGCTGCGTGGCGCAACATTTTTGCCGCCCTCGACAGCGCCCTGCGCCTGCTCCATCCCGTGATGCCCTTCCTCACCGAAGAGCTCTGGCACAAGCTGCCGCAACCGGAAGGCGCCCGTTCGATTGCGCTGGATAAATTTCCCGAGCCCCGGCAGGAATGGCACGACACCGCCGCGGACGACGCCATGACCCGACTTCAGGACATCGTCGTCACCGCCCGCAACATCCGCGCCGAAATGAAAATCGACGCAAACAAAAAAGTCGCCGCGGAATTCTCCGCCCGCACACCGATGCTGCGCCACCTGCTGGAAGACAATCTCGGTCCGGTCCTGCGCCTCGCCACGCTCTCGAGCCTCCGCGTCACCACCGATCACCTCGATCCGCAAGGCGCCATCATCCGCTCGACCGCCGCCTTCGACCTGCGCATCGCGTTCAGCGACACAATCGATAAGCCCGCCGAAATAGCCCGACTGAAGAAAGCAATCGACAGCCTCAAGAAAGACATCGCGTCCAAACAAGTCCGCTTGGCCGACGAAAGCTTCACCAGCAAAGCCCCAGGCCACATCGTGGACGCCCTTCGCGCCACCATGATGGAACGCCAACTCGAGCTAAGAAAACTCGAAACCCGCCTCCGCCAACTAGAGGAATCGTAGGGGCGTGGCTGTCGCGCGCTCGACCTAGATCCAGAGGAAACTTCGATTCTGTACAACGTCGCCTGCGTCTATGCGCTCTTGGGGCGCACCGAAGATGCCATCGGCTGTCTTGAAAAAGTCATGAAACACGGCACGTTTTACAAGAACTGGGCCGCCAAGGATTCCGACCTTGGCGCCCTCCGTTCCGATCCACGTTTCCAGGCTCAGCTTGCCTCGAAACACCGGTAACTCTGTCTGAACGATTCTTTCTCCGCGTGCTCGGCTCCCTGAGCGTCTCCGCGTCCTTGCGTCTCTGCCTCCTTGCTTCCCCGCTCCTTTCATCGCTATCCTTCCTGTTCCCATGCCGACGAAACGATCGACCACGCTCCCGGGCACTACCGACCGGCGCATCGACGCTCTCCTGACTCTGCTCGCCGAAAACGCCACCATCGTCATCAGCGGCGCCAAAATCGCCAAAGAGATCGGCGTCAGCCGCCAGCAGGTCTGGCGCTGGATCGAAAAACTCCGCGCGCTCGGCGTGAAAGTGAAAGGCCACGCCCGCACCGGCTACCACATCGAGCGCACTCCCGACATTCTCGCCCCGCAGATGCTGAGCCACCGGCTCTACGGCACGCCCTTCGCCCGCCGCATCCATCATTTCTTCAAAATCGACTCCACAAACAACGTCGCCATGCAGCTCGGAGAAGCAGGCGAGCCGCACGGCGCCGTGGTCCTGGCTGAAGAGCAAACCGCCGGACGCGGACGCTCCGGTCGCGTCTGGGCATCGGAAAAATCCGCCGGCATCTACTGCAGCATCCTGCTCCGCCCACCCATCTCCCCTGCGCAGGCCCCGCTCCTCACCCTGCTCGCCGGACTCTCCGCGCGTGACGCCTCTGCCGACGACCTTGAAACCCTGCCCGACATCCGCTGGCCCAACGATCTGATGATTCGCCACACCGACGGCGCCAGCCACGACAGCAGCCGGAAATTCTGCGGCATCCTCCCCGAGATGCACTGCGAACCCGACCGCGTCCACTACGCCGTCGTCGGCATCGGCATCAACGTGAACCAGACGAAAATGCCCGAAGCACTCGCCAGCCTCGCTACATCGCTGCGCATCGAATCCGGAAAATCGCACTCGCGCCTCGACCTGCTGATCCGGTTGCTGCGCCACCTCGACCGCTACTACAATCAGTTCCTAGCCGAGGGTCCGCGTCCTATCCTCCGGCGGTTCGCCGAGGTT
>CAZLWY010000063.1:0-5524 GCA_964563425.1 uncultured Acidobacteriaceae bacterium | reverse complement strand
GGCGGACAAGCCGAACTTCGCGAGATCTTCTTCGGGAAGGTAGACGCGGCCGAGGGCGGCGTCTTCTTTGACGTCGCGAATGATGTTGGTGAGTTGAAAGGCCAGGCCGCAGGTTTCGGCGAGAGGTTCGGCCTCGGGATTCTTGTAGCCGAAGACGTGAATGCACACCAGGCCGACGACGGAAGCTACGCGGTAGCAGTAGCCGCGGAGATCTTCGAAAGTTTTATATTGCACGGCAAGGGCGGTTGCCGTGCCGGGTGTGGCTTCCCGGGCTGCGACATCAACTGCGGGAGCGTCGACGACATCCATGGCGGTGCCGTGGGCGAGTTCGTCGAGCAATCCGGCGGGGATGTGGTGGCGGCGCTGCGCGTCGGTGAGTGCGAGAAGAATGGGATCGTCGGTGGGCTGGCCCTGCTGGGCGCGATGCAGCGCGTCGAGCCAGGTCTCGAGCTTTTGACGGCGGTCGGGAAGAGTCAGCGTGGGGTCGTCGGCCAAGTCGTCGCAGCGGCGCATGAATGCGTAGACCGCACACAACGCTTCCCGCTTGCGGCGCGGAAGCACGAGGAAAGCATAATAAAAATTCTTGGCGGCGGTGCGAGTGATGCCGCGGCAGACGGAATACGCCATCACCAGCTGGGCGGGAGCTGGGGTCCAGGGAACGGCGGCTTGCTGGACGCTGGCGCTCATAATTGTTCAACCCAAAAACATTCGACCCCAGAACTTTATATAGCTAGAACATTTACTTGACCGAAAATTTTACTTAGCTCCCGAACCATCTGCCTTAACCCTCCGACTGAAAACCTTCCCGAAGGCGGCGCGGGCGACCAGAGCCAGTTTGCGAGGCTTGGAGATTTTCGGACGATTCCCTAGCACGGCGAAATCCTGGCGTTCGATGGCATTCAGAATCTCCTGGCCGCCCCGGGAAAAAAGATCTAGATCGACGGCTAATTCGCGATCGACTTGATTGATCAGCGGCAGACCGCGGTCGAACCAGTCGCGGGCGCGCTCCACTTCGAATTGCATCATGGCGCAGAAAGCCGGCGTGTTGCGCTGGGCGGAGATGTCCTGCTCGGTCACGCTGAAGCGGCGCAGGTCTTCGAGCGGGAGATAGATGCGTCCCTTGGCGTAGTCGACGGTGACGTCTTGCCAGAAATTTGCCAGCTGCAGCGCGGTGCAGGTGAAGTCGGAGAGTTGCTGGCGTTCGGGGTCCCCATAGCCGCAGAGGTAAAGCACGAGATGGCCGACGGGATTCGCCGAGTAGCGGCAGTAGGCGAGCACGTCATTGAATGTTTCGAAGCGAGTGATGGTCTGGTCCTGGCGGAAGGCGCGGAGCAAGTCGGAAAATTCGTGTTGCGGGATTTTGAACTGGCGCACGGTTTCTGCGAGCGCGACGAAAACCGGGTGACGTGGAGTTCCCGCGTAGCAGGCGTCGAGTTCGGCTTGCCACTGATCGAGGAGCGCGAGCGAGGCGGAGGGGTCGCCGACTTCGTCGCCGAGATCGTCGGAAATGCGGCAGTAGGCGTAGACGTTAACGAAGTGCTGGCGCAGGCGGCGCGGAAGAAACCATGTGGCGACGGAAAAATTCTCGTAGTGGGAGCTGGCCAGGCGGGCACAGTATTGTTGCGCTTCGGCGAGCGACGGCGGGGTCGCGGGGATGGCGTAGGCGACGGGCAGGCGGCTCCAGCCGAGGGATGCGGACGCGAATTGGGGAGCGGTTTGGGTCATTTCAAACGCATCCTCGGCGACGAACCTGACCATGCGCATCGTTCAGAATTCCTCTTCGCACGCTGGCGGTGTGGGCGAGGTAGGGATCCTTCGACTGTGCAACTGGTTCGCGTTCGCGAACCAGTTACTCCGCTCAGGATGACAGTATTTTTTTACGACCACTCTTTATTGGCTGCCACTTTTTTGCGACCGCTCTCATTCGACGCTCTTTCGGGAGCGGCGGAAATCAGTGGCCGGGGATGATGGCGGTTTTGATGTCGCCGCCGCGGTTGAGCATGTGGCGCAGGACTTGCTGCAAGCGCGAGAGCGGAGCCTCCCCGGTGATGTAGTCGGTCGGACGAATTTTCTTGGCCGCGATCAGGCCAAAGGCGCGGCGCACGGTTTCGGGCGTGTGATGGAACGTGGCTTTCAGCGTGATCTCGGAATAGTGCAGGCGTCCGGTATCGAGTTGCACTTTGGTCCCACCGGAGCAACCGCCGAAGAAGTTGACGGTACCACCTTTGCGGACCATATCGACCGACCACTCCCACGCTTCCTGACGGCCTACCGCTTCGATGACGACGTCACAACCGCGTTTCTGCGGCGACAGCGCGCGCACTGCGTCCACCACGTTCGGGACCTTGGTGATCTGCACGATCTCATGCGCGCCCATTTGCTTGGCGGCCTGGACCTGTTCGTCGCGCTTGACTACAGAAATCACGTTGCAGCCGATGGCGCGCGCGACCTGGACAAACATTAGTCCGATCGGGCCGCCGCCGATGATCGTGACGGTGTCGCCGATTTCGACGCCAGTTTCGTGGAGGCCGCGCAGTACGCAGGCCAGAGGCTCGGTCATGGCAGCATCTTCGTAACTGACATTGGCCGGAATCACCAGCATATTGGCTTCAACGATGCGGCGGGGCACGCGAATGTATTCGGCGTAAGCACCGTTATTGAAGAGCAGATCTTCGCAGAGATTTTCCTGATGCTTGGAGCAGTAGAAACACATTTGACACGGGGCGGAGTTCAGCGCTACCACCCGCATGCCGGTCTTGAAACCGTTGACGCCGGCGCCGACTTCCTCGATCACGCCGGCCAGTTCGTGGCCGAACAATGCCGGGGGAACAATCATGCGGGCATGGTAGCCGCGCTGGTAGACCTTCAGGTCGGTGCCACAGGTCAGCGCAACCT
Source organism: uncultured Acidobacteriaceae bacterium (assembly GCA_964563425.1). Taxonomy (GTDB): domain Bacteria; phylum Acidobacteriota; class Terriglobia; order Acidiferrales; family UBA7541; genus Palsa-295. Next base: position 2,629 of record CAZLWY010000063.1, on the reverse strand, counting down.
GGACTTTGACCAGGATTTCACCGTCTCCCACGCGGGGAATCGGCACTTTTTCAATCTTGAGATCTTCTTTGCCGTACAAGACGGCAGCTGTCATTTTTCCATTCACTGCGACGTTCCTTCCAAACCTCGTTGCCACCGGGAACTAAAGCCCCGGTCTTGACTAACGCTCAGCGGTACGACTGAAGTCGTGCCCTACCATTACCAGCTCATTCCAGGCTGAATCAAAATCTTCAGCGACGAAGGCTGCGGATGAGCGGCCAACGCCAGGGCCTGAGCGCTTTCAGTCAACGGAAAGCGGTGACTGACAAGCTGTTCCAGATCCATTTCGCGGCCCGTCACAAACCGAACCGATTCTTCCTGCAGTGCCACCGAGGCGCTGTAGGACCCTACTAAAGCCTTCTCGTCCACACAGATAGCAGCCGGATCGACCACGGCCTCTCCATGCTGCGTCTGGGCAAACAACAAAACTCGCCCACCGGGACGGGCCGCATCCATCGCGGTCCGAATCAAACCATTGCCGCCCACCGCCAGAATCACAGCGTCGGCGCCTCGCCCTTCGGTCAACTCGCGAACGCGATCGACCACGTTGGTCTGTGAAGCGTCAATAGTCGATTCGAGTCCGAGGCTTTTACCTATTCTAAGCCTCTCGGGATACAAATCGGAAGTAATTACGGTGGCCCCAGCCTTTCGGGCCAGCACGCTCAATATGATGCCGATCGGACCCTGCCCGATTGTCAGCACCGTCTCGCCGGGAACCAGGCGCAGCGCCTGGATTCCCTTCATGCAGGTGTTGACGGGCTCAACAAAACAGGCCTGCTCGAAGGAAACGCCGTCGGGAATGCGAACCGTTCCGTTTTGGACGATCCAGTCCATCACCCGGACATATTCGGCGAAACCACCGCCCGAGGGCTCGAATCCTGCGGTGCAGCCGACCTTTTTGTAGGTGGAACATTGGGCGAAAGTGTTGTGCTGGCAGTAGTAACAATCGCGGCAAGGGATGTGATGAAAAACCACGACGCGATCTCCGGGCTGGAATTGGCGCACGTCCGCGCCGACGGCAGCGACCATTCCGGAGGTTTCGTGTCCGAAGATGCGGGGAGCGGCATGGGAGCCGGTCGCGATTTTCTTCAGGTCGGTGCCGCAAACCCCGCAACTGTGCACCCGCAACAGCAATTCGCCGGGGCCGATCTGAGGCACGGGAACAGTTTCCAGGCGAACATCGTTCACCCCGCGGTAGACTGCGGCGTGCATCGTGGCAGGAATCGTTCGCATGCCATGCTGCACTGCGAATTGTCCGGCGCTGGCCATAACGTTAACTTTGATGACGACCGCAGCGTATTCGCTTCAGCGGCTTTTCCTTTCGGAGCGCTTCGCTCCAGCTTGATTCGCTTTTAAGGACCCGCGATGGGCGACTCGGCGGTACGGGGATCGGCATTCGTGAACTTCACTTGCACGGTCATGGAATCGAGATACGGCGATTCGAGCGGGGTGAAGTGGTAAGCGGTAACCTGCAGCGAGACGTAAAAACCATCCACTTTCATGATGCGCTGCGCCTTGGTCGGGACGGCGCCGAACCTGCTCGGATTCAGCTGCCAGAGATTGTTCCCGGGATTGGACGAGGGCTCCTGCGACTCCAGCAGCACGTTGTTATAGATCAGGTGATGCAGGTCCGTCAACCGCACCTGCCAGGAAATGACGTGGTCTTCGCCTTCCGGAATTTCCGGAACGATGGTGACGAGGTAGCGGTCGCTGCCGTAGGTGTCTTTAATTCTGTCGAAGAAGACTGAATTCTGAGGAGTGAGCTTGACCTCGAAGCTGGCATCGGTGATGTGAGTGGCGCCGCGGCGGAAACTCTCGGCGTAGACCGCTGCGGGCGGCTTTTGCGCGTAGGCGGCTGCTCCGCAAAACAAGAGAATCGCGGCGATGAGAGTTGGCTTCATAGTCGATTGGAAATGTTCACCGAACCGGCGTTTCATTTTCCGGCGTTTTGCTTTTCTGCAAATCGTTTCCCAGAAATATTTTCCGGCGAATTCAGCAGCTCCCGATTCTTCTCGGCAACCCAGCCGCACAGCGCGCGTGCCGCTCGCTTGCTGTTGCGAGCCAGGCGCAGAGCCGCAGCCCACGTCCACGGGCGCGCGATAATAAAGCGCGCGAACTTGCCGGTGAGAAACTCGCCGGATGGGCCGATGAAACCGGTCCGATGATTCATCCCCGGAAGCGCCGATCCGACTTCATCGGAGATCGCCTTCACGGCGGCGAAGCGCACTCCGCGCCCCGCCGCCGCCCGCGCTACTGCGGACGCTTCCATGTCCACCGCTTGCGCGTTGAACGCCTTGCCCAGTTTAACCTTCTGTTCCGGCGTGGCGACAGCACCGAAAGTAACCAGAATTCCGCGGCCTGCGCCAGTCGCGACGCTGCTCGAGTCGCCGGCATCGATCACGCGCGAGGGGACGAGGACGTCGGCAACTTTCAGGGCAGCGTCGAGTGCGCCGGCGAATCCCGCGGAGTAGACCACTTCCGGCGCGTAGAGCGCGATGACGGCTTCGGCCGCGCGGCGTGCGGGCTCGGCGCCGATGCCGCCGCAGACGACGACGATTTGGCCTTGCTCGAAGAAGCGAAATGAGCGGCC
>CAZLWY010000062.1:0-2839 GCA_964563425.1 uncultured Acidobacteriaceae bacterium | reverse complement strand
CCTGGTCGGCAAGGTGACGCCGAAGGGTGAGACCACGCTGACACCGGAAGAAAAACTTCTCCGCGCGATCTTCGGCGAAAAGGCCGGAGACGTTCGCGACGCTTCTCTCTACTGCCCGCCGGGCATCGAGGGAACGATCGTCGACGTGAAGATTTTCTGCCGCAAGGGAGCGGAGAAGGACGAGCGCCACAAGGCCATCGAAGCGGCGCACGTCGCGAAGCTCGAAAAGAACCTCGCCGATGAGATTCGCATTCTCACCGATGAGCGGCTGAAGCGATTGAACGACCTGCTCGGCGGACAGAAACTGGTCGCCGACCTCCACGATGAGCGCACCAACAAGCGCCTGCTGACCAAGGGCACTGAGTTGACGCGCGACATCCTGGAAAAAATCTCCACCCGCAACCTGAAGAGACTGCGCCTGAACGATAAGGACCCCCTGCTAATCGAGAAGATCGACGAGGTCGAGGAAATGACCTCGCGGCAGATCGACGTGCTGCGGAAAATTACCGACGAGCGCATCGCCAAGCTGAAGAAGGGCGACGAACTGCCGCCGGGCGTGATCAAGCTGGTGAAGGCCTACATCGCCATGAAGCGCAAGCTGTCGGTAGGTGACAAAATGGCCGGCCGGCACGGCAACAAAGGCGTGATCGCGCGGATCATCCCGCAGGAAGACATGCCTTACATGCCGGACGGCACACCGGTGGAAATCGTGCTGAATCCGCTGGGCGTTCCTTCGCGTATGAACGTCGGTCAGATTCTCGAAACGCACCTCGGCTGGGCGTCCAAAGAGCTCGGCGAGCGCATCGGGAAGCTGCTGGACGAAGAAGCGCGGGTTGAACAGGTGCGCAAGTACTTCAAGGATGCGTTCGGACCGACCTCGGTCTGGAAGACCATGGTCGATCTGGACGACGACGCGATCCTCGATCTGGCGCAGAGCTTCCGCGAAGGCGTTCCGTTCGCCACGCCGGTATTCGACGGCGCGCGCGAAGGCGATATCCGCCACCTGCTTCAATTCACCGAGCTGCCCGAGAGCGGCAAGATCCCGCTGTTTGACGGCATGACCGGCGACGAATTCGCGCAGAACGTCACCGTCGGCTACATCTACATGCTCAAGCTTTCGCACCTGGTCGACGACAAGATTCACGCGCGCTCGATCGGACCGTACTCCCTGATCACGCAGCAGCCGCTCGGCGGAAAGGCCCAGTTCGGAGGCCAGCGCTTCGGCGAAATGGAGGTTTGGGCTCTCGAGGCGTACGGCGCGGCGCACATCCTGCAGGAGCTACTGACAGCGAAATCAGACGACGTCTACGGACGCGCGAAGATTTACGAGGCCATCGTTAAGGGCGAGCCGGGTATCGAGCCGGGCGTGCCCGAGTCGTTCAACGTGCTGGTGCGCGAGCTTCAATCGCTCTGCCTGGACGTTGAACTGATGAAGCGTCAGAAACCTCAGCTTGAGAAAGCCGAAGCAGCGGATTAATAGCGCGCCCCGGGTGCAGCTCACCGGGGCGCGTCTGAACATTGTCTATTAACGGATTTTGTCCCGGAATTCGCCGGGACGGGAGGATCATCCCTTGTATCGATCGAGCCCTTATGACCGTGCCAGTCAGATTGCAGATTTTGATTCCATTCGAATCAGCCTTGCGAGCCCGGAAAAGATCCGGTCCTGGTCGCACGGCGAAGTAACCAAGCCGGAGACGATCAACTACCGCACCTTCAAGCCGGAGCGGGACGGGCTTTTCTGCGCCAAGATTTTCGGCCCCGTCACGGATTGGGAGTGCCTCTGCGGCAAGTACAAGCGCATGAAGCACCGCGGAGTGATCTGCGACAAGTGCGGCGTGGAAGTGACGCTGAGCAAGGTGCGCCGCGAGCGGCTGGGCCACATCGAGCTGGCTTCGCCCTGCTCCCATGTGTGGTTCTTCAAGGGTCTGCCGAGCCGCATCGGCTACCTTCTCGACATCACCATGCGCGACCTCGAGCACAATCTGTATTTCGAGACGTTCGTGTGTGTCGATCCGGGCGAAGTGCCGGGAATCAAGGAAAAGGACATCCTGCCCGAGGACAAGTTCCGCGAGCTGCAGCGGGAATTTCCGGGCAAGTTCGACGTGCGCATGGGCGCCGAAGCGATCAAGGAGCTTCTGCGCCGCGTGGACGTGGACAAGCTCTCAACCGAGCTGCGCGAAAAGATGAAGATCGATCCGAGCCTGCAAAAGCGGATCAAGTACGCCAAGCGCCTGAAGGTTCTGGAAGCATTTCGCAAGAGCGGCAACAAGCCGGAGTGGATGATTCTGGACGTGATTCCGGTTCTTCCGCCCGAGCTGCGTCCCCTGGTGCCACTCGACGGAGGCCGCTTCGCGACCTCGGATCTGAACGACCTCTATCGCCGCGTGATTAACCGCAACAACCGGTTAAAAAAGCTGATGGAGCTACACGCGCCCGACGTGATCGTGCGCAACGAAAAGCGCATGCTGCAGGAAGCCGTCGATGCGCTATTCGACAACGGCCGCCGCGGCCGCGTGCTGCGCGGGACCAACAACCGTCCTCTGAAGTCGCTGTCGGACACGCTCAAGGGCAAACAGGGCCGTTTCCGCCAGAACCTGCTGGGCAAGCGCGTGGACTACTCCGGCCGGTCGGTCATCGTCGTCGGCCCGGAGCTGAAGCTTCACCAGTGCGGTTTGCCGAAGAAGATGGCGCTCGAACTCTTCAAGCCGTTCATTTATCACCGGCTGGAAGCAGCGGGCCACTGCACCACCATCAAGCAGGCGAAGGAACTGGTCGAGGCGCAGGAAGCCACGGTCTGGGACATTCTCGAGGACGTGATCCGCGAGCATCCCGTGCTGCT
>CAZLWY010000061.1:0-2162 GCA_964563425.1 uncultured Acidobacteriaceae bacterium | reverse complement strand
CATGCGGTCGCGATAGGCCCAGAGAGTTTCCTCGACGGCGCGATCGGGCATGGTGGCGAGCGAGAGCTGGTGGTCGTCGGTTTCGACGATGACTTCGTGCGCGCCGACGCCGTTCATGCGGTCGAACATGCCCTCGCCCTCCCGGTCAAGTCCCCCCTCGATGCCGAGCGCCGGGAACTTGTTGGGCACCACACGCAGCGACCAACCCGGCGTGTCGCGCCCGCTCCCGTTGCGCCCGTCGGCGAGGACTTCGGGCCGGGTCTTTCCTTCCGTGCCGGGACAGAACGGGCAGACGGCGACACCCTTGATCTGAACGCTTTCGCGGACGAAATCGGACGGCCGGCGGCTGCGGTCCGAGGAAATGATCACCCAACGCCCCGTTATGGGGTCTCTGCGAAGCTCCGGCAAGACGGCCTCCGAAATTTGCGGCCCGGCGCGGGGACCGAAACTGCACTCGATGGACATATTCTACTACGGGGGATGGGGCGGGTAGGATCTTGTTCGGCGCGGCGCTCGGCGGCGCGGGGCGTCCATTCCAGCGGACGCCCCGCGGAAGTTATGCCGAACGCTCGGCTTCGCTAATGCAGGTGTCAAGAGTGCGGAGAGCGAAATCGGCCTGCTCTTCGTCGACAATCAGCGGCGGCGCGAGACGCAGGGAATTTTCTCCGGCGCCGAGCACGAGCAGCCCTTTGCGATAGGCGGCTTCGATCACGTAGTCGCGAATCGCGGGGGCTTTTTCCTTGGTTTTTTGATCGCGCACGAATTCGATGCCGATCATCAGGCCTTTGCCGCGAATGTCGCCGACGGATCTGTGACGTTCGCGCCATCCGGCGGTTTCACGGAAGATGAATTCGCCGACGCGGGCGCAGTTGGCGATGCCTTCGCGCTGGAGAATGTCATAGGTGGCCAGGCCAGCCGCGATGGAAACGGGATTGCCGCCGAACGTGGAGGCGTGCGCGCCGGGTTTCCAGTCCATCACGTCGGCTTTGGCAATCACGGCGCACAAGGGCATGCCCGACGCGATTCCCTTGGCGCTGCAGAGAATATCCGGCTCGACGCCTGCGTGATCGACCCCCCACCATTTTCCGGTGCGGCCCATTCCGGATTGCACTTCGTCGGCGACGAGCATGATGCCGTACTTGTGGCAGATGCGCTCGAGGCCTTGCAGAAATTCCGCGGGCGCGGGCAGGTAGCCACCCTCGCCCTGAATCGGCTCGATAAAGATTGCAGCGATATCCGTGGGGTCGCACAGACGCTTGAAAAGCTCGTTTTCAAGATAGGAGAGCGCGTCCGCTGCGGCGTTTTCCGGGCGAACTCCGTAGGCGCCGCGATAGGTATTCGGATACGGCGCGTGGAATACGCCACCCAGGAGCGATCCGAAATGTTTGCGCTGGACAGATTTGCTGGCGGTGAGCGAAAGCGCGCCCATGGTGCGGCCGTGGAAGCAGCCGTGGAAGGCGACGAATTTGTCGCGCTTGGTGTGATATTGCGCGAGCTTCATGGCGGTCTCGACGGCTTCCGTGCCGGAATTTCCGAAATAGACGCGCTTGGGCGTGCTGCCCGGAGCGATGGCCGCGAGTTTCTCCGCGAAATCAACCATGCCCTCGTAATAGAAGTCCGTGCAGGACATGTGGATCAGGTCGGCGGCCTGTTTCTGGATCGCGGCGACGACCTGGGGATGGCAATGGCCCGTGGCGACGACGGCAATGCCCGCGGCGAAATCGAGGAACGTGTTTCCGTCGGCGTCGTCAACCAGCGCACCGCGGCCGGTCTTGGCAACCAGCGGATAATCGCGCGTGTAGGACGGCGAGACGACGGCGTGGTCGCGCTCGACGATTTTTCTCGCAATCGGGCCGGGTAGAGCGGTAACGAGATGCGGTAGCTTCTTTTCAGCGACTTGCATGGATTCCTCCCGGAATAGGGTGGTCCGCTCGCTCAATACGGTTTCCGCCGCTGAACGCCGGGCACTTCCTTAGAGGAAAAGGTAATTAATCAACGCCGAAAAGATTCGGCCGGTCCTGGGACGGCTGATGTTGCAGCAACTGCGCGGGCTTTGAGGAAAGGTTCATTTGTATTTCCAACGGACGCTGCCGTCCTTCGCGTCTTCCAAGAGGATACCAGAATCCGCGAGTTTCTGGCGGATTTCGTCGGCGCGTTTGAAG
>CAZLWY010000060.1:0-97908 GCA_964563425.1 uncultured Acidobacteriaceae bacterium | reverse complement strand
GGTGAGCTTCGACCTCGGCGGCAGGCTTGCGGAAAAACCACAAGCCCGCCAGTTTTGGTCCAGCGCATTTGGCAAGGGTGAAAAGGTGGGGTAAGAGCCCACCGCCCGGATGGCAACATCCGGGGCACGGAAAACCCCGCGCGGAGCAAGGCCAAATAGGAGGGGAGGGCCGGCCCGGCCCGAATGCGTCGCGCTCCAAGAGCGTGGCGCTGCGACCCTCGGGTAGGCTGCTTGAGTCCCGGAGCGATTCGGGACCTAGAGGAATGATTGCCGCGTTGCGCGGTTGTGGCGTCTCGGTGCAAATCGGGGTGCGGGCCGCGCGGCGGACAGAATCCGGCTTACAGGCTCACCCGCGTATTTTCAACAAGTTACGGGAGATTTCGAGCTACCTAACAAGGTCTACCTAACAGGTCAGGCTCGAATCGCCGTAACTTTCTTACCGCGAGTTTTCGCGATCCGCGCCTGCTCTTCAATTCCAACGCCTGTCTCCAATAAATTCTGGGCCGCATCGCGCGCCGCCGGGATGAAGCTGGCGTAGTGGGTCTCGATGGTCTCAACGGTGTCTGCGAGCATCTTCGCCAAGCTATAGATGTCCACGCGCTTCGCCAGCGCGTCGCAGGCGAACGTATCGCGGAAATCGTGCGGTGTGGCATCAACCCCGGCGCGCACCCCCAGCGCAACTACCCGGGCGTACATTCTCTTTCGAGCCGCTTCCACGTCTCGGCTGGCATTCATGAACGGTTCCGCGGTCTCGGGGTTGTAGAGCACGTAGTCGTCTTTGGGAATCTTGCCGCCGTAGCGAGTCTGAGCGACTTCAAGCAGCGCGTTGTGCAGTTCGCTGACCATCGGAATGGTTGCGACCTTACCGCGCTTCATTGTCAAAACCTGAATTTCTCCGTTTACTCCGGTTTCAAAGTGCACGTTTTCCCAGCGGAGCGCGACCGCGTCTGACCCTCGGAGGCCGGTCTGCAATAGCAGTAGCAGCATGAATGTGTCTTGACCGGCGTGCTTACGCAAGGCAGCCAGTTCGTCCGCCGTGAAAGGACGAGCCCCATTCTCGGGGTTCTTGCCCGGCTTATTCTCATTCGCCAGATTAATCGGATTCGAATCCATGAGCTGCTTTTTGACGGCAAATTTGAAGACGCGGTGGAGAACAGCGACATCCAAGGCGACGCTGGAACCTCCGCGGCTTTGCTTCAGCTCTTTAATGGACTTGTAACGCGCGACCTTAAACAGCTCTACAGTCGCCGGGGTGATGTCGCTCAGATACGCCTCGTCATTTTTCAGATGCGCGGCGAAATGACGAAATGTCTGGCGATATCGATCCAGCGTGTTAGCCGAACGCATCTTCTTGTCGATCAAACTCTGCATTTCCAGCTCGAATGTCTCGACCAACCCGGCCCAAGTCAATTCGGTTGGCGCTTTCTCCGCGGATCGGAGATAGCCGACCTTACTAGCGAAGAAATTGAACGTTGATATTGGGAGGGCTTCCAGCTCAACCCACGCGCTTGAGGTTGCGCCCACGGCGCAGGCCAATTTAAGTTTCTCAATCCGACGATTCGCGATCCGCAAGTCCTTGGTGCCAAGAGACAGGCGGACGGGCTTACGGTCCACGGTGCCGATTACGGAATACGTCACGGCACCGGTGAACTTATCCTCACCCTGATACTGTTCGCTGTTTTTACGACGTACGCGAACCTCTTTTAGTCGGATGTTGACGATCATGCATTCTCCTTATCCGGGTAAACCTTGTCGATGGCTCGCCGGATCAGTTCAGCGACCGAGCTGCCGGTTTTCTTGCTTTCGGCTTCAAGCCTCTTTTGCTGCCGCTCCAGCAAGTAGATATTCGTGCGAATTTTCATGAGCCGGAATATACACCATAATGGTGTACCGCGTCACGCGGCTTCTTCGATTGCCGCCATCCGGCTCTTTTCAAGGGCTTGGACAACGGATGCCGGGATGCGGCGCGATCCCTTGTCGGTTCCAGATGTACGCAAATCGAGAACTTTGAATTCGGATTCGCGTAGCACTTCATAAACTTTGGCGCGGCTGCAATTCCAGCGCACCGCAAGATCGGAAATGGAGTAGAAGGGCTTGTTGTAGGATCGCCGTTGACGTGCCACGGCTGCGATTACTGCGGAAGCGGGAAAACCAAAGAGATCGGCGAACTCGCTGACGGTAAGGGAGTCGGTTTCTTTCAGAGCTGCGGTGAGGTGCTGCTTGGGCAGTTTAAGAAAACCGCCTCTGTATTCGTCTAAATCACTCATGACATTTCCTTATAATCGAGAATTTTGCGGGATGTTCGGAGACTTGCGGCAGTCTACAGGCCTCTTGACTCTGCAATCGATCGGCGCGCCGGCCCGACGTGAGTAAAATATAGGCACGGTGTACGTCAGCGTGCCTTGTATATCCACAGAGTCGTTCGGAAAATTGCCGTACTTGCGCGAATCGACCACGCTCGCCGGATCACTGAATTTAATCTCCGTGTCTCCACTTAGGTCCACCAAGATAAACTCGGGATGAAACAATGAACCTTTCAATTTCGGCGTCACCGCGTACGTGCCCGCAGGGAGTTCAACTGAAAACGTGCCGTCCGCCGTGTGCGCGACCGCCAACTGTTTGTTATTCTGGAAGATCAGCACGCTTGCGCCCTTCGCTCCGACCGTACCGCTGAGACGAAACGATTTCGGAACTGTGCTTACTGGAACTTCGGCTGACTCAGTTGATTCAGAAACGGTTCCGCGGTACGAGACGGCGGGCGATGTGATGGTTGACGCCGGTACGGACGACACAACGGACTTCCGACTCTTCCATCGTGCCCACCAGATGCGGATGGTTGTAACTAAACTCCCAATGAAACCGAACATTTGAACCTCCGTTTGAATTGTTCCTTGTCATCTGCTGCGGTAATTCTGCCGCCGTTCTTCATAGCTATTCCTCCCTCGGGATTTCCACTTCGATAGACTTTCCGCACTCGGTCGTTGCCGCGAGGACTTGACCTACACGTCTACGCATTTGCGACGCGATGAGTGAAATTTGGTGACATCTTTTCACGCACGTGCAATCCACCGTCACGAGGACTGTGGGTGCAAGGCCGGGTACGTCGGGTGCCCATTTGGTGTTCCGGGCTACGAGGCGAGGAACTTCAACTGGTGCTTGCGGAGGCTTCGGCCATTCCAAGAAACCCTGAACGATGAGCACCCGCTCAATGCGTTCTATCCGCTGTTCGAGAGTAAGTTCCGCATTAGCCACGGGCTTCACCCTTCAAACGAACGTTTCCGGTTCGGACTGAGGCAGCAGCTTGCGCTTCCTCTGCAATCTTCTGACGAAGTTTTGCCATCCAAATTCTGGTTTCCGGTCCGGTGAGTTTCTTGAGCAACGCTTTATCTTCAGCACTCATGTTTTCCAAATGATCTGGGTCAGCGTTTAATGACGGAAAAACAGTCTTGGCGACTGCTGAGGTTTCTTCATGCTTCTTCCCTGTCAACAGATTTGTAATCTCATCCATCGGACTTTTGATGTCGGCTGCTTTCGATCCTTCGCCGTCCTTGATGTAACGCCGGCTTCCATCAGCGGCATCGCGTTTGGCGAGCCGGCGATTTCGTTCCTCGGTGGTTTCAACGCGGATTGTTTCAAGATCATCGGCGCATTGTGCAATTGCTGCGTCGAAAATCTGTTCGTGAATCCAATCGGTGTGAGGGATGTTTTGACTCCGTAGATATTTACATACGAAGTCAGAATTGGCTTTTACGTCGGCGATGGGGGCCTTCGCGTGGCGATTGTAGCGAGCGAGCGCAGATGTCCACGCCGCGTTAATCTGGTCTAACAATTCTTGTGAGATCATGTTTTCATTCCTTTTTACTGCGTACGATTGATTGCGTAGCTGACTAAAGTGGCTCCGTAACGCTTCCTGAGAAAACTGAGCTGCGGCTCAGAAGCACGGCGAAGCAAATTTGGACTGTAGATGCGGACGAAATATTCTTTGTCAGACTCACCATCCTGTTGCGGATAAGCCAGTTTCTTCAACCTATCTACCGCATCGAATGCGACGGAGGGATTATCTGATTTTGAATCAGCCTGAAGCTTGCGAAGCAGCCCTTGACCTTCGAGAGCGGGCTCGGGCGAGGGTGCAGGAGCTTCGGCCCGCGGCCTTTCAACAATGATGTTGTGTTTGTTCTTTGCCAGCTGATCCTTGAGGACTTCGTATGCTTCGTTCCACGTCGTAACGTCTTCGAGAGATTTCAAATTTGTGTCGGCCCAGCCTTCTATAAGAGATTCGTTGGCCTGATTGGGCGCGACGTTCTTATGATTTTTGTAGAACCTAAATCGAGCTTGGGAAACTCGTGCGTCGATCACTTCTAGTGCTGTACTCATTGGTGTATCTCCTTATGCCTTGATTCCCAGCGTTTGGAGTTGTTCTCTAAAACGCTGGTCCTTGATGAACTTCTTGAAATCTCCGCGATCCATTGTTGCAATGGCCGTCATGGTCAACGGAGTCGGCCAAGGAAACTCCGGCTCTACACCGACTGCCACGGGTTTTGGTGCCTCGGTGGGCAGGATTGAATTATCGAATTCATCTTCTGCCGACAGAATCTCAAACGCGGCCTCCAAATTATCCAGTCTCCACGGCTGCTCTTTAACCCTCAGGAACTCGGCGAGTAAATTATTATTGTAGGTATTCGCGACATAATCCTCGCGATGCCGAACCATAAAGTCGTAGCTCGCCTTTGCTTGAATCGCGTTCTCTTTTTCAAATGCCGCCTGTTGTTCAGGCGTCGTTGCTGCCATTGTTGTTCTCCTTTTTCTTCCAAACTACGGGCCGGAACCGCCGCGTTTTACGGCCGTCGTCCGGGTGAATCTCATGAAAACCGCCGTCCTTGCCGACGAACAAAACCATCCTCGGCGCGATACGGACAATTCGAATAGCCTCATCCGAGTCCTTCTCCTGCTTGCAAATCCTGCACCGGCCTTTCATCGAATTGCGCTCCTTCGGGTATCAAAATCTCAATATTTGTGGCTTTCATGCGAGTCCCACCTTGATTGGTATAAACAGCCAAATCCGCAACGATCTTCGCGCCCTGAACCAAATAAGAGTGGTACGCGGGATCCGTCAGGAATCGATCTGCATACAGCGAAACGTGACACCCACAGGACAAACTCGCCGTGCCCATACCGTTGCCCCAATTGACGACTTCAAGTTCAGCTTGGTGCATGGAGGGATAGACCCAATTGACTATTCGAATCTCTTTTGCGTAGGACTTTGGGCCGGCGATGAACTCAACTTCCATACCTTCAGTCATGCAAGTGTGAGCGTATTTGTTATGGAGAAAATCTTTTCTCATCCCAACGAATACGCCGCCTTGCGCGGTGATATAGCAACGGTTTCTATCGCTGGCTTCGGTAATGATTCCTTTCATTTCTTGCTCCTTAAAGGACTGATACTCCCGCTGCGAGGCCGGCACAGGCATCGAGCACGTCATCTTTTCTGCCTCGGTTCTTGCTGGTGCCGTCCCATTTTTCCGCTTGCCGAAGAAATTCGTCATTCCACGGTGCGGCTACCAATCGGAGGCGATCCTGTTTGTGAAGCTTCACCAACTTGCCGCCGATGCGGTGCGCCTTCGCGTCGATGTTGCGCGCGGAATTCCATCTCAGAACGTTAGGATTCACGCCCAATGCCGCGAATTCTTGATCCACCAACACTTTCAAGAAGGCTGATCCATTAATTTTTTCAATACACGAGCGATTCGCCGGATGCGTTTTCACAAAGTTCGCGATTGCAGCCGGCAGCTTCGCTGGCAAGTAATGACCGAACTCGACATCCGTGATCCAAAGAACCTGTCGGTTGTTTTCCAGCTCGTCCAAATGAATCAATCCAGCGCACAACGCGCTCAAGTCGGATCGCGGATCATCCGAGCACTGGCTGGTGTCTATGTTCACCAAAGAAAAACCGTGCTCGGGAAGATGACTTCGGTGTTTGATCTGCCGCGCCAGCAAACCCATATCGAAAGGCTCACAAGACACACCCCTGCGAACGCCGTTACCGCTCACTGAAATACTCCTTTAGGACTACGCTGCGGACTTACCGCGGTGGATCGAGCCCCAGTTCAGAACTGGCGATGGGGCTGGAGCGAGAGATGACCCTCCGCGAATACCGGGGATACCAAAGGCCCCGCGACCGTTTGATTCCTGCTCCACCGTGGGTGCAGAAGGCATCGAATGAACATGATTACCGTAAATTCTGTCGTACATCGCGCGACGATTAGCCGCGTCTCGTGCCGCCTGTTCGGCTTTTTCCATCTCTTCGGTACGATCACCCTGTTGCGCACCCGGGAAAAATGTTGTCCATCCGAGGGCGAGAGCATCCGGAAAATCGTTCAGCCTCTTCATGTTGATCCCATCGAAATTGACCAGCTGTAGATGGGCTGCATCTGTCCATGATGACTGCACGAACCAAAGCGTCGAATCGGCGATTGCGGGTTCTAAGACTTTTACCCGCATTGCTTTCGTCTTCGCTGAAGTGCCGCCGAGATTTGTCGGCTTCCAATAAATTGCAGGAAGCATGTAGCCACGAAGGAACGCTGCTTTATTAATCTCATCAGCGAGGCTTTGCCACGATCCACTCTTCTCGATTACGATCTTGGTGGGATTTTCGTTGTGAATGGCTTCAACGATTCTCACCGCCAACTCTGGGATTTTATATCGACCCATATCGCAATTCGTGACAACGCCGATGGTCTTATCTTCGCGCTTGATGTGCTTTGTGATTACAATCGCGCTCATATCAGCCGTGCGCGCGACAGACCACGCTAAATCCGCGCTGAGCACGGTGTCGATAACCGCCATAGGCTCGAAGTAAGCGAGCGGTCGAGTGCGGGCTTTCAAATCCTGTTCGGTGAACGTGCAGCGGAGGCTCTCTTCACCCAATGACGCCCACGAAACTAAATACTGTGATCGAAATTCCTTGAAATTATCCTCTCGGCCTGAATGCATTTCCGCACGCAAGAACTTCCAATCCAATCGGCGGGGGAAGCGCAGGACAACATCTTCTTCCTTCAGTGCCAACAAATCTTCTTTCGCAGTTGCCGCGGCGTATTTCTTGACCGTGAAGGCGGGCTCGATTCGATAATCGAGGAATTCGCAGTTACCATCTTTTTCGGCTTCTTCATTGCGCTTCTGAAGCTCCGCACCCAAATCATTGACGGCCCAAGGAGTGCAAACCAGCACGGAGCCCAATGCCCCGATCTCGCTCAGCTTCCGAATGGCGTCGTACTTGACGATTGTTTTCTTGATAGCGGCTTCTGTGCCGACTGTGTTCTCGCTCAAGGGATCGTCAAACAGGCAAACGTCATTCCTTTGCCCTGCAAAACCGCCTGACTCCATCGAGGAAAGTGCGACGCCGATGGTCAAATGCAAGTGGGCCATTGGGCATCGAAACTCATTAGCCTTGCCATCACCTTGATCGATGCAATAGTGGGGGTAGAGCTGTTGCAGTCGGGTTCTACCGGTTGGCTGAACCTCAAAATAGAGCTTCACTTGCTCCAGTCGCTGAATCGCCAACGGGTTCGTTTCAGTAACGATGAGCGTGCGGCAGTCGGGAACCGTGAGCAACAGCTGCACGATCCACAGCTCCATGAACGATGATTTCATGCTGTTACGGGCTGCGGACAAAAGCCGCTGTTTAATGGCGCTGACGCCTAAAAACTTCCGCATCTGGTGTTGCGTATATCCGGACGGCAACTCCCGGGCATCCAGACGGGGCATCAAATCAACCCAGCTCTGGTAGGCTTCCTTGTAAAAATCCTTGCCGCAAACTTCACTTAATGTAAAGAAGTCATCCTTCACGGCCATGCACAACGCGAGGTAGGCGTCGAAAGACTCGTTTTCGGGGTTTCCGGTGCGCCACGAGCAGCTGTAATCCCATGTGGCGTACAGATCGGCCCGCGTATCAAGCATGCCCGGTACATCTTCCGCAGGAATGTCTCCCAGCAAAATAGGGCGACCGGCCGCAACACTTTCCTGCATCCTTCTGACGCCGTGTCGGAAGAAAAATTCATTTGCGATCAGTCCGGTTTCCCGCGCTGCTTCGACAGCCAACTTGTAAAGAACCTCAACGCGCTCCGGCGCGAGTCCGCGATCCTCGAAAACTTCAAGCACATCCTCTTTCGATAGAACACGGCCGCTGGTGTAGTCGTTGGCTGCAATTTCCGCGGCGATGACTTCCTTTTCTTGGCGTTTCCTCTGGTCGTGTTCACGCTTGTATTTAGCGTTTGTCTTTCGCTCTGCCTGAGTCTGTTTGTAGGGCTCTCCGGTTTTCGGATCGATCTTTCGACCACCCTTGGGACGGCCGAGTTTGTTGGCGGGCTCCATCTGCGCAGCCGGTTCCGTGCACACTTCGGCGGCGTTTTTTGTGTTCTCGTCCATATTTTTCTCTGGGATTTACGACTTGGTTTCTAAATCTACCGGGGCCGAAAGAAGCTCTGTATTAGGCATTCTCCACTCCCAATTCTTGCCTGCTTTTTCGGAGATGACGCCTAAACTTTCTTTTGCGCGACGGATCGTACGCCACGTGAATCTGGCTTTCTTGGAAAAATGTTCAATGTCCGTTTGAGTCTCGCTGCCATCTTTCAAAAATTCCTTCAACCATTCTTCGGCATCATGCCGCTTGGTGTCGGTACCATCAGGACGGCCTGCTGGTCTACCTGCAATCAACACATCTTGTGCCGTCTGCACAGTTTCACCGATCCAGCTAATCACCGGCTGCTCGACTGGTTTTCCTTCGATGAGCACTGGCTTCGTTTTGATCTCATACATCAGCCCGCCGACGCGTCTTGCGATATTGCCTTTGACGCGCAACATCATCTTTTTGTCTTTGGTCTCGGTTGTGTCGTTGGGGTCTTCGCCAAAAAGCCACACAGCCCGAGCAATACCCGTGAACGCGACTGCGCCGCCAATACGATGAATCGCGGAGCCGTCCGTAGACTTGTTCAAATGCATAACGGACACGATTGCGACTTGCCGGCGCGCTGCGAGGTTTCTCAAAGGATTCAAAACTTGACGAACTTCCTGCTCACGATTCATGTTTGAATTTCCCAGATAATTGCTCAAGGGATCGATGACAACCAGCCGAATTTGGGGATGAATTTCGATTACTTCTTCGATAGCTTGGATATCCTTATCGAGCTGGACTTCGCGCTCGCTTACCGTCACGCCTTTTCCGTCTTGCGCAGCAACGGCTTGAACGATATGAATTTTTGTCAGGTCCGCGCCATCGGCTTGAAGTCTCGGAACAATCGTGTCGTCAGCTTCATCCTCGCCGGCCAAAATTAATACTTCACAAGGCGGCAAAGCATCGGTCGAGCCGTACAGCGGTTTGCCTGTTGTGAGTTGACAAACCATGTGCATCGTTACGAGACTCTTGCCTTGATCTGGGTTTCCAGCAAACACAGTGAGCTTTGCAAACGGAACGCGGTTGGCCCAAAGCCACTTAATCGTCTTCGTCTTCACTTGATCGCCGCGCGTCGTGACTAAATGACTGCCCACCGCGGTCGATTCTGCGGATGTAGCGGCTCCGGCTGCCGTTGAGCCCGCTGGTTTATCACCGAAATACACCATATCTTTCAGTGGAGTTCCGGCCGGATAGCGCGAGTACATTCCTTGGACATCACGAATCACGCGATTCTCATCAATCGGTGGCGCACAATTCTCATGAACAGTCGCGAGGGTGGCAATCAACGCTGCTTCCTGCGGCACATTCTCGTGAATCATCTTGCCAATAAAACGCGTCAGATAATCATTGATCTTGCCGTGCGGTACCAGCTCGCCGGGCTCACGTTCTGCCGGCTTTAATTTGCTTTCGCGTTGAGATTCACACCACTCTACGAGCCAATCGGGAATGCCGATGATGGGGAGATCGTCAATAATTGTGTAAGGTTGTCCGGTCTTTGGAGAAATACTGCCGGGGGCAACAACGTATTGACCATCCGCGCGGAGCGACCAATCGCCTCCCTTCACATAGCCTTGTGCAATATTTCCGCAGGCAATGCTTTTCGCTGTGTGCTTGAAATAGAAGTGCCCACGTTTTGGCGAACTGCGGACGGAGAAAGTATCCGGCATTGCTTTTCCGGTTTCCGTTTTGATTCTTCGCAACACTTCGTTGCTATCGATCTCCAAGAAGAACACCGCGCCAATCTCAGCTCTCGCGACTGCACCCACGTTGTTTTCAGGATACTGGGCTGCCCACTTCTGGATTTGCGTGATATCGGTAGTTGCAGTCTTCTGCCACTCAGGAAGAATGGCCGGTTTGTCCTTTACACGAAGGACGGTAACAGGGATTCCGCGGCTCACCATAGCCATTGCGCGCTGCTCAAACGGGGTGAGGACTGGCGTAGGATCAGGGGGAGGGGCCGACGCAGCCGCTTTTTTAGCAAACATCTTTTCGACATCCGCTCTCGCCCAATCTGCGATGCCTTCTGGAATCTCAAACGCCATTGTTACTCCCATTGATTTGCCTCTTTAGAAATCCTAAAACCCGCCGAATATATCAGTACTAAAAATCTCCATCAGCTGCTCAGCAACAGCCGACTCGGTTGTCTTCGACCCCACGCTAACCGTGTAATGCCATCGTCCGTCATACCCGTTGCACTTAATTCCGTGTACTCCGGGGTTGTGATTGACCAACGTTCGAATTCTTGCGTCATATTGCGCTCCAAATTCTTTTGATGGTTCGGGGATGCTAAATTTGATTTGCGTGCGTGCTTCCAGTAATTCCGTGACCATATCTCTCCACACTTCGGCTCTCGCCGTCTGTATTTCTCCGTGATTTCAGGGATTAACTGCTGCCTGCCCGCGGGGATTAATTTCGTACTGCTATTAGGACTGCTTTGCTTTTTGGTTCTTCCACTCCAGAATTTTTCTCGCGTACGCTTCTTTCATACCGGGTAGATATTGCCGATTGGAATCGGAACCGTGCAGCAACTTATAGAGTTTGGGCCAAGGCATTGTCGCAAGCTCGAATCCCGAGTACTGCCACAGTGGATCGTTGCCAACCTGCTCTGCTGTAACTGTTTTCTTAGTGCTCAACTGTCACTTCCTTTGGTGCGTCTATGGGCGTATCCATCCACACCTGTAGAAATTCATCAATGTCCGGCTGTTGTGGGTTTTGGATCGAGGCCAAACTCACCGGCTTTCCCAAGCGATCACAAACAAGCGCGTCTCCGTACCCCATCTCTTGAAGAATTTTGGCTATTTCAGTCGCCACGAGGTACGTCATGTTTGTGCCGAGACTCATATATGGAGAACCGAGCGCAGCCTTGCCGTCCGCTGTTCGTTGTCTAAAAAATCGATCTGTGGCGAATCGCACCAAGTAAATTTTGTAATCGCTCATCGGCGTTACCTCCTTTTTGGCCCTGTCTATCTATACCCCCTACTGCCTGCAATTTTTGTCCCAAAGCCACCTTAAACTTATTCCAATCAACCAGTTACCCATCTCAATCCTCATCAAAATCGTCGCGACCATAGCCCATTCCTTGAAGTTCTGGCTCAGTGGCAGCGCCCCTATGATTACGCCGGATCGCTTCGTCTGCACGCTCACCACTTTCAAGAACGTTGTAGCCAGTTAAGGCAGCTTCACGCGCGTCCTCATCCATACGGTCCCACTCTGCTGTCAATGCCCGATTAACCCGACGACTATCGTAGACGGTCCAATCCTTTTTCTTCCGACGTTGACGTTGAATTTCTGTCTCCACTTCGACGGGATACAAGGATTCAAACCGCTCACGCGCACTCTGCTCCATCTGAATTGGATCGAGTACCGGACTTAATATCTCCTGCAACAACTGACCGGCTTCAAAACGCGCTTTGGCATTTGGATTCGGCCAAGGTGTGATAATTCCTTCGTGCCAAGCCAACTTGATGACGTGATTTTCAAACTCTGTCCAGCAATATTGCCAGCGACGACGCATCGCACGAGAGGCCGACGTTCCTTCCGAACCAAAAGCCTCGGTGATATATCGCTTCACCTCAGGCATGTAAAACCGACGAACGCAACCCTCCGGCCTTGGCGGAACAAATATTTTGTGACAATCCTTCTCGACCTTCACCCAACCCCACGTACCTTTGGCGTCTAGTTCAAGCTCTTTGATCTCACGATTAGCTCTTTTGCGCAGAGCTTCAATCTCATTACGATTGGGTGCTTTGGTTTTCTTCGCTAGATTGAACTGAGCGTTTAGATCGTCACGTTTTTCCTTCGCGCGATCTAATCGACCTAACAGCTCATCAGACGGCAGCTGCTTGCGGCGTTTCCACTCGAAGTCGTGTTCTGTTGGAACCATGAAACCAGTGTCTTCCACGAGAATGTCATTGACGCCCACCGCCTTCACCGCTACGCGCTCAACATCTTTTGGACGGTCATAAGATGTCGGTGCAGGTACGAAAATCTTGACGGGAGGATTGTTCTTATTTTTCTCGTAATCTGTGTAGAGGATTTGAGGTTGCGCCAGAATCATCGCGATATTCTGCGGCGACAATCCGTCGAGTTCCTTGGGCCACTCGGCGCAGGAGCCTTTCGGCAGAGGTTGGAAAAATCTTCGCAGGGGCTGCACGACTTGCGGCGGTGGCTCGGAGATGCCTAAAGCTTCTTTGACAGAAACGACGGTCACTAAATCTTCGGTGGGAGTCGTCGCAGGAACGGGTCGTTCTATCCATGGTCGTTCTGCGGGCACAATCGCATTCATGCCTTCCGAATCCAGTATCCCGCGCAGATTACGAAGCTCGCGACTCAAAAATGCGTCCTTCTTCATCTTTATTCGCCCTTGAAACCATTCGCGGCGCGACGAGTAAGATTCTTATCGTTCGTCGCAATCAATTCTTCAAACAACTCATTTTCATGCACTTTCGAAACGAGGCTTCGCAGGTAGTCAGACAGCTTCGCCCGATGGCCGACTTGGCTCAAAAAGCTGAAACGTCCTGTTCCGTCCTCTCCGTACACACTCGCGGAGTAATAGACGGTGCCTAGCGGTCCGGGGGCGGGGCGAGCCTCA
Source organism: uncultured Acidobacteriaceae bacterium (assembly GCA_964563425.1). Classification (GTDB taxonomy): domain Bacteria; phylum Acidobacteriota; class Terriglobia; order Acidiferrales; family UBA7541; genus Palsa-295. The sequence continues at coordinate 84,871 of CAZLWY010000060.1, read as the reverse complement.
ACTTCAAGAATGATGCCTTGACGCCTTCGTGCAGCGGTCCGCTTCCGCGATGCTGCGAGCTGCTGTTTGGTAAACATCTGTGCCATTCGTGCCTCCTACTCGCCGATTACTTCAGGTTCAATCACGTCTTCGGGATCGGCTGTCGTCTCCGCGTCTTCGTCAACCTCGTCCTCAACTTCAGTGACTATTTCTAGGCTCAGAGGCGAGACACCAGAATCATCCTCGGCTTCCGGTTCGTCGGCCGGCTCGGGTTCTATTGCATCGGGGAAAGCTGCGGCGACTTCGATGGACACGATCATGCTGGCGGGGTGGAACATCGGGCTACTCTCCCCGTCCCATAGGATTTGCAATTGGTCGTTCCGCTCGGACACGACTACGCCATGCTTCTTTGGGTTGTAGATGTGGCAAATTCGTGTTCCTATTTTCATAACTTCTCTTTCTTCGGGATCTTCACGTTAATGTCTTCGACCATTTCCCGCATCGCTACTGATCCTTTCTGTGCGCCGTCTCGGATCGCTTTCTTAGCTTTTGCATTCCGCTCAGCAACGGTACGAGAGGGTGTCGTTTTCAAGAAATGCTCACCGGCCTGTTTTGTGGCAAAAATCTTGGCTTCATAGTCCGGCTCAAATCGGGTGTCTCGGTCACGATAAACGCCGAACTTATTGCGACCAGGAATCGGCCGGATAGAATAGCGTTTACATTTACCTTGTCCGATTACATCTTCTTCATCCCACAGCATCATGGCTGTACGCCTCCTGATCTCTACCGCGCCTTCAATGCCTCATTGGACCTCTGGTGTGCGGACGGGGTCACGTCTCTTTCTTGGCATCTCGTTCCGCTAAGGCAAAGTGCAAGGCACGGGCGGCAAGCTCCTCGGCCAAGCGATCTTTTTCTTCCTCAGATCGTTGCATCTGGATTCGTGAGCCGGCGTACTCATCAACCGCCCAGCGAATGATCGTCGCGACGGACACACCGTCCTCGCGAGCGAACCGCGTCAGGTTGTTGTAATCCTGTAAGGACAGATCAAACGTGATTCGGCGGGCGCGTGCTCCTAACAGGTTCGGCCGACCGGTGGGTCTCTTAGTCATGGAGCCATGTTATCACAAAGAGTCCTACTTTGTCAAGAGGAAAGTAGTATTGACATAGTACCCTCCTGGGCGGGCCGTAGGGATGCCCGTGGCGGCAATAGGACAGCTCCAGGCGAGATGGGCCGGTTGCGATAGGGATAAGAGGCGGGGAGGGGTGCTGCTGAGCCTAAACGGGCTTAGTGGATGGGTCGAGGATTTCGGCCCGAAGGCGGTCGGCAGAGGCCGTTTGGGGAGCGCGGATCGGCCTGAATCAAGGTGGCCAAATATCGTGGGAAAGCGGGCCTGTTGTTGCGCAGAGCCGGTATATAGGAATTATTGGCCATCTTCCTTGAATCAAGGTGGCCAATAATTAGCCTCAATCAAGGGGGCCAATAATTATGGCCATCTTCTTTTAACTGTAAATATATATATATATTATACTTATTCAAGGTGGCCAATAATGGGGGGATATTAGGGCTCATTTTTGGCCACCTTGAAAACGACTCGAAAAGAAGATGGCCAATAATTAGAAAATGCCTATTTTTGGCCACCTTGTTGGCCATCTTCTTTTTTGGTGCTTGAATTGGAAGTTCGGGGATTATTGGCCATCTTGGTTTTTGGAGCTAGGCGCAGCCGCGGCCGAAGCGGGCTTCAGAATGCCGCGGGCAGTTAAAGCCTCGGTGAGCAGAACATCGATCTGGCCGGAGGGCTTCCGTTTCTCGATCTTACACAGGCCTTCGATGATGTCCCAAAGCTCCATCGGCAGATCGAGGGTGAAGCGGCGGCGTCCATCCCGGTATTCAGCAGTTTTGCGTTTTGGTTTTGTCACGGTTTCCTCCGTCGATTTCGGATCGTGGTTTCCGATACACCCAATGCGAGGGCACAAGCTTTGTTTGATAGACCAGCGGTACGGAGGGCGCTGTAGGGCTCCCCTCTAATTTAGACTCTCAGGGCCTCGTTTTTTAGTACACCTGCAAAGCTCAAGAACGCCTCTCGCGGGGTACGATTTCCCACTCCGCGATGAGGCCGATCGTGATTGTACTCTTCGATCCAGCGTGCGATGCCGCCGCGGGCTTCCTGCACGTTGCGATACTCCGCCGTCCAGACTTCTTCTTCTTTCAAGCTGCGATGGAACCGTTCGATGTAGCTGTTGCCCTCCGGATGGTGATACGCCGTCCGCCGATGCGTAATTCCAAGCTGATTCAGTGTCTCGATAAAGCGTGTCGAAGTGAACTGCGTGCCGTTGTCGGTGGTGAGAGTCACACGGGCCTCACGACTTCCCTCGGGAAGTCGCTTCAGTACGGCTTGCTCGACCGCATCGAGTGCTTCCTCGGTTCGGCAACGATGGGAGAGGTTCCAGCTCACGATTTCCCGCGTGCAGCAGTCGATCACACTAACCAAGTACGCCCAGCCTACCGTTGGCCCCGCCCAGATCTTGGTCATGTCCGACTGCCAGATCTGATTCGGCTCAGCTGCTTCCACGCGGCCCCACTCTTTCTTCCTTCGTGCCCGCAGACGCCGTGAGCGCACCAGCAGTCCACGCTCTCGCATCACCCGCAGGACCCGCTTGCGATTCACCACAAGGTTTTCCTTTCGTCGCAACCACCAGGCTACCCGACGATATCCATACGCAGGTTTGTCTCCGCACGCTAGAACGATCTGCTCGTCGTGCTCCCGGTCCGCTCGACTGCCGCGGGGTTTCTTCCGGTAGTACAAGCTCGATCGGCTTATCTCGACCACTTTGGCGCGCAAAGAGCTGAACTCGCGTGAGCGTAGAAATTTTGTGTCTCCGAAGCAGGGATGCTATGGCAGTTTGGGCGGTTAAACCAATGGCTCGAAGTTCACTGGCAGCAATGTATAGATCGGCACTCACGCGGCCCTCCTACTCCGAAGTGCGAACTCCGAACAGTTGAGCTGTTTTGCGCAGTCGCGTTCCGACAGCCCCTCAGCGCGAAGTGCGGCCAGTTTTTGCAGGTCGATGTCCTTAGGCCGGCGTCCCAGTCGGGTGCCGTTCGCGCGGGTCCTTTCAAGTCCTGCTTTGGTGCGCTCCGAGATGCGAACCTTTTCCTGTTTGGCGAGCGTAGCCATGATCCCGATGATGGCGTCTTTGAACAAGCCGCAGGAGTCCAGATATTGCTCGGTGAAAGATCGGTAGGACACGCCGTAGGATTCCAGCCGGTTCAGGTGGTTCAGGGTGGCGAGTACTCCTTCCCGGGAGAGCCTATCCAGCGACCAGAAAAGCAGGCAGTCAAACTCGTGATTTTTCGCTGACTGAAACATGCGCTGAAACTCCGGACGATCCGAAGTTCCGCCCGTCACGGTGTCGATGAATTCAGCGGTAATTGTCCAGCCTTGCACAGCGGCAAATGCGCGGAGCTGAGCGAGTTGATTTTCAGAATCCTGTCCCTTGTCCTTCGTGCTGATCCGGGCGTAGAGAGCAGTTCTCATGATGCCTCCTATGAATGCAAAATCATCCTCTCATATTTCGGTTAGTTTGTCAAGTAAAATCCTACAACTGATGCCTACAGGATAGGAGTAGTGGGCTGGGTAGGGAGGCGGGTGAACTGGCGGGCTGGGTGCCGGGTGGGCTTTCGAATTGTCAATGGCGTAGGGTGCTTCCTGATCGACGGGTGGGGGCGACCGTACTCCCGGCCTGCCCGAGCGAAAAAGCATCCTTTAGTTTCATAGAGATACGAGATAAAAAGCAGTAGCAGAGCAGAACGCCAACGAAGGTAGATGACTAGTATTTCCCCTACGATCATCAACCAGATCCATTCTAAGTCTTTCAGTTTCATTGCATTGCACGCGTTTTGCGTTACAGGAGGGTCTTGCATTGCTTCGCCCGGCAAGCGTCCCTTACCCTTACCGAGCCTGCTCGATGCGCCATATTGCCCGCCAGAGGGCCTAGAATACCTGTTAATCGCCTGTTCTTATGAGTCTGCGATCCAGCCCGAATCGGTAAGCAATCCGCATCCCGCGGCAGTAAGCAGTCAAATAAGTCGGTATTCATTGATAACACAGCACATAAACGTAAGTCATTTATATCGCCTTCGCCTACCCAGTTTTGATGAAATCGACCGTTTCAATCGCATGTACCGTGGTGAATTGTTGGCACTTAGACGATTCGGGTACTTTTTACCGTGTCAAGTCCTACACGGTAGGATTATTTCTGACAACTCGACGACTAGAAAAATGTCGGACTCATCCGATCATGTAGACAGACGTGCAAGGCGAATGACAAGCGAACAATCCTGCGTCCTGAAATAGTTATCCTACGATGTAGGATGTTACTTGACAACGAATCGGATTTATGAGAGGATGCTATTAGCATCAATCAGGGAGGCAATCATGGCCCACACAGTGAACGATCTTAAACCCTCAATCGGCGCGACAGTTTTAGTGCGATTCGAAAGCGTTCGCGTTTCATGCGTTGTGCTGGACGCCAAGTCCGCATACGGCCGCGCACGCTTTCTAGTGTCGCCTGGCGGCACCGCGGCCAGCAATTCTCAGTGGGTGGAAATGGACAGATTTGCACGGCCGGTATCCTCGGATTTGCTGGCACGTCGCGCAGAGGCCATGCGTCAAGGCGACAGCGCAGGTATCGGCGAGATTGAATCCGAAATTATCCTGGCAGGACAACAGTAAAGAAGTAAGCGGAAGCGCAGACCGTTCTAGCGGCCTACGCCTCCTAAACAAAATTCACTCGGGTAAGGAGCGAATATGTCTAAGAAACACTTTATCGCATTAGCTGATGCCATTAAAACCGCGAATCATTTCCCAGACTCGCCAATGTTTTCCCAGCAAGCAATCCACGATCTAGCGGATTTCTGCCAGTCCCAGAACGCCAATTTCAACCGTGAACGTTGGCTGGATTACATCGCGGGCAATTGCGGGCCGAATGGAGGCAAACGCTAATGAAAAAAGACACCAAGACACCCCAAGCAATTAAACCTGTCTCAATCGATTCGACAGATTGCCGTACGTGGTTCGAACGAGACCGTCAGCACGTCAACCTAATTAACAAGCTCACGGACCAGACCATCGTTGAATGGTGGGACGAATCCGTTTCAGAGGCTATCGAAGACGGTTTTCTAAATCCGAAGGATTACCACCAATCAGCCTACGAGTATGCGCGGCACATAGGAATCCTCCCCGCTGCGCTTAAACATTGGATTGCAATGTCAGGCTCGCATGGCTGCCTTCCCGATAACTGCGAGGTTTTCGAGACTCGCAAGGGTGCTGTTGATTCTCTCGTGTCCCTGTTTGAACTTGGCCGCACGCGTGCAGCCCGGCTTAAAAAGACCGGCTATTTGGAACTAACCCTCTCGCCAATCGAGCAAGCACAAGACGTTTCCTTTGGCGCGGACTACTGCGAGATCACACAATGCGATTGCGATAATCCGCTCGAACACAGCGACAACCAATAAGGAGCCATCATGAGAACAAAATTTTATGTGGGACTAAAGCAAGACGCTACGCGGGAAGTCTTCCGCGCAGCGAGCAAGCCTACTCACAAAACGCACGGCAGAAAGTATGCCGCAACAATCGGACCATTTCGGACCAAACGCGCCGCGGAATTCATGGCGAAGTACGGACAGGGAAACCCCCATTTGCAGACTGTCGCCGATGCCGAGCGAATCAGCAAGTGGATTACGAATAACGAGTACTTGGAGGCCTAACCGTACGCAATGAAGGCACCGGACCTGTGCCACTTTAGACCGTCTATGCATTTGTCTCGCGCCTGCGGGCGCGAGGGAACGGCACGCGCATCAATCCCGCTCTAGCCGAGCATACTGCTATCACGGCCCGCGTACACGCACGTACGGCTATAGTCCGCGCCGCGCACGGTAGACGGCTGCGCAGATCGAAAGGAGGCGAGACGTAGAATAATATTTTTGCATCGGCGAGATTGTGTGCGCGTTTGGGTTATGAATTGTGGACACGAGTACGGGAGTACTACAGACCGAAAAATGGGCAGTACCCTAATCTCTCTAGACCTGTTTTTGGTCCCCGGAAATTCTGAGTCCCCGGGTTTCCTACTTCGCCGTGGGAATGGCTCTCTGACGCAATGGGCGCGGCGTCAAAGGGAGGGAGAACGATAGAGCTGTATAGGAAAAATACAATGCGGGAGGGTATCGGGAGGGGAACTCGAATTGTTAGCGGAGCCCGAGCAGAAGTTCTTTCAGGCTCTTTGCACAATCGTTGCCTCGTTGCGTTAAAGGAGGATTTGTGAAAATTACTTGGATGGACATGTCGAAGCTTCCGTACGTGAATGAAACGGCCCGCTGCGCTCATTGCGGGGAGCCCATGCCCCCTAAGGCTGGTCCGGATGAGATGTTTTGCGGGTCAGATTGTGCCCTGCTCGTAATCGCCGCCAGGGAAGAAATCGTAAATTGAACGTCGGCGGTCCGGTAGGAACGTACTTCGCGGGCTCCTCCCGCAGCGAGATCGGGGAGTCCGCTCCTGGGCCTGGATGCGAACGCGAGACAGAGATTCGAGAATATTTGAGAAACCAGGAGCAAGTCGTGAGCCAACCACACGAGACTCTGGAGCTGCGTTTGACGGATGAACAGATTGCTGCGATAAGAAAGCGTATCGCGCGGCGAACACGACAGATTACGGAGCGCGGCCCGGTTGAGCTAGGAGAAATCGATGGAGCGGACGATTTGAAGTCCTGTACGGCCGACCTTGATGAGGGCACATGAACCGAAATAGACTTGGGTTATCTCGACACTCCAACTTCGCCGTCTCTCAGCCGAAGTATCCGCCCCTCGTGGGCACTTCCTTGGTGCACACGATTACCATGACTTACCTGCGCAACAACGCGGCGGAACGAGCCCTGCGCGCGGTGGCTCTGGGCGGAAAGAACCTCTTATTCGCGGGATGGGATCGAGGCGGTGAGAGCGCAGCCGCCGTTTATAGGTTGATCGGAACAAAAATCTGAACGACTTAAATCCCGAAACCTATCTGCGTGACGTTCTGTCGCGCATCGCCGACCACCTGATCAACCGTATCGAAGAACAACTGCCTTGGAATCTCGCAGCAGTATCCGCCGATGACCAGATAACTGCTTAGCCGCTCGCGAGAGTCAACACGGTTCTGAACGTACGCTTACAAGAGATCGACATTCGGGACAATTGATTAGGCTCTCTGTCGGTCGCGACGCAACTAAGTTCCATCCGCACGAAGTTATGCCGAGGGACAACCCGTACTAGAATCCAGGCATAAACGCGAACGCTATCTCAACGTAGGGTCCTTCCCACACAGAGCCGCCTTGCTTGTTAACGTATTTCGTTGATTGTTTAGTCTGAACCAGCGCAAGCCCATTGCGGAAGTCGCCAGCAAAATCGAACTGTTCCCTGATCCGCATGCGTCCTGACCTATCAATGTACCCATTTAGATTGCCGATCTCGACACGAGCAAATCCTTCTGAGAACACTTTAGCCTGGTGAAAAGAAGGGAGAATCTGGTACTGACCTTGGTGGTCGATATACCCCCAACGCTTATCCTTCTCCACTGCCGCCAGACCTTCGCTAAAATCGAGTGCACTATCGTACCGAGGAGAGATTACATATTGCCCAGCGTGGTCAATGTAGCCCCACAGGCGACCGGACTTAACACGGGCGAGTCCCTCGGAAAAGCGGACCGCGAAGTCAAAGGTCGCCGGTATAGCGAAACTCCCCCCCGGCTCGATAAATCCCCACTTGCCTCCTAGCTTTGCAGCCGCATTCCCTTCAGCAAACCCCCTCATATCATCGAAAAAAAAAGGGATTTTCACGTTGCCTTCTGCATCGAGTACTCCGTAGGAACCTGGCTCAGAGTTCCAAGCACCGACATCCGACATCCAGGCCAGACCTTCGCTATACATTCCGATTCCGAAGTAAGTCGCGGCCACAATGATCTTCCCGGATCGATCAATTACTCCACGTCGAGCTTCTTGAGAGAAAACCGCTCGACCTTCGGAGAAAGACTGGGCTCCAGAAGAAAATGGCTCGATTACCATCTTGCCGACCTCGTCGATAAATCCCCAGAGGTCTCCAAACTGGACCGACGCCATTCCTTCGTGGAAAGTGTGGACGCCGTGGAAGTCCGGCTGAATCCTCACTTCTCCAACGGCATCGATAAACCCCGCTCGGTAGCAATCGGCATGCCTACCCTGCTTCACAAAGATGGGAAATAGATTCATGAGAGACTATATAATATCAGGGCAAACAAGGTGCACCACCTTCGCACGCCTCTATTATTTGGCCACCGGTATCTTCAACGAAGTTGACGGCAGCTTGCAATCCTTCGTCTATGTCACGCAATTCCGAACTTACATCGGATTCGAGGCGGCCGCTGAATTCTTCGATCGCTCCCCCAGCGGCCTTCATCTCCTGTACGATTTCCTTGAAATCCTCCTTCGTAAGTTCTTCCGCATTTTTTCCAGTCTTTTCTAAATAATTCTCGATGATTTTCGCCGTCTGCGCATTATAAGCTCGGTGAAGCGTATCATTAAAATTCTTACTTTTATCAGCGAGCGGCCCCGAGGTAAATTTCTCGGCCAGCTGCCTCGCATAACTGGCTGGATCCCACTGCCGGAATACTTGACGCGGAATGAAATGATGCCCTCCGAAGAATCCGACCACAGCGAACGCAAAGTCCGAATGGCACTGTCCGGCGATGATGTGTAGTTTGCCCTGATCATCCGTAAATGAAGTGTCAGGATCGCAATTGTGCCCATCTCGGTCCACAAACGACGTTGAGTTGTTCCGCACGTAGCTGTAGAGATTCAGGGTCTGAGGATCTCCGAAATCGGCATAGGGCACGGAGGCTGATGCGAAGCGGGACCAGTCAGGTGTCATGAAGCGTCCCATACTCGACGAATCATAGCGAGCGCCAAAATTCTCCAGGCCAGTTTCCGTATCGTGTTCCTTGCCGGTGAAATGCATGGGACTAGGGTCGCCACAACTCCCGGATGTTGTCATCGCGTCACCATAGGGTAGGCTGGTGATTGATTCGCATAGGGCACCGGATACGTTGCTGCGGGCTCGCTCGGTGCCGAGCCAGTCGGGGTGGATGAAGTAGGTGGTACCGCCGTAGTAGGTCGCCACATGGCGGCCGCCCGCGTAAAACTCGCTGCGCATCCATGATCCCGCTGAGTTCTGGGTGATTTCGTGGCCCGCGAGATCATACACGAAGTCGACTGTCCCGCCAGCGGACGTTGTCTTCTCGATGCGACGGCCTTCGGCGTCGTACGCGTAACTTGAACTGCCACTAATGCCGTTATTGGCAGTTTTGACTCGGCCCTCGGCATCGTAGGTGTACGTCGTCGTTCCGTCGTATGTCATGTCCCCGGCAAGGTCGTAGCTGACGCCGGACCCCGTGATGTGGTTGTTGGCATCGAAACCGAGACTCGACGGGGTTCCAGTTCCGTGCGTGACGGTCTGATTCCAGCGGTTTCCGAAGCGGTCGTCCGAGTAGCTATATGTTGTAGTGCCGCTATTCTGGTTCGAACCCACAAGACGATTGAAAGCGTCGTAGCCGTAGGTCCAGTTGCCGTTGACACTGTCATAGGCCGTGAGGATGTCGCTATTGGGAGCGTAGCCTCCGCTGGTCGGGATTGTGACGCTATACACCGCCGCGTCGGTGATTCCGGTGAGACGCAGGCGAGCATCGTACGTGCGAGTCTCGTTGACGTTGTTGCCCAAAGTTACTGAGGTCAACGATCCCGCCGCATTGTAATGCGCAAGGTTCTGGTATCCGAATAAGGTTCCAGGGTGATTCAAGTCCGAAATGCTGCTTGTCACAGACGTCAGGCGAGCGCCAGCGTTGTAGGTATTCGTGAGAGTCATGCCTTCACCGGGGGTGGACGACGTGATATCGCCCAGCTGGTCGTATGTGTAGGCAACGGAGAACGGCGTGCCAGAACAGTTCTGCGGCGTGCACTGGGAGTTGTTGATGACGCGCCCCATGGAATCGTAAGCGAAAATCTCGCCTGACACCCAGGAGCCGTTCCAAACATTGTTAGAAGTGAGCCGACCAATTGAGCTTCCAAGGTTGACGCCCCACACGGAGGACTGGTCATAATAGAAGGAGACCGTTGGCGTGCCATCCGAGTAGGTCTTGGACGTGACCCTGTTTAGGGCGTCATAGGCGTTGGTCGTCGTAATACTACGTGCGTCTTTCTTGGTGAGGACGTTGCCGTCGGCGTCATATGTGTATGTCGTTGTTCCGGCCTCAGGATTCGCGCTGCTCGTCAAGCGAGACAAACTGTCATAGACAAACGTTCGGGCATTCAACGGGCCTTGTGCGACGGACGTAAGATCGTCTAAAGCGTCGTATGCGTATGTCGTTAGGAATCCCGTTGCGGCGATGTCTTGGCCGCAGGCGGCGGGAGCCGTGCTGCCGGTGATTCCGACCGCGAGAGTCGTGCTCGTAACTTCACACACCGATGCCAGTCGGTTTAGTCCGTCCACTTGAGAAATCCGTTGGACTCTCTGAGTCCCGTTTCCTTCGTCCTGTACGCTCGTCGCTCGCCCGGTGTAGGAAGTGTTTACAGTTGAGCCATCCGAATGCGTAACGCTGGTCGTGCGGTTCAGCGCGTCGTAGGCGGACGAGTCGCCAAGCTCTGGCGATCCGCACGAGCGAGATGTCGTGAACGGCCCCGAATCCTGAAAGGGATAGGATTTAAAGCTCACCCGTCCAAGGCCGTCGTAGCAAGTGTCGGCTTCATCGTAAGGTATAGACTCACCGTTCGTAACCGCCTGGCGGATTGTGCGGCCTACTCCATCAACCACTAAATAGGACAGCCGGTTTGGTGCGCCATAATTGTTTAGCTCTGTTATGTCCACATCGTTCGGGGTCGGATAAGTGAAGTTGGTTTGACCGGTGTCGGGATAATTGATTTGCGTTGTACGAAGCATATCGTCGTACTTATAGCTGGTGGGCTGACCGTTGGGATCGGTCGTCGAGGTCAGAAGTCCTGTATTGAAATCGTAGACGTTTGTCGTCACTTGATTGAGCGCGTTCGTGATCGTCGTCGGAAATGCGCCAACGTAGGTGGCAGAATAACCGTGAGTTGTGGGATTCAAATTCGGGTCTTTCGCCACGTCCACCATGCCCGTATCAAAATTTGTGTTCGTGCCGGTGAGATACGTGCCCGTTGTGCTCAGCCAGTGAGCAGTCGAAGTGAGATTCCCGCGATAATTGCCGTTGGGTGGGGTGACGTGTTGTGTTGTGATTCCTGACGATACGGGACTCGATCCGTCGTAGCTGTAGGTTGTGTAGGCGCGTTGCGTGCCGCCTCCATCCGTGATCTGGACGGACAAAGGCAGGTCCAGCAGGTTGTAGCTCAAGTAAGTCGAGTTGCTGAGGGCGAGGTAGCTCGTCGTAGTGGTTCGTAGCAAGGACCCACCGTAGTCGTACTCCTTCTTCGTCAATTGCTTGCCATAAATGCCGGTACCTGTACCCTCGTCAGTCTCAAGCACCATCGAGTTGCTATACCAAGGCGGGTAAAAAGTGAATCCGCTGTCATACCCGTAATCGACCACTCGCTGCTGTCCGTTGGGCCAAATCGTGGTTTCGGAGGTTGGAACGACGTTCAAGCCTGGTTGCCCGTAATAAGTCGATGGTTCTGGCCAGCCCGTGTTCGTGTAGTAATACGTTGTGTTTGTAGTTTTCAGGAGCGTACCACTTGGGCTTCCCTGATAGTACTTAACCTGATTTTCGTAGAGCAGGCACCCGTTGGCCGTTCCAGGCGGTCCGGCCACTCCAAAAGTGTGAACGGAGGCATTGCCAGCGGGATCGGTGACCGTCCATCCGTTGTAGGTCCATGTTGAAGCTGGGGTCAAGCCATCGTTAGGACTCAACGTGCGAGTAAGTACAGCATTGTTGGCCACAATCATGTGTGACGAGCAAACGTCCCCAACACCCCAAGAATAGGAAAGCGTTCCGCCGGTCGGAAACGTGATCTGCGAGAGGTTTGCCAACGGGACCGTAGAGCTAGGTGCCACATTGTACTGAAACAGCCATGCCGTGCCGTTGGGAAGGACGACGCTCGTCAATTCTGTCGGGGAATAGGGCTCGGAGGGCAGGCCTTCTTCAGAATTGCCGCCCCAAGTAAAGTTTTGTGCGGCGTAGCAAAACGTCAAAGAATAAGTGCCGCCGTCCAAGCCCGGCAGATTCCAAGTGGCTGCGCTACTCGGCGCGATGGGTACAGTTGGGGGCTGTGGACAGTTGGCCACGTTGGAAGTAGGCTGGGGTACCTGAGGAATCGTGCGTCCCAATGTGTCTGTCCATCCGGTTCCAGCCACATATGTGATTTCGTTGCCGTTCGAGTCCTCGCGACTATCGGGACCGTGCGAGGTTATACCAGTGTGAACGATTCCTTGCGAATCGATGACAGACGTGCCGTTGATTTGAATGCCTGTTGCGTCGACTGTTCGATAAAGAGTGCTCGCAGTGTTCAGCGGCGCGTACACATGGACCGCCCCACCAGAATCGGAGATCTGAGGACTGCACGCAAGCATGTATTGGTTATAAACGCTGCAAATATTATAGGTACTTACGAGTTGAGGCAAAGTAGAAAATGCTTGTTTGTCAACAATCGCGAAACCGCTTGGAGTCCAATTGGGCTGCCAAACGCACTCCTGATATCCATCTTCAGTGTAGCAAACCTTGTCGCTGTAGCTTGAGCCGTTGAAATACACTAGCGAGAAATCGAGCTTGAGTTTCCCTCCGCGCTGCGGATAGGACATGAGCGGAATGTTCACGCTCAAAGCACCATTGCCGATGTTAACGGTGTCGATGTTCCCTTCGTTGTAGGAGCCGTAAGGTTTGAGACCTATTTCGAAATTGGGGTCATCCTGAGCGCTTGCGGAACCAGCGGCGAATGCCGTGACCGACAAAGCGAACATCAAAACAAGAGGGCGGACGTAGCGCATCGGCGATCTCCTAATTGGCTGCAACGGTTGCGCCAGTGTTGAAGCTAACAGACGAAATCTGGATGTCAGTGACAACCAGTTCTATCGCCAAGGTCATCGTGCTGTGGAGATGAAGTGCCACGGGTCGCCCGTGAATTTGCTGATAATCCGAAAAGTCCACCTCTTCCGGGCGGTCAAGACTGTTGCCCCTGTATGGAATTAGCGCACGGTCAGGATTTGTGGGGTCGTACGGATGTACGGTGAACGTCATGGCAACGGGCAGGAACGATGCCGGATCGAGATAAATATCGTGCTGGCTGGCACCTTGCCAGAGCTGCGACAGCGCGCCAGTCGCCGCGCTGCTGGGTGGGGCCAGCCAGACAGCGACGTGCTGCACTGCCACCCCGTTCCAAGTCTCGGGACCTATGTACGAACTGGCATAGTTCGGTGACGACATTCCGCTGGCGAGCACGAAGGCGGGCAAGAACCAGGCTGGGTGAGGCGACCACGCGCTCTGCGTTTGTATTGCTTGGGAAACCCCGTTTGTCCCGACTTCTATGAGCGTTGGTGTGCCCCCAGAAATGCTCCTGATTTCAGTTGATGTGCTAGACGGAAAGCTGACAATCGCCTCGCCCTGACCGTTAGCAGTTGCAACATAAGTGATCGTCCCTGCTGTGGTCGTAACGCCGGTGGCCGTGGTGCTCGCACCATTAGGGACAATGGGCGTCCGCGCCATTGTAATTGTGCCAGTCATCGTCACGTCCGTGATCGGCGATCCGCCCGTAAGCGCAGTTACGGCTTGCTGCAAGATCGACGCCGCTTGGGGCGTTTGAGGACCGCTGCTCGGTGTGGATTGCTGAGCTGATGCAGCTAGGAAAGCGAAGCAGAATATCGATACCAGACACACCACCCTCAACACGCGCATAAGACCTCCTGCTGGAAAATGGAAGCAAAATACGCATCGAGTCTACTGATGTCAAGTCACTAAATTATTAAGGACGGTACTTGCTGTGGAAAAGCTGTGTACTTCTTAGGATACTGAGCAGAATTAAGACTAATGCCGCCGTGACTCTCCGCTTCCGGCAGAATCTCTCGTACCCATCACTTTTGAAGGACTGAGCAGCTATAGTGGCTACCGAGCGTCACCCTTGTTTGAGCAACTCAGGTTTCACGAGAGCTGCCACCGTGTTCGAAAAGTATTTCGAACGTGCAGCCGCCATTGCACGCCACCGATCCGCACTCCTGGCAAAGGAACGCGAATGCTTCTTGGCGCGTATGGAAACAACGGGTACCCGGCGATCAGCGATCCGCGTTGCAGCTACTTATCTTATTTAGGTCGTCAACATTCTCGGACTTCATCGGCTCCGCGACGTGACACTGGAGGAAGTTGACCAGGCTGCGGACCGCCGGAACAAAATTCGCAATCAGGACAAGCCGTACCCCGCCGGGCAGTCTGGGCTAGGTGTTTCGCCCTGACGGCCCGGAGATTCCTGCGCTTTCAAGGAAAACTTAAGTATCTCCGTCTGCCACAGCCTTTTTCGAAGTACTTGAACGATTTTGTCGAGGCGATGTCATCGGAACGTGGACTTTCGGAAGCAACGATTCGCGGGCGGAGATACCGCGCGGCCGACTTCCTAAAATGGTACGCGGGGCGACATCGATGCCTTAGCGCGGCTCGACTGACGGACGTGGACTCCTACACCAGCCGCAAACCTCTAGAGGGCCGGAATCCTGTTACACGACTCAATGAGGCCAGTGTCTTGAGAGCATTCTTTCGCCATGCCGAGAGGCGCGATTGGTGCGCGCCGCCGGGCATTCTTAGTCTACGCAGCAGGGTCCCAAACTTTACCAGTCCCACAGATAAATATAGTTCCGCTTCTTGGCGTTATAGCCCTTTCTTGGTCCCTTCTTGGTGCGGTATGGTTGCCGGGCACTACGAGAAACCAGCATGCGCTTGCCCCGCTGCACGATTTCGAGCCGCACCCAGTCTTGGGATCAACGTGACCGACGAGCGACGAGTCGCCGAACCGACCGACGAAGCGCTAATGACGCGCGTGCAGGCGGACGACCCACAGGCACTGGGGCGATTATTCGAGCGATACGCACGGATCGTTCGCGGCGTCGCTGCCAAAATCTTGAGAGACGCTACGGAGGCGGAAGACCTCGTACAGGACCTGTTTCTTTTCATCCATCGAAAAGCGCGCATCTTCGATAGCTCAAAAAGCACGGCAAGGTCATGGATCGTACAGATGACCTACCACCGCGCGATTGAACGTCGCCGATACTTGACGGCGCGCCGTTACTATAGCCATGGGGACATCCAAGTTGACGCCGCTGCTAAATCCGGGAAGCCGACCATCGAAGGTGATTATTCCGCAGAGGTGGTTTTCGGGCGCACTGGCATCCAAAAAGTGCTCGGTTCTTTATCGGAGAATCAGCGCGAGACGATCCGCCTATTTTTCTTCGACGGTTACACAATCAGAGAAATCAGCGAAAAACTGGGACAGCCCGTGGGGGCCGTTCGACACCACTACCACCGGGGACTTGAAAAGCTGCGCAAGCAAATGTTCGATGACAACAAAAAGGCCGATTGAATTATGGAATCACACGAAGAATTCCGGGAGCTGTGCGCTCTGTCAACATCGGGCGACCTGAGCCATCAGGAACAGCAAAGGCTCGATGAGCATCTTGCCGAATGCTCCGAGTGCCGGGAAGCCGTTAGGGAGTTCGAGGCAGCCGTGAGTATCGGAGTGCCCCTACTACTTCGCGAAATGCCCGAAGTCCGCGCTGGCCGAAACGCTCGTCCATCCATGGGTGCGAACTGGGGCACTGTGTGGGCGTCGTTTGCTGCGGTCGTTCTGCTGATGTGCGCGCTCGGAGTCTACACATACCGGATGGGTAGGAGCCGGGGTTCTAAAGCCACCCAAGCGACTGTCCGTTCCGATGATGCGAACGTGAAGGCGCTGGAACAGCATTTGAGCGATTCGGGACACGAGCGTGGAATCCTAGCGGCGCAGCTTGCCGACCGTGACCGCACGATCTCCGCGATCCGCCGCCAAATCGAAACCCAGTCTACCGCCCTGAGTCGGATGAGGGCTATTCAAACCGGCTTGCAACAAGCTGCCAGCGCCGCCAACTCCGAGAAGCAGCAGGTTATGGAAGCGAACCAAAAAGTTGGACAACAACTTACCGCCGCGCAATCTTCTCTCGACAAAATGCAAGTGGAACTAAGCAACTTGCAGCGGGGGCGAAACGAGAGCGAGGCCCGGCTGGCGGCACTCACAGCACAAGACGACGAACTTTCCGCACAACTCAGCCAGCAGAACCAAACGATTAGCAGACAGGATGAATTGCTTGCACACGACCGCGATATTCGCGAGTTGATGGGAGCGCGGGACTTGTACATCGCTGAGGTTTACGATGTGGGGCAGGATGCCAAGACCGCAAAGCCATACGGGCGGATGTTTTATACCAAGGGCAAGTCACTCGTGTTCTACGCCTACGATCTAGATCGGCAGCCTGGCCTCAAGACCGCCAGCACGTTTCAGGCTTGGGGCCGCGTCACACCGGGGCACGCTTTGAGTCTCGGCATCTTCTACGAGGACAGCGCCGCCAAGAAGCGTTGGGTGCTCAAAACCGACAACCCGAAAGATCTCAGCGCAATCGATGCGGTCTTTGTGACGGTTGAACCGCAAGGTGGAAGCCACGAGCCCAGTGGAAGACCGCTTCTGTTTGCCTATTTGAAGATCGATCCGAATCATCCCTAGGGCAGTCTGGCTTCTCTAAGGATGACTTGACGGCGTTCTATGCAACGTCCGCGATACATACGAAGTTTACCACGGGCCGGTGCGCGGGTTCGACTCTTACTTACAACTTCGGCGCGAGTATAGTGATGACATGCCCGGATTCGGACGTTTCGGACGACCAAGCAGTCCCGTAACACTTGCGGTCGCGGTCGTTCTGATTGTCGTTGTGCTCTGGGTCCTGCTTTCACATCTTGGCTGGATACGACCACCATTACTCCGGTGATTCGACGTGCTTAATTAACGCGGTTCCAGTCCAATTCGAACACGCGCGCTCATTCTACGCTCCGCACGATTTCATCATGAATGCGTTGGGCCACCCACAGTAGCGCACTACCGTAGTGTCCCTTTTGAAGGAATGGAATCGCTTCGCGCCCCAAACGGGTTGCTTCATCGTCCGTGATAACGGATTTAAGGCCGTAGCTAACGGCGATGCGATATTGTCTGTCGTTTCGTGACAACAGCATCAAAACGCCGCGATTCGTGTCCTTGTACCCGACACCCCAGCGGTTGAATAATTGGATCGAGAATTCCTTGATAGGTCTGCCATCAAGCGACACGATGGTCACGATGGCCATCTGGGTTCTTTTCTTTTGGTCTAGGTCTTTGCAGATTACGTCAAGCTGCGATTGAGCCGATGAATCGATGATTCCGGCAAAATCGTTAACATACCCGCGAGGCTTTAGTTGATCCAAGAGAGCCGGTTTAGTGTCCGATTGAGCTTTAATATCCTGCGGCAAGCAAGAGAGTAGCGACAGAAGTGCGCACAACGTTGTTAAGATCGTCAGCGACGGTGGCATTGGCCGGTGATTTTACTCCAAAATCGGCGGTCAATGCGCGATGGTGGATGGCTTGACGTGTCGGGGACACCGAGTAGAAGATGCTCTGTATCGGTGACTGACATGAACGAGGTGCGTAGAAAGTCCGACTGGTTGGCGTTTCTTACGCGCGTGATCGTGATCGCCGGCCTAGCGACATGGTTGCTGGTTGAAAGGCTGCACCAAAATGACCATCTTGGGGTCGCGCTGGTCGTGGGCTTTGGATATGTAGTCCTGCCTGTCGCGGTCTACCTACATACTCGCTATTACAACTGAAATTCGTGAGCGTGAGGACTCGTGAAATCAAAATCCAAACTAACATTCGAACAGATCGAACTTGCTGCGCAGTTCTTAGACGCGCCAAAGCCTAAGCGGTGACTATGCAACCTAAGTATCTCCTGCACCATATGAACCACACGATATTGGTAGTCGATATTAGCCCCGTCGGAATGGCCGACGAAATCTATCCGCCCGAGGGGAAAACGCAGGCACTCTCGTCGCTTCGGTTCCAGACATGGCAAAATGCCGAGGAGTTCCTCCGTAGGGCGGGGGCTAATCAAACAGCGCTCGCAAAAACGCGGGGTGCGCTCAAGTCGTCGAGTGTTGCGGTGTTGACGATTACGTAGCGGACCGCGCCGCCAGAAACCGACTGAACTGAGGCATGAAAAAGCCACTCAAGCTAACACTGCTCGTCCTCGTTCTACTGTTTGCCTTGTTCGCCGTCAGTTGGAACGCCATGTATTCCGATGGTGACCCGAAGAACGTAAAGTACCTTCTGTGGAAGGAGGGCATCTACAAGCTCGACCTAGATACAGCAACTGGCACGATGATCGGTGACCGACACCGCGACACACTTGTGGTGGGTAAAACGAAAGCGCAGATCGAGAAAAGATTCGGTCAGCTGCTCACACCCGAGCAGGCTAGCTCCTACCAAAGGAACTGCTGGCAGAATTCATACTGGAAGAACGACAAGGTTCTCTTCATCTCCCACGGCAACTGGATGATAGTCTTCGACGGGGACAAGGCGACTGACTTGCTCTTGATCAAGGGCTGTTAGCAGACGGCGCAAGTCCTCGGAGAGAGTTGTGGAGAAATGATCGGCCTGCAACCCGAAGGAGTTGATCTAGTAGCACTGCGTGCAACCCTTCAGGCAATGAGCGAAGCTGAGTTGGTGGCCTTCGGAAGGAGCATGCGCGAAATCATTTATCCGCGCAGATACGACTTCCACGGCAAACCAACCGTCAGTTCTTTTTCGATTCACCTTGATGAAGCGCGGGCGGAATGGCGGCGGAGACACCCGCGCCCGGTTGATGTCGGATGTCTTTGCTAAATACAAGGACCCACGTTGGTTGACCCGTTCACAGGGGAGCGTACTTTCGCAGATATCGACTTACGAAATCCCCTCCAAAATCCAGAAATTCGAGAGTCCGGTTGAAAGCCCACTCAGCGATGCGATCAGCTTCGACTTGTACGTCTGCGGACATAGGGATGCTCCAAAGATTTCGGCAAGTAACCGTATCGAGCACAACGTCCGCAAACTCGAAACGAGTCGAATGGATATCCTCTCCGATAGTCATCGAGCCCGGAGTACGGGAATGATGTTTCGCCCGAAATCTCAAAGCCCACTCGACCTGATCTGAATCGTAGTGGAAGGCAGTCTTATTGCGAACAGGCTTGACGTAGCGTTCGAAATCCGCATAATTCCCGCCGTTAGGCAAGCATTCGCACAAAGCCGCGAACGCGGATTGTGCGTGGGGGTCGCATCCTTTCACCAATTCCGCGAGCCGCGGAGAGGCTTTCACTTCTTTGATTGCTCTCAAACCCTCGCGCAGATGGCCGCAGCTCATTCTCACGAAGTAGAGGGGCGCGCCCTGTCGAATATGATTCAGTGTTTTCGGCGGAAGACGCTTGAAGTAGCCGAGTGAGGAATTCGCGATTGCGAGATCGTTCCAGACCATCGCGATTCTAACCACTGTTGTGGCACCGTCAACGTTGGCAAGCTTTGAAAAGCTAAAGAATTTCGTGTGGGTGCGCATTTCTACTGGTTGTGGCGTCCGCCCTCTTTATCCCAGAGTTTTAGGAATTGTGCGATTGTCGCCGGAGCGTGACCGGCGTAGTGGTTGTTGACGTACACGTACGTCGAGACGCCGCGCTTTATGGTCGCGTGGCACACATCAACCCAGCTGTGCAGCTCCTTGGAGCGGTTCACGATTACTTTGTCCCAAACCTTCGTTTGTTTCTCGATGCCCTTGCGATCTCCCAGCAATCGCACGTAGGTGAAGCTGGCTGTCAGATAGTCGAAGGCCATTCCAGCCGGGAGCGGCATCCAGATTTGATCCTGTAGCACCAACGCGACATTGTGCGCGCGTAATACGTCGGCGAATTCGGCATTGAGCCAGTTCTTGTTGCGGATTTCTAGCGCGAACCGATGATCTTTGGGAAGCTTGTTCAGGAAGGGTTTCAATATAGCCAGAAAATCCTCGCCCGTCGCGAACGCATCCTTGTTGAAATAGCCGAACTGGAACAGCAGGGTTCCAAGCTTGTCGCCTAGCAAGTCGGCTACTTTCAAGAAGCCGGTAAATTCAGAGTCGCAACCTACGAGACATTTTTCATGCGTGATTTCCTGCGGAATTTTCAATGCGAAGACAAAGCCCTTGGGTGTTTTCGCGTTCCAGCCCATGACGGTGCTGGCCGGTGGGGAATGGTAGAAGGTGGAATCCACTTCGACGGTGTCGAATTTCGTGGCGTAGTACGTCAGGAAGTCACGAGGCTGCATCTTGTCGGGATAGAAGGAACCCTTCCAGCCCACAGCCGTGAACGCGGAGGTGCCGATACGAAACTCGGTCATAATTTGGCGACAGCCCTATCTCCGGCGCGCTTCCACTGTTCGTTGTCGATCAGATGCGAATGTAAAATGTCCAGCGAGCTACACCCATCAATCCCTCGGATTGCCTTCTTCACGTGCGAGAACAGATCGCGAGGCAACCACGGGTTTAGCTTAATGTTGCGAATGCACGATAGTGGTATGGGTATATCGAACTTGGAAATCGTATCCGAAGATTCATACACCATCCGAAATTCGCTCTCATCTATGAAACCGTGTCGCTTCACGAAAGGAAATTGCCGAATCGGCACGTCCTCGATCTCTTGCAGATATTTATACCGCACGCGCTCCATTCGCAGGCCCGGTTGGTCTTTTACCGCCCTGAACAATTCTGCACTCTTGAATCGAATCCGCACCCCGTTCCGACCAGCTCCGAATACCTGCCACAAATGGTATCGCTCGGAACACGTCACGAAGCACAGAGCGAGAACGGATTTCAAATCCTTGCTGCTCTCCTTGTACAAGCTCAGGTAATAGCTGTCGTTCTTGTCGTCCCAGTGTGCTGGGTCTCGGAGGGTCAGTTGTCGTTCCCCAAGCAGATAAAAGAGCGCGCTGAGATCGGTGTATCGCCGAAGATCGTTTATTCTCTTCTTCCATTTTCGCTTCATTCGACGCTCGCTCGATCCACACAATTACCGGCAGGTCCCCGGGCTTACAGAGAAATATCAGTCTCCGTGACAACGATTCTGGGAGCTGAGTCTTCCGCCATCTTCAAGCGCACATCTTCCATTCGTATGCCTGTAGCGGTATTTCTTGCTCCGCATTCACATTCGAATTCGCGCCGCGCTACCATTTGGATGTTCGGGGATTCGACTTCGAAGCTTTTGGCGCATTTGCAGTGTAAGGTCAGTCGAATCGGTCCCGCGCCGCCTAGGATTTTCTGAAACTCGATTTTCTTTTGCCACGCGGCAACATCTGCGGGATTTTCGTTTACGACGGGAGCGCCATCGACTTTCAGTTGGTAAATGACCCCGCCAACAGGAAAGTCCGGTATCACATCGTCCCGGGACATGATCTCCTCGACAGATTTGGGGGCAGAATCTTGAACATAATCATCTCTTAGCTGTAAGGCTGTCGCTTTGAATTCATCGAGTTTTGATTCGTAGGCGCCGCGACGAAGCGTGTGATCGGCCAGAGAAAGAAGAACACTATCCACCTGTGCGCGAAATAAATCGATTCTTTCTTGAAACGTTTTCACCTTCTCTGAGGGTAGTTCCCGTATCGTGCCGCGATGCGCGACAACCACAGTCACGGGACCACGCACATAGTTGGACGTATCTTCGGCCAATTTAAGAATGTGCATCCCTAGGAGAACTGCCTGCTGCGGAGGAAGTAACGGACCGACATCCGAGTATAGGCGATCAAGAACATGCTCATATAGATTTTCGTTCCATCCGATAAGCACCTTTCGCTCTACCGGGACTAATTGCGCCGCTCGGGTTCGCCAACATTCGACATCTCCCGCGAGTGAACGGGCCAGTACGATGCAATCCACCGCTCTGGATTTTTTCGAGTAGAGTTTCGCATCCTTCCTGCCGAAATCGAGCAGTTCTTTGGAGACGAATCTCTTTAACTCGGGAATTGAATTCCCGGCAAATCCGGCTACGCGTTCCTCTATGCGGTCAACACAAGCATCTAGCAATTCTCCTGTTTGGGCCGACCCTCCCATCGCTATCTCGAAATTTCCGCACTTCCTCGGTTTAATCTTCTGCCGGGCGACGCGATACGAACTACCATCGGGCATATCGACGGTCTCTTGCGAGTCCGCGCAAACGACAAAAATCTTCTCATTGAGATCATGCGCATATGCGCACCTGAATCCGGCGAAAAGAGTCACAAGTTTCCTCCCTAAAAGCCGGTGGTGGATGCCAAGGTACTGACGGAAAACTCGGTCACCAGCAGATTATACTTCTGACAGGAAAGCTAGCCTATGAGGATGGACATGGTGAACTCAACCGCGGAGGTGTTCGCAATGTGGAACGTCATCGGGCCTTTGGTCGGCGTGGTGATCGGCGCGCTTCTCACGCCTTGGATATCGTGGCGTTGGCAGCACAGACAATGGTCGATGGACAACAAGAAACAGGAATACCGCGATCTCTTGGACGGACTGTTTCAAGCCTCTGAGGAAATCATTCGGGCGCGACCACAAGCGTCGGTCGGCATAAATGATGAGTTGCTGCTGGCAGTTTGGCGAGGCCGACGAGTCATCCGCGACAGAATATTCGTGGCTCGTGCGAT
The DNA here is from genome assembly GCA_964563425.1 of uncultured Acidobacteriaceae bacterium. Lineage (GTDB taxonomy): Bacteria > Acidobacteriota > Terriglobia > Acidiferrales > UBA7541 > Palsa-295. The sequence goes on along the minus strand of CAZLWY010000060.1, from coordinate 62,158 downwards.
CCAGAGGCACGGGATAACGGAAGAATGGGATGTGATTGGAAAGCTTGCGGTTTGGGAAGCGGGGGAGGAGAAAATGAAGATCGGGGAACGCAGCTGGCAGTACACCGCCAACGCGATTGTGATCCTTCGCAACGAACTGGACGACAAGCTGCGCGCGGTGATTCAGCAGGATTTGGGACTCTGATAGTTGAATCTTGGTGAATTGACTTCCGCCGACAATACCGATACGTTTCCTTTCTCATGATTGCCCACGTCAACGAACAAGGGATCGTCCTAACTGAAGGCAACCTGTCTAATGAGGCGTGGGAAGAACTGCTGGATGCGCTGAAATCTCACTATATCCCCAGTTTCTATCAATTCAAGAAACGTATGCATGTGGACGTTAGCGCAGAAGGGAAGATGCGCGCCGTGATTTACTTCACGGATCGAACGGTGGGGATAGACGAGGCTATCTCGATACTGAGGCAGCGCAACATCGAAGTGAAAGACCTTCGAGAATCCCAGTCCGCGTCATGAAGGACTTCTACGAAATACTGAAAGAGGCTTTCCCGCCCCTGAAAAACCACTCCGTATTGTTAGCAAGGATTTTTGTAGGACTCATAATTGTGGGGCTCATCTATGGATTCAAGAAGTCGTGGAAACCTTTCTGCAAGTCCAAGCACTCCGAATTGTGCGAGAGAATCTCCTCCACGAGCCGTTGGCTCCGCGTTTATCAAGAATCCAATGATATGGACGAATGGAAGTACTACACATCTGAAACCACTGGGATGGGTCGCACCGGCGACGATATTATTTGGACGCTGGTTGACTGGCCGAGCCTAAAACCCAAAGATTCATTCCGCGTACACGGAGCGGTCGGAATGATAGCGGGCGTTTATGAGAGTCAAGCGAAGCTGCTTTCTCGGTGGGACATTGTACACGACCCAGACGGCCCTTTCGTTGGCGGGGTTCCGGCTCGCGGAATCCGTAGCCTACTGAGGCGCGCCGCGGCCAAGGTGCTGTGGGCGCTGGCATCGATCTAACCATGTGCAGCATTCTCTCGATTTTCAAAGCCGCGCTGACACCGCTCATAGCTTGTATCACGGTCTGGATCGCCTACCGGCAGTGGCAGGACAACCATCTGAGACTGAAACGAGAGAACTACGAACGCAGCTTGAAGGTGTACCAAGAGGTTGTGAAGATGTTGCAGAGAGTATGCCGGGACTTTGATCCTCAATTCGATGAACTATTGAGTTTCAGCGCAGCGACCGCGGAGGCCCCGTTTCTTTTTCATGAAGAAATTCCGGCCTACATTGATGAAATCTTCAAACAGGGAAACGATCTTAGGGTTGCGAATATTATTTATAAAGAGGGAACCGCAGCCACACCGCGCGACCCCGATGCTTTTATGAAAGCTATCAAGGATAAGGGCCGAACCGCCAAATGGTTTATCGACCAGTTTCCTGTCGCTGAGGCACAATTCAAACCCTACCTGCACATCGCACCCAAGAAGTCGTGGAAACTTTGATCGACCATTGGTGGTTGCCACTCATCATACTCGTGCCCTTGGCCGTGCTCTGGCTCATCATGTGGGCTCTGCTCAACGTCCAGTCTCCGACTCGGACACACTCGATCCGAAACGTGCGACCCACGAGCACTACGGGATGGTGGTGAGCCGTTCACTTTGACGTAAGGCAAATCGAGTGTGGACGTGGTATGACCGCCGTTAAGGCGCATCGCTCGGATCTAGTTCCTGCAATATGGGGTGCAGTTCGCTTTTTTCGTGTCCTTTGTCGTCTACAAATCGAATCACGAGGAAGCCATAGATTGTGCTGGTCTCACCCGACCTGTACGCTTTGAGGGTTGTACCTACGCTTAGGTCTACTTTTGACTTGCCGGAGAAAGGTTGCAAGGTAATCACCAATCCAATCTTGCGAGCAAAAGGATTGGAGTTTTCTGGGTCGTATAATACAGCGGTCACGGTTGGAGTTTGTTGTCCATTGTCATTCGAAACATGACCGACAGACACAACTTTCGCATCGAGCCATGCTTTGTCGCTTGGCTTTGCAGCAATGGTCGCCGCAAAAATTGTGAGCGCTGCTAAGAGTGGCAGAAGGACGTTTTTCATCATAACGGATACTACACCGGAGGCTAAGGGTGGCGCGCCCTCGCAACAAGGGGGATTGACCTAACAGCTACCTAACAGAAATCCCGCCACCGGCTACGATTTTCGGCGTCGCCCGTGAAGCGCGGCCATTGAAAACGCGCAACTTACGTGTTTGCAATGCCACTCGTTAGAATCCGGCTTACAGGCTCATCCGTTTATTTTCTGTGACTTACGGGCATGCTTTTGAAGGAATGTGCCATAACTGTGACACTAATCACCTCCAGTAGGGAGAAATCTGCAAACTCAGGCCTCGATTCCTATTGATGTTATTTGGGTTACCGTGATCCGATCCCGGTAAATTTTGGTACGAGATGCTTGGTTTACAGGCTCACTGGACGATGCGTCCGCGTCCGGGCTCGTTGGCGAACTAGGGAGGGGGCAGCAGCCTTCTTGCCATTTTGGCGACGACCAATTCAAGTGTCACCAGAAGTGCGCGCGCAAGTGGATTCTAGGGGAGGATGTTTCGTGTTGACGAAGTCAGGTGGGCCGGGAAATTCGCGGGCTATGAGAGATAGAATCTCATTATCGTCCGTGGGACTCAATGCGCTCACAAATATACGAAGATCTTGAGGAGAGTCGGGAAACGGAGCGCCATCGATGAATCTCTTGAGAAAAGATTCGGCGTGTGCGCGCAGGCGTTCCTCAAATTCCTCGCTTGACCACGCCTCGTACTCCATGATGCCGGCTTCTTTGGCGGCGCGTTTTGATTGATCGCGCAACTGTGCGGAGAGGGGCCGACCTGCGACAACGATGAATCTGCTGGGAACTCCGTGAGGGGCGGCTATGGCCCGCGCTATGTCTTGTTTAATTTTGGCGAGAGATAGTCTTCTGTGATTTGCGCATTGTATGCAGACACTCTGACCGGAGGGCGAGTCGTCGTCTCTCAGACCCCAAATATCTCGCCCGGAATCCGATCCCTGTTGTCCGTACCATTCGAGCGTGCGCCAGCGATCTATTCGTAGCAGATAAGCAAATACGAGCCGCTCGAATTGGCGACCGTGAAAATCCTCAAAGTGAACAGGATTGACCAGGGAGTTTGGTTTCGTCATGGGCTCCCTTTTTGGGTCCGAGAAGGCTCGAACAGTGCAAGATAAGGAGCATATCGAAATCGTCGGTTGCGCTGAAACCCGGTCATCTCTTCGAGTAGGCCGAGATTGACGAATCGTTCGACTACTTTACTGGCGGTGACGAAAGCACAATTCAAGTGCTGCTCGGCTAAACGAACGGTCACGATGGGTTGCTGGAATAAGTGCTCCAAGAAGGCGAAATCGTACGGTGTCGCCGCGAGTTTGTCCTTCGCAAGTTTCTCGGTTAATAGGTGGCGATGCTCTTCTCTTATCCGTAGAATGTTTCGCGCGGTGTCGGCAGCTTCTTGACCCACTTGCTGGACGCCGCGGAGAAAGTATTTTAGCCAGCCTTCCCAGTCACCATCGTTGCGAATTGCCGTCAGGCGGTCATAGTATTCTGCTCGGTGCTGTTTGAGGTAGTGGCTGAGATAGAGCAGCGGTCGTTCGAGCGCGCGTTTCTGGTATAGCAGGAACGTGATGAGAAGCCTTCCGACGCGACCATTTCCATCCAGGAACGGATGAATGGTCTCAAATTGCGCGTGCGCCAACCCGCATTGAATGAGGAGCGGGAGTGAGTCGTCGTGTAGAAATTTTTCGAGATTATCGAGAGCTGTCAGCATTTCAGGAACGGGGGGTGGAATGAACGTCGCGTTGGCGAGCGTGCATCCGTTTGGCCCGATCCAATTCTGGCTCGTTCGAAATTCACCTGGCGTGCGGTTCGAGCCGCGAACCCCGGTGAGCAGTTTGGCATGAATTTCGCGAATTAGACGCAAGCTTAAGGGAAGCGTCTTCAGCCGGTCTAAGCCGTAATTCATGGCGCCTACATAGTTGACGACTTCCTGGATGTCTTTCGGAAAATCCTGGCCTTTTGAATCGATTTCGAATTGGAGCACGTCTTCAAGGGTGCTCTGCGTTCCTTCAATCTGCGAGCTTAAGACCGCTTCCTGGCGCACATACATCGAAACGAAGAGGTCTGGATTTGGAAGAACGGTAGCGATTCCGTCCAGTCGTCCCAAGGCCCAGTCCGCGTCGGACAGTAATCGCGTCAGTTCTGGGTCGATTTTTACGGGCGGGACGGGGGGGAGGCCCGCGGGAATGAATGCAGAGTAACCTGTCGCTTGTTTTACGGTTTGACCGGTCCGCATAATATGGGCACCTGAAAGGATGCCTTGTTTTAGTCAGAGCTAAGTAGAGACTGACCTTGTCTCTCTTATTTTACTTTATGACCCAAGAGCAAAACAAGGATACATTAGAAAGTCCATGTTTTGCCGGGCAAAACAAGGGTTCAATGCAGCTTCACACGGTCGGGTCCAGCTCCGCTTCTTCACTGTGACATAACTGTGACACGAAACCTGTCCAACCTGACCAAATTGATGTTATTGACAGGTTCCGCCTGAATGGAATCAGTAAGTTACGTGTCGTCAATCTCGGCGGGCGATTCCGGCTTACAGGCTCACCCGCTTATTTTCTATGAGTTACGGACATGAAATCAAAATCATGTCAGAAATCATGTCAGACCCCGCTCAAACCGTAGTTGGAGTTGGAGCCGATGCCCGGCCTTCAACTAGCCGTAACAGGTAATCTGCGAACATTACGAGATCAACCACTTCGTGAGGATCACTGAAGGCATTCGCTCGGTGGCTCGTGGGATTCTTGAATAGCCCAATTGCCCCGGCGAACAAATGTGCTGTCGCTTGCTGCTCGCTGAGAACTACGGAGGGGAGGGGTCGGTAAGCGGCCCGGCGGAGAAGTGTTTTTTCTTGACTCCTCCCTTTATAGAACTTATCAGGACCTAGAGTCGTTTTACGGACCTTGTCTTATAATCAGCGTGAGGAACTTCTTGTGGATTCAGTTTTTCTGCTGTGGTATGTCCATGCACCGGACAGAGCCAATGAAGCTGAATTATTGATTGGCGTATATAGCAATCAAGTCGAAGCGAAGGCCGCCATCGAGCGTCTTAAAGACAAGCCGGGTGTCCAGCCGCGCTAGTTATCCGGAGAGCGCTTCGAATGGAACGATGGCGGGCCGTCGTAGACCAATGCTCGACGGGGTTTGATTTCCGAAGCCTGGCTCGTGACGCCGTCCTTTGGGGGCCGCAAGGCCTTTTCCGCGTATAGGACCTGGTCCGCCCGATGCAGCATCGATTCGGTCGTATCGCAAACCTGATGGTGGGCCCGGCCAACCGAGTATCGAATTGAAATCACATCTTCATTGAGCCGGATTTCTGGCGTTCCGATGCGCTCCAGGATTTTGTCGACCTTCTCCCGTGGGCATTCCGGCAGGATCACCAGGAACTCGTCCCCACCGATTCGCACGGGCACGTCGCACGCGCGAATCGCGCGCTTCAGTCTTCGCGAGAATTCCTTCAGGGCCGCATCGCCGGCGGCGTGTCCGAACTGATCGTTGATTTCCTTGAAATAATCGAGATCGAACAGGAGCACTGCCAGAGGATCGCCGTTGCGTTCCGATCGTGCGAGCTCTTCCTCCAGCCGCTGTTCGCCGAACCGCCGATTGTGGAGGCCGGTCAACGGATCAAGGATCGACAGGTCGTAGAGTTTGTTGGCGCGAATCCGCTGCACCACCGCGGCTTTCAGTTGTTTGGATAGCCGCTCGCGAACCAGTGCGGTTCGACCGTGGCAAAACAGATCCCGAATCTGTAGCGCGAGTATCACAAACAAGGAGGCGTAGATTATCGCTGCAATGTTGATGTGATCTTTTTCGGCTACTCCGCCGAGAATCAAAGGAGCGGCGATCGCCGCGATGGCAGCGGCGATCTGGACCGCCGTCGTCCGGAAGCTGCCCCTGACGATACGGTCCAATTCCGCAATGCTTTCGCGGAATATCTCGTGATCGCTCGGCTCGGGTGCCTCCAACTTACCTCGGTCCATCATTTTCCTCATGGTCTCGACGCCAACCATTGGCTCGAAACCTATCCCGCGTCGTTTCGTTCCACCGAGTAAATTCTCGCACCAGCCGACGGCGCCCTCTATAGGACGGGCGTCCTATTTCCAGGATCCACGTGGGGAATCCTACCTGGGCACGAATCTCCCGACCGAAAACCAGAGTACTAGGGGGGTCACTACGGTTTGTCTATTGGGCCGATTCCTGCCACCGGATACATTGGACACATCCAGAACTTCGAATTTGGATCGGACAAACAGGAAATGGACACAGCCCTAACACGCCGAAGTGAGATGCGCCCGTCCGAGACGGCGAGCGTCCCGCACATCCTGACGGCGGCCCAACGTGGCGCGGAGCCGGCTGGCATTCCCGCGCGTTTCAGAATCTTGTCTGAAATCGGTTGCGGGGGTATGGGCATCGTCTATAAGGCACGCGACCTCGAAACGGACGAAATCGTGGCGCTAAAGCTGCTCAAGCCCGAAGTCGCCTCCGATCCCAAGATGCGCGAGGAACTTCGCCAGGAAGTCTGCCTCGCCAGGAAAGTTACGCATAAGAATGTCTGCCGGATACACGAACTCTATCGTTCTCCGGCGTCTTCCTTCATCTCGATGGAGTTCATCGGCGGCGAGACGTTGCTGTCGCGGCTGCGGCGCGGCGCAGCGCTCTCGGTAAGCGAATCGATCGGGATTGCTCGGCAGATTTGCGCCGGTTTGCGGGAAGCGCACGCGCACGGCATTGTGCACCGGGATCTGAAACCCGCGAACATCATGATCGATTCCTCCGGTGTGGTGAAGATCATGGATTTCGGGATCGCGCGCCATTCCCAGGAAAATGATCATTCGACGACGACCATCGCGGGAACGCCGGAATACATGGCGCCTGAACAGATCGAGCTGAAAGGGATGGGTCCGCGAACCGATATTTACGCGCTCGGGCTGCTGCTGTACGAAATGGTGACGGGCGCGCAGGCGTTCACGGGCGAGACGACGATTGGCATCGCCGTGAAGCAGCTGCACGACTCACCGAAGCGGCCGTCAGAAATCATGGCCTCGATTCCGCCCGGGCTTGAGGCAATCATTCTGAAATGCCTGCGCAAGAATTCCGAGAGCCGCTTTCAATCGGTCGATGAACTGGAAGCGGCGTTAGCCAAGCCAGCCTCGGCCAGCGCCTCCGCCGCGCGCACGGTTGCCTTGCCTGCCATTAACGTGGATGTGGGCGCGATCGTGAAATCGGCATCCGATAAATGGCACGTCGTTCAGCCGCATCTGATCCAATTCGGAGCCAAAGGTCAACGCGTGGCCCGGCAAGTGGGTATGCTGGCGAAAATCGAATGCAAGAAACTCGTTAGGAGGGTTGTTGCGACGACGCCTCAAGAGATTAGAAAGCTTCGATTCGCGCAGTTCGCGGCCGTGGGTGTGATCTCCGTGATGGGATTGGTGCTGTTCGCCGCCGTTGCCGGCAAGTTCAGCAAGCATGATGCAGCAATGTCGCAAGCGATCGTGCCGCCGACGGATCCAGGCGCCGAGGGCTCCATCGCAGCGCCGTCGCCGGCGGCAGTGCTGACTTCGGCCGATGTGCCGGTGGCCTCGAGCGGTAAAGTGCCTCGCGAAAACGCGGGTAACACGGCCGGCCTCAATGCGGATGTTGCCGACCCGGCGTCCAACGATCCGTCCACTGACGCGACGCGCGCAGGTTTGGCGGCCGGGGACAGTGCGACGCAACCGGACGTGCCGAATCCGGAGCCGACTAAGAAAAAGATTCCGGTCGCGAAGGTAGCATCGGCGCAGGTCAAAACCAAACCGAGCGCGCCGAAAAACGAATCACGAGTTTCCCCTGCGGCGATTCACCCTGCGGCGACCGTTCAGACCGTCAGCCTCGTCGCCGTGGCGGCCCTGGCACCGGCTCCGGCCCTCCTGCAGCCAGCGGCATCGCCGACTGATTCTGGCTCCGCCGCCGCATCGCCAGTGAAGCCGGACTCGAGCGTCGAAACCTACCTCGAAGTCGGATCCTTCAAAGACGCGAAATGGGCGGATGACGCGGTGCAGCGGCTTTCTCAGATGGGATTTCACGCGATATGCATCCACAAGACGATGCTGTGGAAGCTTCAGTCCTACCACGTGCAGGTTGGGCCGTACAAGACGTCAAGCGAAGCGGACGACGCGGCACAAAAGTTGACCGCGCAAGGCTTCAAACCCCACGTTGTCAAGTAGTCCGCACTTGCAGCTGCGACGCTCCAATTCGAAAGCTGGACGGCCCATCCAGCCGTGCCACCGAGACGCGGGAATTTCGCAGATATGTACCGTTTAGCGAGCGCAGATCGTGCAGCAGAATGCCGTCCCGCCTCACTTCCAGCGCGCAATGCGAGCGCGAAACTTCCGGGTCGTCGATTTCCACGTCCGCGCCGCCACCCAATCGTCCGATCGTGGTGATGGACTTGGTAAGATCGAATTCCTTGCCTTCCGAAAGGCCGCTGACGACGCGGATCTTGATCTGTTCGCCGCTCGGCAGCTCAGGGTTGTGGGCTTCCGGAAAGAAAGAGTCCCCCAGCCCGATCGCGCTGGGCCTTTCGCGCGGGGTTGAAGAGGGCGAGGTGAGCGTCGCCGGGCCGTCGCCTGCGGAGCGTGGGCGCGCCTCGATGACAGACGTGCACATCCAGCAGGTGACTATCGAGGGAGAGTTCTCCGTATCGTCCAGATGAATGATCGCGGCACAATGGGGGCAGCGAACCAGCATCAGATTTAGTGGCCCACCAATCTCTCCCGGCTCAAGATGCGAAATGCCGGACGGCGGATCTTTCGGACATTCGTCGTACATCGTAATCGGATATCGGCTACCCCCTGTACGAGGACGTAAGCGCTAATCCGTATAGTGGCACGATATCAAAACCGGGAGGGAGGCTCTGTAGCGCGCGCGACGGAACTCGCCAGGGCGAAAACTGCGGGAATTTCTTCGCGCATTCGCGGTCAACCGCCGTTTCTGGGTTGCGTGAATCCTTCGGCGCCGCTGCGTGCAGGCACCGCGGCCAGCTCGGGCTTTCCGCTTGAGGCGTTCCAGTGTTCGACCGACGCAGGCGTGCCGTCTTGAAGCTTTGCGGCGTAGACGACCCTCCAGGTGCCGGGAGCGAAGGCCATATAGATCATGCCGTCCTGTTGTTTCCCCTCTTTGCCGTCTTTTCCTTCTTTCGATTCGGTTTTTTCGGCGCCGTTGTCCTGGGATTTGGCTTCCTTCGTTTTGTTCTGCGCGTGGGGATCGGCGCCGACTGCACGCCGGCCGAGGCTCGTGAATTTGAGCGTGCCGGACGCGTCGATGTCGATCGCGTCGGCATGGAGAAGAACCGAGTCGCCGGGCCGGTTCTCCTCGGAGGGCTCGAGCAGCACACAAAAATAATTGCTTCCGTATTCGCTTGCCGACATTCGCTCGCTCCCTTCGCGTGCGGACGGACTCAGTCGCGCGGAATGATTTCTTCTGAACCCAGGAAGCATGTTAACCGGCATTTGCGAAACAAGGCTCGGGTGAATCAGGCAAAACGGAAAGCGAAATACTTGAGCCCGGGCAGAAAAAAATACTAAACGCGGTCGGAGGGTTTGCTGGTGGAGTTGATCGAGCGGGCTAACTGAGATGCTCGTTCGCAATTCGCTTTGAGGCGGGCAACGTTGGCAATCAGCTGTGCCAGGCGATTTCTGCCGTTCTCCAGAACGTCATGCCCGTCGACAAACGACCGAAATTCCCTGATCGGCGCGAGCGTGGCCGCGGGCATAAGATCCGGCTCGACCGGATCCGCAGCGTCGAAGCCGTGAGACTTCGCTGATTGGATCCACTTGTCGATTTCGCCGGCGTCGGCAATAACGGAAGCGCGAGGGCCGGGAGCCAGGCGCCTTACCGGCAAGCCGTATTTCTCCCAGCGCTGGGCCGTGCGCACACCCCGTCCCAAGTACGCAGCGATTTCCTTCCACGAGTTCAATAGCCCGACCTTCGTCTGAAGCGTGGCCATTTTGCCGTTTCCAATCTGTAGTATAGAAGGGAACGCGGCGTAGTTGCAACGCATGCTTCACCGTACCGTAGGTACTGGAAGGCTATAGCTGAACGAAGGTATTCGACCAGCTTGCCGCTGCCGGCTCGAACCCGCTCTAGAGGCCGTCGACATCTGCGTTCAGCGCCCGTCTTTGGGCGAGATCTGTACGTGAAAGCCGTCGGGATCGAGGAGATTGACGGTCGATACCCCGTCGTTTGCCTGAAAAGCGGCTTTGGCCTTGGCATCCGGCAGTTCGCTGTTAATTTTATCCGCCAGGAGTTTCGCGGAGTCTTGATCGATATGGTCTACGGACACGGAGAAATGCGTGATGACCCCCTTTTGTTCAGAAACGGAATCGACGCTGATATACCCGGTCGGGAAATCCAGGTGAATGCCAGTCCCTGCGTTCGTTGCCGGCCAGCCTTTTGTGACTCCGAACAACTTCTGATAAAAAACGAAGGAACGCTCAATGTCGCTGACCGTGAGGCCGATGTGATTGACACCCAGGCCGCGAACAATCGGAACGGGAACCGGGGCGGCATCCTGCGCCAAGACCGTCGCCGGCAAAACCAATGCGGCCAAGGCTTGGACAAGATGCCGCCGTGTCATTGCGCCGCGCTCATACTGATCGAATAACGAATCCAACGTGGAAGACATGGGCGTTCCCTCCGTCGCCGCAGGACAGGATTGAAAACTAAGAGCTATTTGACGCGCCAACCAAGAAAGTGAGTACTGCGACCTTCGATTCCATAACAATGCCGGCTCCTTGACCCGAGCAAGCTGTGGTTGTCTGACGACCAAAGGCTCGGGAGCAAGGAGGCCAGCGAAGGAAGAAAAAGCTGCGGAACGTGAGTGCGAAGTCTCCATCACGAGGTAAGACGATCGTTGACGGACGCCTGTGCTCAAGGAACCGAGGAAATTACACGTGCGCAACACACACTACGGTTTTCGCCCGACTCAGCACGCATTGCATCGCCAAGCGCGCGGTTTCGGGATCAAGCGCGGCAAAGGTTTCGTCAAGAACAATCAGGTCCGCTGATTGCAACAATGTTCTGGCAAGATAGACACGACTTCTTTCACCGTTCGAAAGCTGCCATCCGGTCTCGCCTACCATCTGCATGATGCCTCCCGGCATCCGGTCGAGTATGGGACCCAGGCCAAGTTCTCGGCAGACGGTTTCAGCCTCGACGAGATCGTCTTTCTCCGCTGGCCAGCGGCGTCCGATCAAGAGGTTGAACGCCAGACTTCCCGCGAAGATGTGATTTTCCTGGAATTGAGGAGCCGCTACCACGCGTCTTCGCCAAACGCGTTCTCCCAGCGTTTTTCCATCGACCCCGCCCAGGAAAAGGAGTCCGGAATCGGGCAGCCGCGTACCGCTGGCCAACGCGACCCAGGTCGATTTTCCACTTCCGGACTCTCCGCGTAACAGTAACCGGTCGCCCCGGTCGATTTTCAGTGCGCTGCCCTTAAGCGCATCCGTCGAACGACGAGGATAGCGAAAGTTGACGTCGCGCATCTCGAGCAGGGGTCCTGTCGGTGATTCGTGCGTAGAGAGTATGATCGCGGGATCCCCCGGCGACTCGACCCGTCCCGCGGCTTCGACAAGGTCCCTCGCGCGCTCCGCGGCAATCGCGGCGCCCGACAGGGTCGCCAATGCCGAACTGAAACGGTGCAGGGCATTGTAGGCGAGAAGAATAGCGCCGAGTTGTGCCGCCAAGAGGGCCGCCGATTGCGACTCCGACACGACCGCAGGAGCCATCGCTGCAATTGCCGCGACCAGCCACCCACGCGGAACGAGAGCCAAGCAGAGAATATTCAGCCGATCGAGCGATCTCGATTTCTTCACGTACTCGGCCATCGATTCATCTTCGCCGTCGTGCCAGCGTTCCGGGGACTGTTGCACCAGGCGCGTGCTGTGTCCCACCATGCGTTCCGTAAGTTCCTGTGTCGCGTCGAGCCGCGCTCCAGTCCAAGCGCGGCGGCAGCGGTGGTAGATCAGCGCCAGTCCGAAGGTGAATACGACCCACAGTGTCAGCAGGCCCGCGGCGAACCAAGCTCGAGCGCCGATCGCAAGGATGCCAGCGCTGACAACCAATTCGATGATTGAAACGCCGGCCAGCAGACCTCCATTCAGGGCCAGCGCCTGCAAAGCCTCGGAATCGAACACGCGGGCGAGGACTTGTCCGACTCCTTCGAAACGCACTTCCTCGGGCTTCAATCGGAAGGAGCCCTCTAACAGGAGCCGCATGACCATCGCGGCGCCCGAGACAGTCAGCTTGGCCTGTTCCCACATCGCAAACATATGCAACGGAATTAGCGTGAACAACATCAGTCCCCAGCCCAGCATCCAGCCGATATCGAAACGGCCCTCCAACGCCCACTTGCCGACAAGGAACCACGACAAAATCCAGAGCCCATATTCAGCGCCGTAAGCGACCAGGAAACCCGCCAGATTGTTGGGCAGACCTGCTCGGCGGATTTGTGTCCACAACTTCGCTGAAGCCGGCAGATCCAGTTTCCATAGCTCCGCCACGCGGACGTTGCTGAGGCGCTGATCGATCATCGCTTGCAGTACCTTGTGGCGAAGGCCCCTGGCGAGAGCGACGCCTTCGAAAACACCCGCTAGCGACGTCTCTACCTCGCGCTCCAAAGAGACAGCGACGGCTGTCTTCAGCTTGGCCAGAGAGATTCGAGCTGGCACGAGGCTGGGAGGGATAAGAGTCAACGTATCCCCGCCGTCTCCGGAGACAGCCAGTAGACGCGCGCCGCCGTCGAAACCAATCTGCAAGAGCGACAGCCCGTCCCGGAGCAAAATCTCCATTTCGCCATACGTCACCGGCTTACGGCTAGCATCGAGGCCTAAAGATGCCGCAGCGGACTCTATCCAGACGCCCCAGGTGAGTATGTCTTCCTGGCGCTCGAAACGGGGTGCCTGTGGCAACGAGACGTGACGGCCCGGAAGCTGGCCGAACGCGGAGAGTGCTTGCATTGCCTCTGCCGCACCGGACATGGGCCAAGAGCTTTGCCAGAGATTGATACTCATGCGATCATCTCGCGACGCCTCGGGACGGCTTGGTCAAGAACAGATATTTCGTCTTCTTCAGGCGCTTCATCTGCGTTGAACACTTTCGGTCGCAAGAGGTCTTCTGAGAGGAAGCCATTTCGCATTTCGAAGTAGCGCCACTTCTCTTCGTGCAGCCACTTTCGTTTCAAGTCAATCTCGCATCGCAACAGCTGCGCGTAGCGGGATTGGGGGCATTTGACAAGCGCCGCGGGAACGCCATCCTCAACGATGGTTCCTCCTTCCATCACTAGCACGCGATCGAACGCAATCGTGTCAGCGACGTCGTGAGTAACAAAGAACACAGTGGCGTGCCCCCAAGTCGCTCTCGCGGCCGCCAAAAGGCTCTTTCGCGAGCTCGGATCGAGGCCGCGAAACGGTTCGTCCAACACCGCCAGGCGTGTTGCCGGCCGCAACATTGCGCGGCACAACCGCACGCGTTGCCCTTCTCCGCCGGAAATGAGCAGGCCACCATCCCCAAGTCCGGTCTGGAGGCCATCGGGAAGTTTGTCGAGCACCGAGGTGAGACCTGCCTCGTCGACGGCGCTCGTTATCGGCATATTGAGACTGCCCGTCGCCCCGAACCGAAGGTTGTCGATCAGGGACCGGTGCCACAGCTGCACCGTTGGATCGACCCAAGCGGTCTGCTGGCGAAGTTTGTTCAGGACGGAGGGCGATAGAGGTTCGTTGTCGACGGTCAAATGGCCTGAAGCAGGCGTGCGCAGCCCGAGCAGGAGGCCAACAAAGCTTGACTTCCCAGCTCCCGACGGACCCACGATCGCCACATGGCTGCCTGGAGGAATCCGTAGATCGATACTTCGGAGAACCTGATGTCCCCCGACGGTCACTTCGATGCCTGCCATGCTCAAAGCGACGCCTTCCTGTTTTTCCGAGCTTGCGATCGCAACTTCAGTCGGCGTCGTTCTGCCTGAGTCTTCGAGCGCGCCGAGCGGCTCAAGTAATCTCAACACGATGTTGCGGTATTGCGGGTATTCTCCGGCCAGCGAGCTCAGTTCCCGACCGATCGTGGGTATATTCAGACTCCAAAATGCCAGCAATAGCATCGCTGCAGAGTTGGGGTGTCGGGAGACGTGGTTGAGGACGAGAAGAGCGGCAAGCCCAAATCCGGTGAACATCTGAAGGCCTTCGGAAGCGATGGCAATTTTTTGGGTTTCCAGGCCAGCGGAAGCCCATTTGGTCAGTAGGCCTTTGTGCTCGTCGCGGACGACGCGGTCCGCCACATGCGTGCGGATCGGAATCATTCCCAGCAGCGCATCGAAATAAAAGCGACTCAGCGCGCCAGCATGCGTGCGCACGCGGAGTTGGCATTCGGCCAGCAGAGGTTGCGCAGCAAGCGGAATTCCCGCGGCGGCAACGGCCAAAAGGATGGCGATAAACCAAACATGAGGGTCGATGCAAATAACCGCCGCCGTGGTGAACAGCAGCTCCAGAAGCGAACGCAGGATCTGCCCAGCCAGTGTTGGCAGATTGCGAATGGCATGCACGCTGTGGTTGCGTTCAGCCATATCCGAAGTGAGCCGACTGTGAAAATATTCTTCACCGATTCGCGGCAGCTTTTCGAGGAACGCGACGCGAAAACGGGTCTCGAGACGCCTCCCCATTGCGACTAACGCTGCAAAAATTGGAACGTCAATTGCGAGCAACAGGATCAACAGCGCGATAACAACTCCCATTGCGGCAATGCGCTGACCTTGTCCCGTTAGCTCATGGGCGGCCCCTACCAGCACCCGGAAAAGGACGGCCTGCAAGATGACTCCCACCGACGACGCGACGCAAGCCGCCGCGACCATCGCCGGCGTAAAGCTACCTTCGCGCTTGAGCAGTCCCCACAGCTCGCGCGCCGGGTTCGGCGAACCCTCCGATGCGGCGGCGGCGATTTCGGGAGGCAATACCGACACATCCAAGGCACCTGGGTTCAGCCCTTTGACTCGAACCAGAACAGCGCCGCGCACGACCAGTTGGTCAGGTTCATCTCCCGGCCGAACACTCCAAAATTCAGCGGGAATTAATCGAAGAGCGTCCTGTGGCGCCGCCAGAACCCGCCGAGTGGTGGCGACCAGTATTCGGCGGAGCTCCGCATTTGTCCGACAGTTTCGTTGCAGCAGCCGTGACGTTTTCTTGAACGTGCCGGAGTGGGCGAGGGATTGCAGCATGCGCACTCCGCCGTCCAGCGAAGCAATCGGGAGCCAGTTGGGCGCCGCCAGAAACTCGGCCACGACACTGGCGGCTTCCTGTGGGTTGATGCCGAGCGCGATTATTCGCGCCTTGAGTGCAGACGAGAACTCCGGGGACGCCGCCCATTCACGCCAGGCATCGGAGGGCACGCACATTTCATGGGAGTACAATTCGTTTGCGAATTCGTCGACGTGCGTCCATCGACGCCCCGTCGCTGGATCCATTATCTGCAGACGATCGCCGTGCCGACGCCAAGCGACGACAAAGTGTGTCAATCCAGTCGGCAAGGTAACGACAACAACCGCGGGCAATGCGGCAGCTTCGGGCAGGGAGACATGGTCACCGGGAATGACGATCTGCTCGGTATCAAGGCCCAGCCGGTTGGCAAGATTCTCGATGGTGTCGATGGAGGTCCCGTCGACGTTTGTCTGACACGCCTCGCGCAAGCGCCCGTAGCTCACATATCGGCCGTACCCGTTGAGCAATGCATTCAGGCACGCAGGTCCACAATCGACGGCGGACGTCTGCACGACTTCAGGGACAAACAGCTGACGACGCTCCCTCATGGGGACGCCGCCTGGGAAGTCGCTTGCGGGACAGCGGCGCTGGCAGGTGGCTGCGTTGCCGGCTGTGCGAAATACCCGCCCGCTTTTCGCAGCAGAAACGAAACAGGGGAAACACGCTCAATGGCGATCTCTAAAGTTCCGGGCAAACCGTGTTGCAAAGAAACTCGGCCGTTGTTTTGCAGCGCAAGCTCCACGCGGACACGCCCATCGCGAACCTCGCTTCCGACGCTGCCTACCTTAGCCATTACTGCGCCGTATTCCTCCGACGGGAATCCATCCAGCCTCAGCCAAGCGGTCTGTCCAGGCTGTACGCGCCCGATAGCGGCACGAGGCTCAAAATACGCAACGATTCGCATTTGGCCATCGGGAACAATGGCCGCCAGGCGGTCGCCTTCGCGGACGTATGAGCCTGGCTTGAGATCGACTGTCTCGTCGAGGCGGCCCGCGCCGGCCGCTAGAATCTGATGCCGGCCCAATTCATTTTGGAGTTGCTGTACGCTGTTTCCCGAAGCAGCCAGTTCGCCTTCGGTTTGTCCAATATTGCTCTGAATTTCTTCGATGCGGGCCTGCCGTTCGCTTCCATGCACTCGTTGTTCGCGCCCGGCGCGTCCGACAGCGGTGTGTGCCGCGGCCAACTCGATATTTTTCTTGCTAGCGTCGGATTCGTACTGCTCGAGATCGAGCTGCGACAGCAGACCTTCCTTGAACAGTTCTCTTCTGCGCCTGAGCTCGTCCTGCGCCAGTCGCGCCGTCTCCTGGGCCTCGGCGAGAGCAGAACGCGCTTGGTCGACAGCCAGGGAACCATCCGCGCCCTCGGCGACGAGCGCTTTCTGCTGCGCGCTGAGTTCGCGGCCTAGGTCCGCCAATTGGTTTTGTAATGCGTTTTGGTGTGCCTGTTCTCCCTCGATGCGGAGTTTTTGCGGGTCGGCCTCCAGTTCGATCAGAACGTCACCTTGCTGAACCGGCCGTCCAAGTTCAAGATTGCTTTTTGTCACGCGACCCGAGACCGGTGCTTGGACGAAGTAGACGGCCTGCGCAACCTCCACGCGGGCCTGATCGGTGGTGGCGTACACGTTGATGCGCGCCAGCACCATCCACGCGAGCCACGCGAGGACAAGCAACGACGCAATTGCCAGCATCGTACCGTGCCGTCTCAATTGATCGTGCGCCAGTTCCCGGTTCGTCAAGGCAAACAGTGAACGCATGAGATTTCCTCACGGAGCACGGCGCTCTCGGGAGCCCGGGTTGTAGCGAGCCCCCGAGATGCCGGACAAAACGGCTTGGCCCACGGCTCTCTTAGAGGCAAATGCTCAGAGAGACCTTCAGAGAAACAGAGATTCCTGAACCGCAACCACAACCACAACCCCAACCTGCTTTTACGGCAGTCTTCGTCTTCATGATGGATCCTCCTCTCAGATTTTAATTCGGAATTTACGTGCGGCAGGCGCGACAGTTGCTTGCATTGTCGGGAAGGTCTTGGGTGGGCCATTTCGTCGGTAGCAGGAACAGTCCATCAAAACCTCGCAGACTAGGGCAAGATGTGGCGTGCGCCTCGCGGCTTTTGCCATCCTGTCTTGCCAACCGTAAGGTGCAAATGCATTTATGCTGCCGGTCCTGCTCGGATACAGTATTCAGTGGATGTATGCGGGTTTTACAACCCCGAGGGCCGCCTGAAACTAAAGCTTTTGGGCGCACGCTTCGTCGATCGGTGAAGTCACACCGCGTTCATAATCAGCAGCTTCGCCACGATGCGCGTCGCTAAGCTCCGCAAGAGCGCGAACTTTGTACCGGGCCCCTGGTAATTCTTGCGTGGGACTAGTGGTGCCAGAACTCGGTGAGGACGTCCATCGCGGCGAGCACCTATGAGGAGGTCGAAGCCGACGAATAACCACTCAGTTATATATCGCCCGCTATACGGTCTGCGAGCGTGAAAGGTCTTCCGCTACCGACCATTGTGAGGATTCCTTGGGGCCCGAGCCCCTACGACGCCGACGTAACATGATTTGCGGTGAGTTCCATGGGAGTTTTGCTTCGATATTGCTCAACTCGGCTTCGATTGTGTCGGCGTCCTCAGCCCCGTACTTCTCTGCGGTTGTATATTCGAATACCGTTGATCGGAAACCCTTAGGTCACGTAACTGCTCGCTCCGAGATAGCCGATGGTCTCAAGTCCCGATGAATGCTGCCGTCTAATCGGATGGTGTGAAGGTTACCGAAGAGTCGTGACGGGAGGCTCAACTGGGTCCGAGGCGGGCGATAGCTTCGCGAGATCGACCTCGTACACTCGCACCGGCTCCATGAAACCCTTCGCGGAGATGGGAGGGAGCGGAATCAGGGAAAGAGTTTGCTCGAGTTCGGTCGCGACGGCCTCGGAAACCAGTATTTGGCCGGACTTGGCAGCCGAGCACAACCGTGCGGCCAGGTTCACGCTGCGTCCGATAGCCGTGTAGTCGCGGCGATCCTGACTGCCCATGCTGCCAACGACTACTTCGCCGACGTGAATTCCGAAGCCGATCTCGGTGCCCGCCTTACCCGCAAAATGCCGGTTGAGTCCGGAAAGAATTTCCACCGCGGCGTCGATGGCGTGGCGGCACCGGGCCGGACCGGAAAACCACGCAAACATGGCATCTCCAACAAATTTGTCCACGTCGCCGCCGTGCCGGCGCACGACATCCGCTTCGAGAGCGAGAACCTGGTTCAGGCGCTCGATGACCAATGCCGGATCGCGGTTTTCGGAGAACGCGGTGAAGCCCCGCACGTCGGAAAACACGAGTGCAAGCCACTTGCGTTCGCCCGCAAGATTGGCTGAACCGTTTTGTTCGAGCATCTGGTAAGTGGTTCGCGACATGTACTTGGACATGGCCAGGCGTTGCTTGAGGCCGTGGGCCATTTCCACGAAGGCACGGGAAAGATCGCCGATTTCATCCCTGGCTTCAAAGCGGTCCACATGCGCGGAACGGAAGGATTCGATCGCCTCATACCTGCCTTGCTCGAGCTCCCGCGCTGCGTCCGCGAGATTTACAAGAGGGGCGGAGATCAGGCCGGAGAAGAGAAATCCCAGGCCGGCGCCCAGCAAGAGAGCGGCGAGCGCGAGCCCGGCCAGGAATTCCTCGAGAATCCGAAAGGGCCTCATGCGGCGCGTAACTGATTCCAGGAACGCCATGTGCACGCCGGCGGGATTGTGCTCGATCATTCCGGTGTCGGACACCAGGACTTCTTCGACCTCGTATTCGTCGGTGCCCGCCCGGAAATCGAAAGGATGCTGCAGATCGGGGTTCTGGGCGAAGACTTCCGTCAGAGGCGCGCGGAGGCTCGGATCGCTGACCCCCAGGATGTGAACATGGTTGTTCCCGCCTTGCTGCCAGGTGACGACGTCGACTCCGGAGCGAAGCTTTGCACTGGCCGCGATGCCGTCATCTTCTTCGAAGCCGATGTTGAGGAAGCCGAGCGGCACGTCCCGGCCCCGGACGGCAAATGCAAAAATGCGATACACACCGTTGTCGGGCCCGGTCCACGTCGTAATTTCCGGAGCTCCCGAGAGCGCTTCGTGAACGTCAGCGAGATGCCAGGAAAGGGTCTGCGGGTCGCAGACCGGATGATTTTGGACGGCGAAAGCCAGGATCGAGCCATCGGGACGACGGATCGAAACGTAATCGAGGTCGTCGTCGTTAGGACCAACCCGCGGAGTGGCCAGGAGCCGCGAGAGAAACGCGCACGCTGCGGCTTGGTCGTTGTGTTCCAGAGCGCGAACAACTGCCGGAGAAGAGGCCAGGGCCGTACCCTTGTAAACGCGAGACTGGTAATGGCTCCTTTCGGCGGAGGCGAACAGTTGGCGATTGGCGGCAAGCTGGTCCTGGACGATTGCGCGTACCTGCCGCACGCTCTGGAGCCAAACGACGGTGAGCACAGCGGCCGTAAGGACGCACACGCAACCGCTGATCAAGAGCACCAGCTTGCCTCGGATGCTCAGATCGTTGAGTAGTTTGCGCATGCCTCAATCGGGAGATACAGGAAATTGGGCGCGAAAGGGTGACCGACCCGTAGAGGCGTGTCCGGCTAGTCCGGGGATCCACGCCATGGGTAAACGTAGCACGCTGAATTAAAATGCTACAAGAACGCGGGCAGGCCGATTGCCTTGACGGTTAATGCGACGAACCCCCACCGGTTGTGTCACGCTTCGCGTGCGCGGCCCGTGGAACACTGCAGACGGGCGGAGTATGCCTGTTGGACCACCGTCCGGGCCTGCGGGTCCCTTCACGAACTTGTCCGGAATTGGCCGAAATCTCGTGAGCTTACTGATTACTTCCGAGGCTGACGGCTGATAGAGTATCTCACCGGAAGTAGCCACATTCGAGGAGAGCCACCGTGAAGCGACTGATGTGCTGCGCAATGTTTCTGATAATCGCCCTGCCTGTCTTCGCGCAAAGCCCGGAGGGTTTCGTGGGGAACTGGAAAAGTGATCCGGGCACTCCAACGATGACGCGTAAACTGGCGCTCGAAGGCAAAGTGATCGTGATGACTGAGCTGCAGCCCGGCCGCAACGGCGGTCCGGAATTGACCATCCTTCGCAAGTACCCAACCGACGGCAGCGAAGTCAGCATGGACACCGGGATGTGGGCCGGCGCGAAAGCCACCGGCAAGATGGAAGGCAACGTTCTGACTGTCGATACCACCATGGCGAACGGCATGAAGTTTCACGACGTCTGGACACTCGCTGAGGATGGCAAACACTACACCAACGACATGGTGATCAGCGGAGGCCCGGCACGCGGCGCCGGCGGACAAGGCGGTGGTCAGGGTGCCGGTGGTAGTCAGGGCAGTGGCGGTGGGGCGCCACGCACCGTCAAGTTCTCGTTCACGAAACAGGACTAGAGCTGCCGCTATTGACGCACCAAGGGATTCGATCGGGCAGACGTGTTTGCAAGCCGGAACACGCCCGACTAGCGCGACGCTATCTGTTCAACGCCTGCACGGCCGCGTAGAGGGGCCTTACGCTCCGTGACTCGCTCGTCAAAATTGTCTGGCCTATGGTTTGCAGCGTGTAGGGGAATAGGGCTGGCGAGCACGGGCAGAATATTCGGTGCAACCGGTTGAAAGATTCAACAATTGCTGTAAATCACTGAATTATAGTATGGTGCGCGCATGGCAAAGCCGGACCTGCGGCGCAGACGTGTCTCCAAGCTGCCGGCGATTCGTACGAAACGAGGCAAGAAAATGGCATCCCCAGCGAAATCCGGTCCCAATAGCAATCCCGAGTTGGAAGGGCACGAGGGAGCAAATGTCGACAAGATCCGCGACATATTGTTCGGGTCGCAGATGCGCGATTACGACAAGCGCTTCGGGCGGTTGGAAGATCGCCTGATTAAGGATGCCGAATCACTACGGGATGAGATGAAGAAGCGATTCGAGACCCTGGAGACGTTCGTGCAGAAGGAGCTCGAATCGCTGGGGCAGCGGCTGAAGACGGAAAAGTCCGAGCGCGCCGAAGCGGTGAAAGAAATCGGCGTGCAGATGCGCGACACGTCGAAGGCCTTCGACAAGCGCCTGGGCAGCCTGGACGACCAGCTGACGGGAGACACGGCCGAGCTGCGCGCGCGGATCCTGGAGCAATCGAAGTCGCTGACCAGCGAGATCGGCGAGAAATCGCGGGACATGAAGAAGCTGCTCGATCAGGAAGTAGCCGCGCTGCGCGTGGACAAGGCGGATCGCGAAGGACTGGGCGATCTGTTCACCGAATTCGGCATGCGCCTGAAGAACGAGTTCAATCTGCCCGAGAAATAGGTTTTTCCAAGCGGCTGACGGTTCGCATCCCCGCGTGAGCCGCGTGCCGAGTTTGCGAACGCCATGGCCGCCCCTCACATGAGCGACAAGCCCTCCAACGGCGTCGATTCTCCGGCCGCCGGACACTCCGCGCACGACGACGAAAAAGCTCTCCAGGAACTCCGTTCACTCTTACTCAGCGAAGAACAACATGAAATCGTGGCGCTGCGCGAACGGCTGGAAAGCCCGGAGCAGCGCGCGCAGGACGTAAGCGCGGTGGTGGCCGAGGCGATCAAGCTGCGCCGCGCGCAGGGCGGCGACCATGCGCTGAGCGCTGCACTGACTCCGACGGTTGAGGAGGCGGTGCGCGAATCGGTGCGCAAGGATTCGCACGTGCTGGTCGAGGCGCTGTTTCCGGTAATGGGCCCGGCTATTCGGCGGTCGGTGGCGGAGGTCTTTCGCTCGACGGTTGAATCGTTCAATCAAGTGCTGGAGAGCACGTTTTCGATTCGCGGGTTGCAGTGGCGATTCGAGGCGATGAGGATTGGCCGGCCTTACGCCGAAGTGGCGCTGCTGCACAGCCTGGTTTACCGAGTCGAGCAGGTATTTCTTATTCATTTCAAGACGAGCCTGGTATTGCAGCACGTGGTCGACCCGGCTGTGGCGACGCAGGATGCGGACATGGTTTCGAGCATGCTTTCGGCGATTCGCGATTTCGTGCGCGATTCGTTCGAGACCCAACAGAGCGATTCGCTCGACAGTCTGCAGATGGGACAGCTGCAGATCTGGATCGAGCAGGGACCGCAGGCGATCATCGCGGCGGTGATCCGCGGACAGGCGCCGCAGGAACTGCGGCTGACGCTGAAGGAGAAGGTGGAGGAAGTACATCGGCGGTTTTCGCGTGAACTCGAGGAATTCGACGGCAACGCGGCGCCGTTTGAAGCGTTCCGGCCCGAGCTGGTGGCTTGCCTGACGGCGTCGTACCGGCACGACCGGAAAAAGCAGTCGCATCCGTATGTGGCCATCGCCGCAGCGACTGTGGCCGTGCTGCTGGGCGGCTGGTGGGTTTACGCGGGGTACCAAAATCACAAATGGGCTAATTTTGTGGCGGCACTGCGGCAGCAGCCTGGAATCGTGGTCACCTCGTTTGCAAAATCGGGCGGACGCTACCAGATCCAGGGGCTGCGCGATCCGCTGGCCGCCGATCCGGCTGCGATTTTGCAGCAGCAGGGGCTGGATCCGCAGAAAGCGGCGTTTCACTTCGGCGCGTTTTATGCCCTGGATGACTCGATCGTGGAGCAACGGGTGGTGGCGCTACTCGCGCCTCCGGCGGGAGTCACGCTGACCGTCCAGAATTCCGTGCTGCATGCCAGCGGGGACTGCAACTTGGCGTGGGCGCGCGCGATGCGCGACCGTGCGCCGCTGATCGCCGGGATCGCGGCCATTGACGACACAAAGCTCAACACGCTGGGCTCGGCGGTGATTCTGTTCGACGTGGCGCAGGCGGGAATCAATCCGCGGCAGCGGGCCAACCTCTTCGCGGCGGCGCAGGAGGTTGAAAAAGTCCTGAAAACTCTGCCGAATGGCGCCGCCGTCGAGCTGGTGGGCCACGCCGACAGCACCGGGGCGGAAGCTACGAATGTATTGTTGAGCCAGCAGCGGGCTGAGAATGTGATGCGGGCGCTGGTGGGGCTAGGCGTGTCGCCGCAATCGATGCGGGCGATCGGCGTGGGAATGTCTTCCCCGCTGCGCCCCGAGACGGACGAGGAAAACCGCCAGTTCAACCGCAGCGTCACGCTCCGCATATCGAGCGCGGCGATCCCGCCGAAGAGCTAGGGCCGCGTGCCGATGCTTCAAAAGAAAATCTGCATGTTGGGGTCCTTCTCCGTGGGCAAAACCAGCCTGGTGAAGCGCTTTGTGGAGAGCATTTTTTCGGAGCGCTACCTGACGACCGTGGGCGTGAAAATCGACAAGAAAGTTGTGACGGCGGGCGGCGGGGAATTGATGCTGATGCTGTGGGATCTTTATGGCGAGGACGAGTACCAGAAGATTCGGATGTCGTATCTGCGAGGTGCGTCAGGGTACTTACTGGTTGCTGACGGGACCAGGCCGGTAACCCTGGACAAAGCGCTGGCAATCCAAGAGGAAGCGGAAAAGAATTTCGGGCCGACGCCATATGTCGTCGCGCTGAACAAGTTCGATCTGACTGCGGAATGGGAGATTCCCACCGAGCGCGAGGCGGAAATCGGCGGACGGGCGCGCGGCGCCGTGGTGCGCACGAGCGCCAAGACGGGTGAGGGAGTGGAGCTTGCCTTTGATTTGCTGGCGAAAACGATGATTGCTACATGAGCAGTCCCGGTTTAAAGTTCTCCGCCCAGCCCATGCCCAAGGAAACGACTGCCACGTCCGCAGAATCAATCGCTTCGGCTTTGCTTGAATCGGAAGGATATGCTGCGTTCGAGTATTTGGGCGACGCGCAGTTTCAGCTCGTCGGACCACCGACGCGATTTTCCGTTCTGCTCTTGGGAGACGGCGCGGGTGCGGGCGTGCGGCTCACCGATCGCATGACGTTTCTCGAAAGCTTTCTGCCCGACGCGGAGGAGTCCTGGAATTCAGAAGCGGACGCGCGCGCCGAATCGGGCGCTTGGATCGAGACGGTCGATGGCGGGCGCGAGCTGGCGCTGGAAGCCTCGGCGTTCCGCTTGGCTGGCCGGCGAATCCTGCTGATTCAAAATCCGCAGAAGCGATTTGCCGGGGATTCAACGCTGCTGCAAACGGCGCGGGATGCGGCGCTAGGGCACGAACGGCTGGTGCGCGAAATCCAGAAAAAAGAAATCCTGCTGCACTGCGTGATCCACGATCTTTCGCAGCCGCTTTCGGCGATGCGCGGCTGTTTTTCGCTGCTCGCGGCCGAAAATCTTCCCGCGAAATTGCAAGAGTTAATCGAAATCGGTCAGAGGCAATCGCGCAATCAGGAGGAGCTGATCCGCGGGATCCTGCAGGCTTTTTCGGCGGAGCTGACGGCCCAGGATGCGACGGCGCACGATCCAGCGAATGCCCCCGACCTGCTGAAGTGCGCGCAGCAGATCGTGGCGGATTACTCGGCGGCCTTCGCGGCGAAGGGTGCGCGCATCGAGGTGGATTTAAGAGTGGATCTCCCGGGCCGCTGGCGCGTGGCAGGCGATGAACCGCGTTTGCGGCGCATCTACACGAACCTTGTTGAGAACGCCCTGCGTTACAGTCTCGCCGGCTCGGCCGTGACGCTCGGCGCGATCGACGAAGGAAAGTTCGTGCGCGCGTTCGTGGACGACGAAGGACCGGGACTGCCGACCGGAGACGGGCCTCCGAGACTTTTTAGCCTTTTTGCCAAGGCCAAGGAAGGCGGCGGCAAGGCTGGGTTGGGCCTCTATTTCTGCAAGATCACGGTCGAGCGCTGGGGCGGAACGATTGGTGCCGAAAATCGTCCGGATCGCGGAACTCGATTCTGGTTTCGGCTGCCGCGCGTGGAAGAGCCCGCGATCGAGGTGAATCCGCCCGCTGCGGTCGATTCTCCCGCGCTTCCCCAAGCCGAAGGAAAGTTGAAGCCAGTGGGGCGGCTTCGCATTTTGCTCGCCGACGACACGCCTGTGAACCGCCGGATCACTTCGCTGCTGCTTGAAAAGCAAGGCCACGAGGTTGTCGCGGTCGAAAACGGACGCGAGGCGCTGGCGCGATTCAACAAGGAACGCTTCGACGCTGTGATTCTCGATGAAGAAATGCCGGAGATGGGCGGCCTCGAAGCCGTCCGCGAGATTCGAAAACAGGACGCGGCGACGGGCCGGCACATTCCCGCCATTCTGGTCACCGGAAACGCCACGGACGCCGCGCGGAAGCGATCGCGCGAGGCGGGCTTCGACGCGCACATCGCCAAGCCGTTGGAGGATGAAGAATTGTTTCACACGCTTGCTGATTTGAGCCGCGTCGAACCAGCGGTGCCCGTCTTGTCCGCCGATAAGCCTTCCACGAGCGATGCCGAATTGGACGAACAGGAGCTCTTGAGGCGCGTGGGCGGCAATCCGAAAATGCTGCGCGACGTCGCGAAAATTTTCGTGCAGGACACGCCGAAGCGAATGTCCGCCATCCGCGCGGCCATCGCGCGCCAAGATGGCCAGGCGCTGGCAACCGCGGCGCACGCGCTGCGAGGTTCGGTGGCCATGCTGGGCGGTGAGGGCATCGCCGACGGGATCCGCAAAATCGAGACGCTGGGACGACAGGGAAGCGTCGGCGAAGCGGGCAAGATTTTGGCGTCGTTTGAAGGTAAACTCTCTGCCTTCGAAACGCGGATGGCGGAAATCGCAGGCGGTGCGGCCAAGCGGCAGAAGGCCGGTCGTGCGAGCGGCGGGAAGCGGGCGCGGAGGACAGAGCGATGAAGAGGATTCTGGTTGCGGATGATGACCGCGCGACGCGCCACATGCTGAAGACCATCCTGGGGGACGCGGGCTTCGACGTGACCATCGCCGTAGACGGAAGCGCGGCGCTGAAGAAATTGCGTGACGGTGGCGAGTTCGACCTGCTGCTGACCGACGTGTGGATGCCCGGCATGAACGGCCTGGAGCTACTGGCGCGCCTGCGCGACAACCCCAAGCACCCGCGAACGATCGTGATGACCTCCGACGATACGTCCGAGGTGATGCTGCGTGCGATTCGCGAACAGGCCTATCATTATTTTCGCAAGCCGTTCGAGCCTCATGCCGTCGTCGAACTGGTGAAAGATGCGCTTTCTGCAAAACCTTCCGGTGCGCCGATCGAGGTGATTTCCGCCGTACCGCACTGGATCGAGCTGCTGGTGCCGTGCGAGCTCGAAGCCGTCGCGCGCATTACCGGCTTCATGTCCCAAATCAAATCCGAGCTCAGTGAAGAGGACCGCGAGCACGTCGGCTTCGCATTCCGCGAGCTGCTGACGAATGCGATCGAATGGGGCGGGAAGCTGGATCCGAATCAGAAAGTGCGCATCTCGTATCTGAAAACCAAGCGCATGGTGCAATACCGGATCGCGGATCCCGGCATGGGATTCCGGATCGAGGATTTGAGCCACGCGGCCGTCAGCAATCCGGAAGACGACCCTATGCTGCACAGCGAGATTCGCAAGCAGAAGGGTCTGCGCCCCGGCGGATATGGACTCTTCATGGTGCGCGACCTCGTCGATGAGCTCCTCTATAACGAAGTCCACAACGAAGTGGTTCTGGTGAAGTATTTGAATCCCGCGTAGTGGCCGTTCCGCCTCGGTCCGCGAATAGCCCGGCGTGCCCAGCGCAGTTGACACGCATCGTCCCTTGGGGGGACCATGCGGGCGCTTTCGCAGTGGTCCCCGGGCCTGGAGCGCGCGATGCAAACCAAGGGTTTTTACGGCTGGAAACTCGTGGTCTTTTTCTGGCTGGTCATCGTCCTGAATTTTTGCTTTCCCACGTTCGGCACCAGCGTCGTGAACACGTACATGGCCAAGGCCATGCACCTGAATCGCGCGCAATTGGGTGTCGCATTCACGGCCTTCAGCCTGATGGCCGGATTGCCCGGGCCGTTCGTCGCGTTTTCCATTCGAAAGGTGGGCATCCGGCCGACCCTTGTCGCGGGCGCCCTGCTGTCGTCTCTTGGTGCATTCCTGATGGCGACTCACGTGAACACGGTCCGCCAGGCAACCGTCGTTTTCGGGATCATCGTCGGCTCCGGCGTGGCTCTGGCGGGAACGATCGGCCCACAAGTAGGTGTGGCGCGGTGGTTCCACAAAAAACGGGGACGCGCGATGTCACTGCTGCTCACGGCGTCCGGAATCGGCGGGTTCATCGCCGTGCCCACGCTGCAACGAGCCATCGCGCGCGATGGCGGGGATTGGCGGGCGGCATGGTGGCTGATGTCGGGGATGTCGCTCCTGGCGGCGCTGATCGCCGCAATTTTCGTCCGCGAGAGTCCGGCGCAAATGGGCCAGCTTCCCGATGGCGACCCTGCCGCGATCGCGCCCGAGCTTCCCGAGGAGCGCGTGGTGGTGGAAAGTCACGGGGTTTACAAAACAACGGAAGATTGGACTCTCGGCGAAGCCTTCCGCACGCCGACGATCTGGCTGCTGATTTTTACCTATCTTGGTTTCTTCATGGGCTTCTTCATTTATATCGCGCACGGCGTGCTGCATCTGGAGGGCCTCGGCTACTCGCCGGGAAAAGCCGCGGAGTCGATTTCGATCGTGCTGATTTCGTCGATGATCGGGCAGGCCACGGTCGCGGTGATCGGGGACCGAGTGGAACCGCGGCGGATTTCGGCGGTCGCCGTTTGTTTGTACGGCGCGGGAACGCTGCTGGCGATCCATGCGGTGACGCCGGCCGTGATGTACGCCTACGCGATCCTGATGGGCTGGGGATTCAGCATGGCGTTCACATGCATGGCCACCATCCTGAGCAATTACTACGGCCCGAAGGTGTATCCATCCCTGCTCGGCATCACCACGCCACTCGGCACCACGCTCGGCGCGATCGGTCCGTATCTAGCCGGGCGCTTCTACGACCATTTCCACACCTACAGCCAGATTTTTACGATCGTCGCGGTCATCTGCTTTGCCAGCGCGGGGCTGTATTTGCTGGCGAAACCGCCGCTGCGATCCCCATCGCGCACGCGCATCGAGCCCGTGGCCGCCGCCTGAGGGAACTTTGAATGGGCTCGGAGGAAGCGGATGACGAGCTCGCCGTATTCCGTGGGTGCAACTCCCATCCCTCAACGACCCAAAGTTCCTTCGGGCCGCTTGCCGCCTGGTGGATCCGCTCGGTGTGCCCCAGGGAATGACATTGTCGCGCGTGCCGCAAATCAGAAGAATGGGAAGCGGGCGCTGAGCCACCGCGTTATCCGGAGAATCCTCATCGGATCGAATCCGCCCGCTTTTGCTGGCGCCTCCATGCCCACGATCCCGATAAAAGCAATCACACCATAGACAAGACGACGCAGGAGCGCCTCTTGAATAACCACGCACTCAAGTCCGGCGATGTGTCACTTCAACGGGCGTTCGCGGACCATGCGGATGGGTTTGACGACCATGTCTTTCGGGGCGTTCACCTGATGATCGAGCAGCGCAGTTAGCTCGCCCTCGTCGGCGGATTTCGGAACGAATTTCCACTGCGTCGAGGGCGCGTACTGATCTTTCTGCATCACCACGAACTCCAGCGCACCGGACTTGAAGTGTGCATTGAGCAGCGGCGCGTCGCCAGAGTCCTTATGCGTGCCATCGCTGAGGTTTCCGTCCTGATCTACGCTGATGTCGAAATTATTCAGCGTGCCGGCCAGCGAGCCACGCTCTTCCCGGAGAACCAGCATGGCGAAAATCTCGCCCTTGAAGCTGGCTTTCCACGTGCCGACGAAGGTTTTGAGATCCGGCGCCGCATCTTTCGAAGCGTCGGTGCTGTTTTGTGCCGCACGCGCGGCCCAGCAGACCGTGAAAAGTCCGACCATCAGGATCAGCGCGGCGAAATGTCGGGCCAACTGACTGCTCATGAGAGCGCATTTTAGCACCCGGCGCGCGACATCGCTCGCCCGAACCTCCGAGATTGGCATTCGGGCAACCCGCCCAGCGACCGGCATCCTGCCGGTCGCGCGCCGCATCGATTGATCAGGGGCTTTGGGGCATGCGTTTCCCGGCAATGGCGCGGCGAATGCGTAGGCAAGCGTGGAATGGGTCTGTTACAATTTGCGATTCTCGGGGCGTGCCGCCGGCGAAGTGCGGCCGATCATGGCGGAAAACAGCAAACGAAAACTGATCGTCACCGTAGCGCTCGTCGTGGTGCTGGCCATCGCGATCGTCTCGGTTCTCGCCCTGCGACGCCAGGCGCCGCTGGTGACCGTGGTGCATGTGGCGCGGGAGGATTTGAGCGCGACGATCAGCAGCAATGGTAAGGTCGAGCCGATTTCTCCCGACGTGGCGCACGCCGAGTTCCCGACGTTCGTCGATAAAGTTACGGCCGTGGAGGGCCAAGCCGTCCATCGCGGCCAGGTGATTCTCACGCTGGACGCCGCGGATGTTCGCTCGCAGCTGGCGCAAGCCCGCGCCGACCTGCTTTCGGCGCAGAACGATCTTCGCAATGCGCGTGCTGGCGGTCCGCCGGACCAGGTTGCGCAGCTCGATGGTGATATCGGCGCCGCCGGACTCCAGGTAAAGAACCTGGAAACCAGCGAGCAGGCGCTCGAAGGATTGGTGGCAAAGCACGCCGCCACGCAGGATGAGCTCGCGCAAGCCCAGGAAAGCCTCGCGAAAGCCCGCGCGAATCTCCAGGCGCTGCAGGCGAAAAAACAAGACTTGACCTTGCGCAACGCCGCAATCGTCCAAGGCGCCGAGCTCCGCGTCAGCCAGGCGCAGGAGCAGGCGCAATCGCTCGAGGAGAAGGTCGCCTCGGCTACAGTGACCGCGCCGACAGACGGCACGCTCTATTCGCTGCCCGTGCGGCCAGGCGATTATGTGAAAGTCGGTGACACACTCGCCGAAATGGCGGATTTGAGCCGCGTGCGGGTCCGCGCCTTTGTCGATGAGCCGGATATTGGCTCCCTGGACCCCGGTCAAAACGTCTCGGTAACGTGGGACGCAAAACCCGGCCGCACCTGGACCGGACACACCGAAGAAGTGCCGAAGCAGGTGGTGGCTCGCGGGATGCGTAGCGTCGGCGAAGTGCTCTGCTCGATTGACAACGACCGCCTCGAGCTGCTGCCGAATACCAATGTGCAGGTACAGATCATGGTTCGCGATCGCCACGGTGTCCTGGTGGTGCCCCGTGCGGCCGTGCTGGGCGATACCAATCAGCACTACGTGTTCGTTTTTGGATACGACAAAGTCCATCGGCGCGACATCTCAGTAGGTGTGGCCAGCACGTATAAATATGAGGTTGTCTCCGGGCTCAGCGACAGCGACCGCGTAGCCGTGGGCGAGCCCGGCGCCAGGGCGTTACGCGATGGAATGGAAGTTCGCGCCGAGGAGAACAATTGATGATTCGTGGCGGGGGGCGCATCATGGCAGTCGCGAAGGGAATTTTGTGCGCCGGGCTGCTCGGATCGCCCGGCCCGCTGCGCGCGGACGCGTCGTCCGCGATTCAAACGGCGCAGCGGCAGATGAACTCTGGGAATTACACGGCCGCAATTTCGACCCTGCAAGCCGCGATTCCCGGGAATCCCTCGAGCGGTGAGCTTTTCTACTGGCTCGGGCGCGCATACTACGAAGTTCGCGACTGGGACAGCGCCGTGGCGCAGGGCGAAAAATCGGTTTCGCTCGACGCCAAGAATTCGCTTTACCACGACTGGCTTGGGCGCGAGTACGGGGGCAAGGCGGATCGCGACCGCAGCTTTTCCGATGCCAAGAAAGTGAAATCCGAGTTCAAGCTGGCGGTGGCGCTGGATTCGTCCAACATCGTGGCGCGCCGCGACCTGGAGGAGTATTGCTTGGACGCGCCGTGGATCGCGGGCGGCAGCAAGGACGAAGCTCTCGAGCAGGTCAACGGCATCGCCGCAGTCGATCCGGTCGCCGGGCATCTGGCGAAGGCGCTCTACGATCACGAAGGAACAAAGAATAACGACGATGCAGAGAGCGAGTTGAAGCTGGTCCTCGCCGCGCATCCGAAATCCGCGGATCCTTATTTCGAAGTCGCCGACCTCTATCGACAACTAAACAAGCCTGCCGATATGGCGGCCGCGCTCGACGAGGCCGCGCGCGTCAGCGCCAGCGATCCGCGCCTCTCCTACTACCGCGGCGTGGCCGGGGTGCTGTCCAACGCCAATCTTCCCGACGCCGAGCGCGATCTGAAGTCCTATCTTGCGAGCACGCCCGATCGCAGCGACTGGCCCGCCCACGCGGGCGCGCGCGAATGGCTGGGCCGGCTTTACGAGCTTCAGGGCAAGCGCGCCGATGCCGCCGAACAATATCGCGAGGCTTTGCAACTCGATCCTAAGCGCAAGGAAGCGAAGTCTCGCCTGGAAAAGCTGGAGAAAAATTAGGGATTGTGAAGGCGAGTTCAAACCCGCCCCTACGGACGAAAGCTTACCGGACGGCGCGAGATATCGAAATGGCCACCGCTCAAAACACCGGCGCCTTCTGGAGCGAGACCTGGTCGCTGGCCATGCAGGCGCTGCGCGCCAATAAAATGCGCGCCGTGCTCACCATGCTCGGCGTCATTATTGGCAGCGGGTCGATCGTTCTGGTGGTTACCATCGCGCTCGGAGGCCAGCGCTACGTCCTCTCCCAGATCGAGGGAATCGGCGCGAATCTCGTGTCCGCGCGCGTGGTGAATCCCGGCGATGGCGGCACGCTCGCCGTCGAGGACCAGATTTCGCCCGGCGACCTGCAAGCGGTCAAGCAGGAAATGCCGCAAATGGTCGCCGAAGCCGGCGGCACCAACGAGCTGCCCATGACCGTGGTGGTGAACGGCCAGGAGCGGCCCGTGACGCTCGTCGGCGTGACGCAGGGATTCGATCGCATCCGCAATCTCGCCATTTTGCGCGGGCGCTATTTCGATTCCGACGACATGGAGTCGCGCAGCAAAGTCTGCGTGCTGACCGAAGACCTCGCGCGCCGCGCATTTCCCTTCGACGATCCCTACGGCAAGAATATTCGCGTCGGTGAACTCCAGTTCAGTGTGATCGGCGTGGTAAAGGATCGCGTTGTGTCGTTCGGCGATTCCGAGATCAAGAAGGAATCCGTAATTGTTCCGTTTTCGCTGCTGGAGTATTACACCGGCACTCCGTATTTCCGCACGCTCGACGTAATGGCCGATAGCCCCGACGATATTCCGGCCGTCACGCGGGAAGTGGCAGAGATTTTGCGCGGCCGCCATCGCACCGGCGCGATCTATCGCGTCGAAAATTCCACGGGCATTCTGGAGACGGCGCGCGAGATCGCGCTCGCCCTGATGGTCGTGCTGATTCTGGTGGCGCTGATCGCGCTCGTGATTAGCGGCGTGGGCATCATGAACATCATGCTGGTCACGGTCACCGAACGCACGCGCGAGATCGGCATCCGCAAAGCCATCGGCGCCACGCAGAACGCCATCCGCTACCAATTCCTCATGGAAGCAATGGCCATCAGCGGCACGGGCGCTCTGGCGGGAATTGCCATCGGAGTCGCCATTCCGATCGTGCTGGGGCTTTTGATCCGGTTCATCCCCGGCGCAACGGATATTACCGTTCCCCTGTCCTGGGTCTCGGTGGTGCTGGCGTTCGTAGTATCCTGCTCGACGGGCCTAATCTTTGGCTTTCTTCCGGCCAATCGCGCGGCCGCGCTGCAGCCGACGGAAGCTCTCCGACACGAATAGACATGATCCAGCGCTCAAATCACGAGACTCGGTTCGGGCGCGGCATGGCTGGGCTTGCCTGCGTGCTGGCGATCGCCAGCAGAATGCTCATCGCGGCACCCTTATGCGCCCAGGACACCGGCTCGCTCTCACTGCATCAAGCCCTCACGCTCGCGCTGCAAAACAGCCGCGACGTGAAGCTCGCGCAAGTGCAGTACAACGTGGCGCTCGGCGAAGTGCACGTCGCCAAGGCGGAGTTTCTTCCCAACCTTTACACCGGATCGGGCCTCGCCTACACGCACGGTTTTCCCGCGCTTCCCGGAGGACAGCCGCCCTCGATTTTCGAGCTCGATTACACCGAGGCGTTTTTCAATCCTTTGCTGAAAGGCCAGCAGCACGCCGCCGAGGATCGCGCCAAGAATCGAAAGCTCGAGCTCGATCGCATCAAGGACGACGTGACGGTCCGCACTGCTTCCACATATCTCGAACTTGCGAAAATTCGCCATTCGCTCGATCTCCTGCGCGCCGAGCAGGCCAGCGGCGGCAAAATTCTGCAAGCGATCCGAGACCGCGTGGCTGCGAATCAGGAATTGCCGATTGAAATTACGCGCACGCAGCTCACCGTCGCTCGCGTCGAGGAGAGTATCGTCAAGCTTGAGGACCGCGGCGACTATCTCGAATCGCAGCTCCACGATCTCACCGGCCTGCCCGACACGCAATCGATCGAGGTCCAGCCCGCCGACGATTCGTTCAACGAGAAACTGGCCACCGCGCAACCGGAGAGCGAAATTGAAGAGATGGCGATTCAAAACGACCAGAGCCTGGCGGAGGCGGAAAACGAGCGCGCCGCCCGCGAACAGATGTACAAAGGTGAAAAGGGAAGCTATTGGCCGACCGTAAATATCGTCGGCGAGTACAGCATTCTGAGCAAATTCAACAACTACCTCGAGTTTTACGAACACTTTGAGCGGAACAACATCAACGTGGGCGTTCAGATCCAAATACCCGTCTTCTCGGCGAAGACCCATGCCAATGTTGCCCTGGCCAAGAGCCAGCTCAGCGAAGCCGAGGTCATGCTCAGCAACAAGCGCCAGCAGGTCCGCCTCGAGGTCCAGCAGAAGGCCCGCAGTGTGCGCGAACTCGACGCCAGCAGGGAAGTCGCCCGTCTCGACCTTCAGCTGGCCCAGGAGACCCTCGAACAGGAGCAGGCCAAATTCGACCAGAACCGCATTACTCTGCAGGAGATCGAGCAAGCCCGCCTGGACGAAAACGCCAAATGGGTGGCCTTCCTAGACGCCGATTTCGCCCGTCAGCAGGCTCAGCTCACCCTCCTGCAGGCCACAGGCCAGTTGGCCAAGGTCTTTCAATAGAACCTATCCAAAAACCCCTATTGGGCCGACCCCGGAAATAAAGTAGAATGCTTAAGTTAGGTATAAATTCTGAGGGGGACACCTGTAGATGCCTTCCGTGATGAAGACTCTGTTCTTGAATCCGCCAAGTTTCGAGAAATTTGACGGTGGCGCGGGCTCCCGCTGGCCGGCTACGCGCGAGATCGAGTCATACTGGTACCCGGTCTGGCTGTCCTATCCCGCCGGAATGCTGCCCGGCAGCCGTCTGCTCGACGGACCCCCGCACCACATAACGCCGGCCGAGGTCGTCAAGATCGCCAAGGACTACGAATTCGTCGTCCTGTTCACCTCGACGGTCGGTTTCCTGAGCGACCTGCGCATGGCGCGGGCGATGAAAGAGCAAAAGCCGGATACGAAAATCTGCTTCGTCGGCCCGCAGGTCCAGATCAAGCCGGCCGAAAGCCTCCTAGCCAGTTCCGACTTGGACTTCGTGGTCCGCGGGGAA
This sequence comes from uncultured Acidobacteriaceae bacterium, assembly GCA_964563425.1. GTDB lineage: Bacteria > Acidobacteriota > Terriglobia > Acidiferrales > UBA7541 > Palsa-295. Next base: position 27,314 of record CAZLWY010000060.1, on the reverse strand, counting down.
TTCGACCACGCCGTAGTCGAATACGCACAGGGCAAGCCGCTTTCCGAGATCCAGAACGCGAGCTATGTCGTGGATGGCAAAGTCGTGCACAATCCATCGCGGCCGCCAATGCAGACGGCCGAGCTCGATGAGCTCCCCTTCGCCACCGACGTCTACCAGAAGGATCTGGAAATCGAGAAATACAACGTTCCGTTCCTGCTGCACCCGTTCGTTTCGTTCTATACGGCGCGCGGTTGTCCGGCCCTGTGCACTTTCTGCTTGTGGCCGCAGACGCTTTCCGGCCACGCATGGCGCACTCGTTCGGTTGAGAGCGTGGCGCGTGAATTCCGCCAGGCCCACAAGATGTTTCCGCAGGCCAAGGAATTTTTCTTCGACGACGATACGTTCAACATCCGCAAGGACCGCGTCCTGGCGCTCTGCAAGGAATTCAAGCCCGTGGGCTTCCGCTGGTCCTGCACCGCGCGCGTCCACGGCGACTACGAGACGTTGAAGGCCATGGCCGACGCCGGCTGTCGCTTGCTGATCGTCGGCTTCGAATCTGGCGACGCGCAGATCCTAAAGAACATCAAAAAAGGCCAGACGCTCGACATGGGTCGGAACTTCGTCAAGAACTGCAAGAAGGTTGGCATTCACGTCCATGGCGATTTCATCATCGGCCTTCCAGGCGAAACGAAAGACACCATCGAGAAGACCATTAACTTCGCCAAGGAACTTGACTGCGAGACGATCCAGGTTTCGATGGCTCACGCCTATCCTGGCACCGAGCTTTATGATCAGGGCGTCCGCGAAGGTTTCCTGGCTGGCGAAGCGATCACGGATGACGGCGGCCACCAGCTTCCGCACCTTGAATATCCCGGCCTCTCGAAGGAATACATGGTCGAGAGCGTCAACCGCTTTTACGACAGCTACTATTTCCGTCCCAAGGTCGCCTGGCGCATCGTTCGCGACGCGCTGTGGGATGGCCACGAGCGCAAGCGCCTTTATCACGAGGCCGTCGACTTCCTGAAGCTGCGCGCCGACCGCAAACGCGTTTCGCGCAAGCAGCAGGGCGTGGACAAGAAAGCCATCGTCGCTGTGCCCCCGATGAATCCGCGCTCCGGGCTCGGCGAGTCTCAAGGGGCATGACGGCTGCAAAAAGCCTTCACCTTAAAACCTCGTCCCTGATCCTGATCATGATCTCCGTCGCCCCACTGGGAGACACGTTCCTCGGAAAGGGCATGAAACAGGTCGGGAGCTGGGAAGGCTGGGCTCCCGGCGAGCTGTGGCATTTTTTCTTCGCTGCCTTCACCAACGGCACCATCTGGATCGCCATCGGCCTGCTGCTGAGTTATTTCATCGCCTATCTGCTGGTTCTTTCCTGGGCAGACTATAGCTACGTCCAGCCGGCGTCGTCCGCGTCCTACGTGCTCATTGCACTTCTCGCGCATTTTGTCTTGCACGAGACGATCTCTCCCGTTCGCTGGCTCGGCGTCGCCGTGATCTGTACCGGCGTTTTCGTCGTCGGGCACACGCATCCGAAGACTCCGGAGCACCACTCGTGGTCGTAACTCAGACGATTTTTTACATGCTGATTGTGTTCGTCGGCACCGGCGGCGAGCTGTTCGTTTCGCGTGCCATGAAATCGATCGGCGAGGTTACGGATTTTCGCCCGCACTCAATCGCCCGCGTGGTCGGCCGCGCCATGCTGCTCAAGCGCATGTGGATGGGCATCACGCTGATGGCCATTGCGTTTTTTGCGCTCCTGGCCATGCTGTCGCTCTCAAAGGTGAGCTTCGTGTTCCCCTCGACCGCGCTGAGCTACGCCGCTGGCGCGATCGGCGGCAGGTTGTTTTTAGGAGAACGCGTAACCCCCCAGCGCTGGCTCGGCGTCGGCTTCGTATGTGTCGGCGTGGTGCTCGTCTTCCTCGGCAATAAGTAGTCGAGGCGAAGGATTCGGCGATGGCTACCTTGTCGGTGCTTCGCGACACGCTCTTGGTGCTGGCGGCCGCGCCGTTTGCCTACTATGTGGTCGCGATCGTCGCCGCGAGCAAGTTCTTCCGTCGCAGAACGGAGCGCTCCGGAAATTTTTTCCCTCCTGTCAGCATCTTGAAACCCATCCGCGGCCTCGATAGCGACGCCTACGAAAATTTCGCCAGCCTCTGCCGCCAGGACTATCCTGAATTCGAAATCCTTTTCTGCGTGAGCGATCCACAGGAGCCGGCGATGCCTGTGCTTCTCCAGCTCATCCGGAATTTTCCGGCGCGTAAGATTCGAGTGTACGTGGGCGCCGATCCGTTGGGCGCCAGCGACAAGGTGAACAAGCTCTGCCGCATGGCCCGCGAGGCGCAAAACGAAATTCTGATCGTCAGCGACAGCGACGTCCGTGTCGAGCCCGGATTTTTGGCCGCCGTCGCCGGGGCGTTCGCAAATCCCTCCGTCGGCGGCGTTACCTGCTTGTATCGCGGCCTCACCGACGATACCTTGCCCGCGAATCTCGAAGCTCTCGGCAACAGCACCGATTTCGCGCCCGGTGTGGTCGTCGCGTGGATGCTCGGCGGAAAGCGTCTGGACTTCATGCTCGGCGCCGTGATGGCCACCACGAAAAAACAGCTCGCCGAAATCGGCGGCTTCGAATCGCTGGTTGATTATTTTTGCGACGACTACGAGCTCGGCCATCGCATCGCCGATCGCGGCCGCCGCGTCGAGCTTATCCGCACACCGGTGGACATCGTCTACCCGCACGAATCGCTCGGCGAGGCCTTCCAGCACCAGATTCGCTGGAATTTAAGCATTCGTTTTTCGCGGCCCGCCGGACACCTCGGCCTGCTGTTCACGCATGGCCTGCCGTGGGCGATCCTGGGCCTTGCGCTGGCGCATTCGTGGGCGGGAACTTTCTTCTTCGTCGGCGCTTACGCGCTGCTGCGCTACGAGGTCGCGCTCGGCACCGGCGCCCGCGGCATGTCCGACCAGTTGATCCGCCGCAAACTCTGGATGCTCCCGGTGCGCGACGCCTTCGCTTTCCTCGTCTGGCTCGCCAGCTTTTTCCCCCAAAGAATCCGCTGGCGCGATCGCGAATTCTACGTCCGCGAAAAACGCCTCGTGCCTGTGCCTCCAACCCGTTGACGAAATTCGCGCGGGCCGTTAGAGTACTGAGAGGTCGCGCTCGCGGCCTTTTTTGTTGTCTCCCGTCGGCTGGGAGGTGATGCAATCGGTAGCATGGCAGACTCTGACTCTGCTCATCCTGGTTCGAGTCCAGGCCTCCCAGCCAAACTTCTTTCGCTCGCCTCAGTGGGAAGTTTCTCTCTCTGTCCTTGACGCCCACCCGAGAGTTTGATGTACTCGCCATCAAAATGGGCCGGCGGCATCGTCGGCGCACTCGACCGGGGTGGAGATTGGTTTGGGATCATGCAATCGAAGGGGAACTGTAAGCTCGCACGAACGTCCGTAGGAGCGCGTCCTCTCGCTCCATTCTTGATCTTGGCGGCGCTCGCGTCTGTCGCGCTGCCCAGCTCCGCGCAATGGTCCACGGTCGGCGGCGACCAGAGCAACACGCGCTATTCTTCGCTCACGCAGATTAATTCGCAGAATGTCACGAAGCTCGGCGCCGCCTGGATATCGGAAAAAGTCGGCCCGCCGCCATCCAGTCGCGCTATGCCCGTGATCGACGACGGCCTCCTGTTCCTCACGGCGCCGCCGTTCGTCACTGCGGTCGACATCGTCACCGGTAAAGTCGCGTGGCAGTACCGCCTCGCGCCAGACACTCTGCCGGGAGCGCCCGTCGCAGGCTCGCCCGCGCGCGAAGGCGTCGCGGTTGGCGAAGGCCTCGTATTTGTGGGCCTCTCGGATTCCAATCTCATTGCCCTGCGCGAAAAGAGCGGCGAACTCGTCTGGAAACACTCCCTCATCGATCCGGCGGGCAGCAATACGGGCGGCCCTTCGGGCGCCCCACTTTATGCGGACGGCCTCGTCTCGATTGGAACGAACGGCGATAACGGAAATCGCGGCCAAATCGTCGCTCTGGAAGCGAAAACCGGCAAGGAAACTTGGCGCTTTTTCGTCATTCCAGCCCCGGGAGAACCCGGCTCGGAAACTTGGCCTAAGAACGATTCCTGGAAACGCGGCGGCGGCGCCGTCTGGCTGGTCGGCGCAACCGATCCTTCGATGGGCCTCGACTTTTACGTCACCGGCAACGGCGTGCCTCAGTACGGCGGCGAAAATCGCGCAGGCGACAACTTGTACCTTTGCTCGGTGCTCGCGCTCGATAGCAAGACCGGCAAGCTCCGCTGGCACTATCAAGTGATCCGTCACGACATTTGGGAAGCGGACATCGCCGAGGCGCCGGTGCTCTTCGATGCGCAGCTCAATGGGCAGCCGCGCAAAGCCATCGCCGCGATGCGCACCGACGGATATCTCTTCCTGCTCGATCGCGCGACGGATGAACCGCTCGGCCGCGTCGAAGATCGCCGCGTCGCGCAAGATCCGTTCCAGAAAACGGCCGCCACGCAGCCCTATCCCGTGGGCGCTGAGCCGGTCCTGCCGGACTGCGACGACTGGAAAAAACAGGCGCTCCCGCGCGGTTTCGAACTCGGGTGTTTCTTTACGCCCGCCACGATCGGAAAAGAAAACGTGATCGCGCCCGTGTACGGCATGCGCGCCACTCCGATGGCGTTCGACCCGCAGACGCAATTCTTCTACGCCACCGGCAACGCCGGCCTGCAATGGTTCCGCCGCAGCGACGATCCGGATTTCTTCGGCATGGGGTTCAACAGCCATGTGCCGGGAATCAGCAAATTAAGCTACGGCGTGCTGGCCGCTATCGACACCCGAACGGACAAAATCGCGTGGGAGAAAAAGTTCCCCGGCGGCCGCCCCAGCGGCGCCCTCGCCACTGCCGGCGGGCTGATCTTCCAGATGGCGGGCGACGGAAACATGCAAGCCTACGACGCGACCACCGGAAATCTGATCTGGCAATTCCAGACGGGCACTGCGAGCGGCAGCCCGCCGATTGCTTTCGAAAGTGCGGGCGAAGAGTACATCGCCACCGTCATCGGCGGCGCCGTCTGGGCGTTCAAGCTTGGTGGCGCTCTGCCGCAACGGGCAGGGCCGGTGATCGCCGCTCCTGAAGATTTCGGCGGCGCGGTCGTCGACGCGACGCTGGTCGAAACTTCTACGATGGTGCGCGACGCCGGCCTCACCGGCGCGCACTACATGATCGACGAGTACGAGTTCACTCCGTTTCGCGCGCGGATCAAGGCCGGCGCGAGAGTGACCTGGAGAAACAACGGCAAGCTCGTGCACACAATCGTAGCCGAAGACGGTTCCTGGACCACTGGCCCGCTGCATCCGCTCGACTTCGCGTCGGTCAAGTTCGACAAGCCCGGCACGTACACCTATATCTGCAAGGAGTATCCCTGGGTGTACGGCCAGATCATTGTGGAGCCGGCCGCGCCGCAGGATGCTCAGAACCAATCGTCCGGCAAATAACCGCCGGACCTAGGCGCGGATGAAATATTTGCGCCGCGGTCCGCACGCGGGAGTATCATAACGCCCGCTGAGTCACCCCGCTCGTCCGCTCGAAGGAAATTAGCCGGAGGTTTACGTGAAGAAACTCCTCACCATCGTAGGTATCGTTGTCGTCGTTTTGTTCGTGATCGCCCTCCTCCTGCCGCATCTGATCGACGTCAACCATTTCAAGCCCGAAATTCAAACGCAGATTTCCGACGCGCTCGGCCGTAAGGTCGATATCGGGAATATCGAGCTCGCGATCTTTTCGGGCGGCGTGGCGATCGACAACCTGGTGATCGCCGACGATCCCGCCTTCAGCCCCTCGCCCTTCCTCCAGGCGAAGGAAGTGAAGGTCGGCGTGGCGCTGTTCTCTCTGATTGTTTCGCGGCGCCTGGAGGTGAGTTCCTTCACCGTGACCGACCCACAGGTTTCGCTGCTCCGTTCGCCCTCCGGCCAATGGAATTTTTCCACCATGGGCGCCGGCGGCGCCAAGGGCAAGAAATCCGAAAACTCCTCCGCGCCCGCGAATATCGCTGTCGAAAAGCTTACGATATCCAACGGCACCATCGTGATTGGCAGCACCGGCTCGCATCAGAAGACGCAGACTTACCAGAACATGGATCTGGAAGCCTCCGATCTTTCCTATACATCGCAGTTTCCGTTCAAGTTTTCGGCCAAGACGCCGGGTGATGGCTCCGTGAAGCTCGAAGGCAAAGCCGGCCCGATCGACGCCACTGACGCCGCGCTCACTCCGCTCGATGCCAAAGTCGAGGTCAAGAATTTCGACATCGCCTCCACCGGAGTCGTCGATCCGGCGATGGGACTGGGCGGCGTAATCGATTTCACCGGCGATCTTTCCTCCGACGGCAAGGAAATGAACTCAAAGGGCAGCCTGAAGGCCGTGAAGGTCAAGCTGAAGTCCGCCGGTTCGCCCGCGACCGTGCCGGTCGATGTGGACTACGACACTGCATACGATTTGAGGAAGCAAGCCGGCACGCTGAAGCAGGGCGAGGTGCGCATCGGTAAGGCGCTGGCAAGGCTGACTGGCAGTTACGACATCGCCGGCGCGTCGCCCAGCCTCCATATGAAAATGAACGGATCGGGAATGCCGATCGCGGATCTCGAAGGAATGCTGCCGGCTGCGGCGATCACGCTGCCGCCGGGTGCGTCGCTCAAGAGCGGCAGCCTCGACCTCGATCTCACAATCAACGGACCGGTCGACAAGCTGGTCATCAACGGTCCCGTGAAACTCGCCGACGGAAAAATGGGTGGTTTCAATTTAAAACAGAAGCTCGGCGCGCTTTCTTCGTTCACTGGACTCGGTGGCAAAGGCGGCAGCGGAGATTCCGACACCGAGATTCAATCGCTCAGCGCGGACGTGCACGTTGATCCCACCGGCACGCAGGCGACGAACCTGAATGTCGTTGTGCCGTCGATCGGGACGGTGGTAGGAACGGCGAACATCAGCTCCACGGGCCAGCTGAATTGTAAAATGTCCGCGAAACTCGCCGGCGCGATGGGGTCGGTGATGACGCTGGGTAACAAGAACTCAAATGGCGTTCCGTTCACGGTCACGGGAACGACATCGAATCCCATTTTCCTGCCCGACGTTGCAGGAATGGCCGGCTCGATGGCCAAGGGCGCGGTCGCAGCGCCGGCCGGAGCCGCCAAAGCCGCCTCAGGCGCGCTCGGCGGCGTGTTCGGCAAGAAGAAAAACTAGCGGCGGGCCCGGAACGCTCGGCGTCCGTGTTATTGCACGTTCATGGCCACGCCGTTGATCGTCAAGCGGACGTTGATGTTGTTCCATCGTCCGGGAGGCGTGCCGGTATGGTTGTTCCCGCCCACCTCCTCCACTACCGCCTCCGCACGCCGAGCCTAGGCAGCTAAAGCATTTGGCGGAGGACGTAGGGCAGGATTCCACCGTGCCTGTAATAGGCAGCCTCAAAGGGGGTGTCCACGCGCGCGACAGCGTGGAAATGGCGAGTTACTCTGCCGTCGACGTCGCGCACGGCGACTCGAATTCTTTTCCGTGGCTCGAAGGTTTGCGAGAGCCCTTCGAAATCGTATACTTCAAGACCTGTGAGACCGAGCGATTTAGCGTTTTCGCCGGGCAAAAACTCCAGGGGCAGCACGCCCATGCCCACCAGATTGCTGCGGTGAATACGCTCGAAGGTTTCGGCCAGCACCACGCGCACGCCAAGCAGGATGGTTCCTTTCGCGGCCCAGTCGCGCGACGATCCCGAGCCGTACTCCTTTCCGGCCAGGATCATCAGCGGCACTTTTTCGTCGCGGTACTTCATGGCCGCAGCGTAAATCGACATTTGTTCGCCGCTGGGCTGGTGAATGGTCCATCCGCCCTCGGTGCCGGGCGCGAGGTGATTGCGCAGGCGAATATTTGCGAACGTGCCGCGCATCATGACCTCGTGATTTCCGCGGCGCGCGCCGTAGGAATTGAAATCCTTGGCCTGCACTCCGTGCGCGACCAGGTATTTTCCGGCTGGCCCGTCGGGCTGGATGGACCCGGCCGGTGAGATGTGATCGGTCGTAATGCTGTCGCCGAGCACGGCGAGCACGCGCAGCCCGCTCATGTCGGAAATCTGGCCGGGCTGCTTCGGCATGCCCTCGAAATACGGCGGATTCTTGATGTAGGTCGATTTATCGTCCCACGCGTAGAGATCGCCCTCGGGGACGGGAAGCGCGCGCCAGTGCTCGTCGCCCGTGAACACGTCGGCGTATTCCTTGGAGAACATTTCGGAGGTCACGGCGCTGCGCATCGTGGATTCGACCTCCTGTGGCGAGGGCCAGATATCACGCAGATAAACGGGCTTGCCGGATTTGTCGCTGGCTAGCGGCTCGTTGACGATATCGAAATCCATGCGGCCTGCAAGCGCGTAGGCCACGACCAGCGGCGGCGACGCGAGATAGTTCGCGCGGCAGAGAGGATGGACGCGGCCTTCAAAATTGCGATTTCCGCTGAGCACAGAAACGGCCACGAGATTGTGGACTTTGATCGCTTTGCCGATCGGTTCCGAGAGCGGACCGCTGTTGCCAATGCAGGTGGTGCAGCCGTAGCCGACCAGATTGAAGCCCAGCGAATTGAGCGAGGGCCACAGGCCGGCCTTTTCGATGTAATCGGTGACGACTTTCGAGCCGGGCGCGAAGCTGGTCTTAACCCATGGCTTGGAGGTTAGGCCGCGCTCGACGGCTTTTTTCGCCAGTAGCCCGGCGCCGAGCATCAGGGACGGGTTCGAGGTGTTGGTGCAGCTTGTGATCGCGGCGATAACCACGGAACCATCGGCAAGATCGAAATTGTCGCCGTTGTTTTGCACCTTTGTGCGTTTGGGCGCTTCGGTGAGCGATTTTTCGAAAGCGACTTTCGCGCTCGTCAGTGGGACGCTATCCTGCGGGCGCTTCGGACCGGCCATCGTGGGAACGACGGAGGCGAGATTGAGTTCGAGCGTGTCCGAGAAAATCGGGTCGGGCGCCTGATCGGTGCGGAACAGGCCCTGTTCTTTGGTGTACGCCTCGACGAGCTTGACCTGATCGGCGGGACGCGCGGTGAACCGAAGATACGAGAGGGTTTCCGCGTCCACGGGGAAGAAGCCCATGGTCGCGCCGTACTCGGGCGCCATGTTGGCAATGGTGGCGCGGTCGGGAAGCGTGAGGCTGGAAAGGCCCGTGCCGTAGAATTCGACGAATTTGCCGACGACGCCCTTTTTGCGCAGCATCTGCGTGACGGTGAGGACGAGGTCGGTCGCGGTGGCACCTTCGGGTAGGCGTCCGTGCAACTTGAATCCGACGACCGCGGGAATCAACATTGAGAGCGGTTGGCCGAGCATGGCAGCCTCTGCTTCGATTCCGCCGACGCCCCAGCCGAAAACGCCGAGACCGTTGACCATCGTGGTGTGTGAATCGGTGCCCACGAGCGAATCGGGGAAGGCAATCCAGCCGCTGCCCTGGCGTTCGCGGAAGACCACGCGCGCGAGGTATTCGAGGTTTACCTGATGGCAGATGCCGGTGTCCGGCGGGACGACTTTGAAATTCTCGAAGCCCTTCTGGCCCCAGCGCAGGAAAGCATAGCGCTCAATATTGCGCTGCATTTCGAGATTGGCGTTGAAGGCGAAGGCGCCCGCTACCCCGAATTTATCGACTTGCACGGAATGATCGATGACGAGCTCGGCGGGAATCAGTGGATTGATTTTTTTCGGGTCGCCGCCGAGCGCCTTCAGCGCGTCACGCATCGCGGCGAGGTCGACAACCGCCGGAACGCCCGTGAAATCCTGCAGCAGCACGCGCGCGGGCATGAAGGAAACTTCTTTTTCGGTGGCCCCGCCTGCGCCCGCGGGATTCCAGCTGGCCAGCGCGGTAATGTCGTCGTAGCGGACGAAGTGATCGTCCTCGTGGCGTAGCAGGTTTTCGAGCAGGACTTTGAGCGAGAACGGAAGCCGCGCGACGTTGCCGACGCCGGCGCGCTCGAGCGCGTCCAGGCGGTAGATGTCGAATTTGTCGCTGCCGACGCTGAGTGCGGCGCGCGTGGCGAAGGAGTTCTTGGCAGGTAGGCTCACGAAGTCAGTCTCTCCTGTAGTGGATGCGAAACCAGTTTAGCGCAGTCCCGGAGCGCGGGCGCCTCCGTTTTTCTGGATGGGCACCAAATTGCGTCAATGCGAGAATCTTCAGTTCTTTGGCGATTACGGAAATTTTCGCGCAATGTTTTGCGGGCGATTCTTGCGGTTCCAAAATTCCATATCGGCGATTAAGAAAATTATTGGAATTCGCAGATTTGCGGGGCGTTTCGGGCTCTGGCCGGGCTGCCAAACGTTCGATCGAATGCGGGCCGCGAAATTCTGCCAACGCGCCAATCGGGAGATAGGCGACCCCGGGGAATCGCTCGCACGCCGTATTCTGCGCTCTGAATTGAGTCGAGCGCTTCACGATATCCATGTTAGGCGCGGCGAATTCGTTGTCAAGCGCGAGGTCGTGTGGACTTTGTGGAACGCGGTGGCACGGAGCATTTGCACGCTGATTCTTCTGCTGGCAATCGCGACAAGGGCTACAGAGGCTCCTCAGACCACGCCGGCAAGCGAGCCCCAGCGGGTGCGCGTGAGCTACGTCAACGGCGACGTGCGAGTGAATCGCGGCGACGGCAAGGGACCGGCGGACCTTGGCAACCGGCGGTTGTGAACCTGCCCATCGAGCAGCGCTACGCGCTGGCGACGGACGCGGAAGCAGGAAATCGCCAGCCGGGCACTGACGCCAGGCTAGAGCGTATGCAGGTACGCGACGAGATCGTCGAGCCGCTGCTGGGTGTAGGAGCTGCCGGCGGCGGGCATCATGTTGCGGCCGGTGAGGATCGTCTGGAGCACGAAGCGTTCGTTGGCGGGCCGGCCGCTGGGCAGAAACGTTTTCTTGAAAAGGCCCTTGAGGCTGGGGCCGTTTTCTCCTGGGACGGAGTGGGCGTCGTGGCAGGGTGCGCAGGCTTGCTGGTAGATGTGGCGGCCGCTGGCTTGCTGCGCGTTCAGCCCCAGCTCCGCGTCGGATTTTGAGGAATCGTCGTCGCTGCAGCCGCAACCGAATGCCAGAAACGCGAGCGCTGCGAGGGCGATGACGGTTCGATTCACGCTGCCATCATATTCTGAAAAGTTCCTAGGAAACTACCTTCGAGTCGCGCCTGAGATTGGCTTCGGTGCTCGGCTCGCGTATATTTCATAGAGGATGGCTACGCCTGAAACCGACAAGGAGCGCTGGCGACTGGCGCGACTCTATGGCAGCATGAGCAATGCCGAAGTGGAACGCCTTGCGGCCGATGCGGCCTCGCTATCGGACGCGGCAAAATGGGCGCTGAAAGTGGACCTGGCGCGCCGAGGTCTCACGACCAAGCTTGCAGAACCTTCTCCGGAACCCGAACCGAGGCCGCAGTCCAGGATCGTAAACCTCCGCAAGTACATGACCCTGCCGGAAGCGTTGCTGGCCAAGAGCATTCTCGAATCCGCGGGGATCGAATCATTCCTAGGCGATCAAAACATAGTGCGCATGGATTGGTTTCTTTCCAACGCGCTCGGCGGCGTGAAATTGCGTGTGCGCGAGGAAGATGCCGAGGACGCCGCTGCGCTTCTGAATAAGAGCAAGACGGCCTAGGGCCGGCGTTTTTCGCGCGAAGGTTTTTCAGTGGCCGGCGGTGGGTCCCAGGCGGCTGCTACGGCTTTGTGTTCACGGTACAGGCTGCTGGGGACGCGAATCTGGCCGCCGCGGACGAAGCGTTCGTGATTTTCCTCGAGCTCGTCCGGCAGATAGCGGTAGTTCACCGTCACACCGTAGGAATCCTTCAATCCGTAAGGCCGCAAATTCCCGAACACATTGATGCGTTCCAACCGTGCGCCATTGGAAAGATGAAAGGTGGCGACTGGGTCGTAGAGTTTTCCGCCGCGGCGGGCCCGCGTGAGATAGGCGAGCGCGAGCCGTTCGAGAGGCTGGGCGAGAAGTTTGCGATTCGCGACGGGATCCTCGAGCAGCCGGAAAAGAACAGCGACGGTGTCGCGCCTTCCACCGGCGGCGCCGAGCTCGCGCGAATATTCTTCCATCAAGTGCGACAGGCGTTCTCGCGTAAATCCCAGCTCATTTTCGTTGTCGTGCAGCGCGCGGGCGAAAAGGGGAAGCGGCGAGAGCGTGCTGTAGGTGCGAATGTTCGGGAATTCGGCGGCGAGTTCGGCGACCACCTGCTTGATCAGGAAGTTTCCGAAGGGAACGTTGCGCAAGCCGGTAAGGCAATTGTTGATGGAATAAAAGATCGCGGTGTCGGCTTTGTCTGGATCGAGGACGGGCGCGTTTACGTCGAGCAGCGGCTCGAGGTCGCCGGCGAGGCCTTTCGCGAGCGCGACTTCGACGAAGATGATCGGTTCGTCGGCCAGCGCGGGATGAAAAAACGCGAAGCAGCGGCGGTCGGCCTCGAGGCGGCGGCGCAGATCGGGCCATCCGTTGATTTCGTGCACCGATTCGTAGCGGATCAGTTTCTCGAGGATGCGCGCCGAGGTTTGCCAGCTGATGCGTTCCAGGTGCAGGAAGCCGCGATTAAACCAGGAGCGGAACAGGTGGCGCAGGTCGGAATCGAGCGCTTCGAAATTCGCGCCGTTTTTCGATAGCGACAACAGGTCGGAGCGCAAATTGACTAGCGTTTGCGTGCCATGCAGGGCCGTGTTAATGCGGCGGATCAGTTCCTGGCGCGGCGCTTCCACAGCGTCGGAGAGCGAGGCGAGGGTTTCGTCGCCAGGGGTGCGTTCGTATTCGCCGACCGCGGCGCGGATTTTGGCGGGGTCGGGCGAGAATTCGCGCGTGAGAATCTCGAAGAATGCCGGGCGCTGGTCAGGCTTCATCGAGTTGTAGGCAGAGATGATTTCCTGCGCGATGGCGGTTTGCGAGGCCTCGCCACGCTCAGACAGCAGGCGATGGCACAGAAATCGCATGTCCTTGCGGCGGCCTTGAAGCGATTGGGCAAGGTTGGAGAAGAACCCGGGCATCGGATCCAAATTATATCGTATATGTTTCTGGCGTATGTCCACCAAGCGAACGGCTGGTGCCTGCGCGATGATAGTGAGGATGTCAGGGAGCCGAAAGCTCCCGCTGGGCGATATCGCGATCTTCCTGGGCAACTTGCTGGGATGGATCGAGCGCGAGGGATCGGTCGAATTGGGCTAAGGCGTCAGCGGGCTTGTGCATTTTTAGCAGAGCTTCGCCAAATGCGTTGCGGATTTGCGGATCGTTGGGCGAAGCGGTGATCATGGCAGTGAAAATCGAAGCAGCCTCGTCATAGCGGCCAAATCTGGCGAGCGTACGGGCGAGATTGAAGTTCGCATTGGCATAATCGGGCTTCAGGACAAGCGCCGTGCGGAACTGCGAAATCGCCTCCTGGGAGCGGCCAAGCGCGCCGAGCGCCAGGCCAAGCCAATTATGGCCTTCGGGCTGACTGGGATCGATGCGGACGGCCGTCTCGAGCGATGCTTCGGCGCCGGCGGGATTCGCGAGCGAGAGCCTGAGCGCGCCAAGCCAGAGATGGGCCCAGAAGTCGCCCGGATTTTTCTCCACGTTGTGCTGCATCACGGCTTGTTCGAGCTCGCGGCGACGGTCGCCGTCACCGCGCGGCAAAACCTGTAGCCAGAGGTGGGCCATTTCGTCGGTGGATTGGTTCCCGCCGACGACGCGCTGCGGCGGATTATGTGGATTGCGTGGGTTTGCGGTTGAATTGTCGAAGTGCCAGCGCATCGAGATGAGCGTGCCTTTCGGCAGAAACACGGGCTCGCGATAGTGATAGACAGCCTGCCAGTTGGGGTCCCAGTCGGGAATTTTGATTAGCCACTTGCGGTTGCCGTTGGGCAGGGTCGCGTAGGCTTCCAGCAGATGGCCCAGATAATGCGCGTGCGGGTAGACGGCGAGCGCATCGACGTCGAGCGGAAGACGCAGATCGTCGGCCAGGGTGAAATCGCTGGCTCCGGCGGGTATGTCGAGCTTGGCGTCGCGCTCGAGTTCGATGAGAAGCGGGAATTTTGTCGGCGGCTTGTCGGTGAAATAAAGGCCGATCGAAGGCTTCACCGGCATCGGCATACCCATGGTCATGATGTGTGCGTTGAGGATGAGGTCGGTGCCGGGATCGAGTTCCCAGGAGAGGCCGTCAGGTTCGACCCAAGGTGCGCTGCCCGGCTTCCAGAAAAGAAAATGGCTGTCGAAATCGAAGACGCTGTGCTGCACGGTCAGGTCCATCCCCGGGAATCCGGCGCCGGGCTGGGTTTGGCGGCTTCGCGCCGAGCCGGCGGGATCCACGAGAAGATTGGCGTGATGCACGCCGTGCGGAATTCCGGGGCGAACTTCGATCGCGCGTACGTAACGCTTGGTCGAGAGCTGCGGCGAGAAAATGAAATTCCAGAAAACGTCGGGGCCCGAGGGCGGGACGGTATACGCGCGTGTGGCATCGAGGATGATGTCGGGCGTGCCGAGCTGCCAGCCTTCGGTGAATTTCGGCGCGGGCGGGCCTTGGTCGGGCCGACCCTGCGGCGCGCCGTGCTTGGCCCATTCGACGATGGTGTGAATTTCGCTGTCCGTCAGGCTGGTATCATTTGCGAAGTCACCATACCCATGTGCCGGGAGCCAGGGCGGCATCGCGCGCGAACTGACGGCAGCGGCAATTTGCGGCGCGAATTTTTTCGTGTCGTCATAGCTGAGCAGCGGGAACGGACCGGATTCGCCGGGACGATGGCAGGAAGAACAGGAGCGGTAGACGATCGGCGCGATGTCCTGCGCGAAGGTCGGCGCGGAACTGACAGGCGGGGAACTCGTCTGCGCGGGGCCGGTTTGCGCCGTGGCGAGGGCCGCGGCAAGCACGATGGCGATCCAACTTGGTGCCGCCGCGCACCTCAGCCAGCGCATTTCGGTCCTACTTCTCGATGACGCCGCAGGCGATGCGACTGCCCGAATTACCGGAGGGATCGGACATCAAGTCGTCGGCCTTTTCGTGGATTACGATGGACGTGCCGCCGTCCTGGAACAGCGAACTTGCCTGGTCGCCGAGCGTCACGCCTTTGGCCACAAAGGTGGCGCTGCCCTTTCCATCGGCTGCGACGTTAAGGTTGGGCAGATCGCCGAGGTGCGGATGAGGATCCATCGTATTGTTCATCCCGTGGTGGGCGCTGGTCGGGTTGAAATGCCCGCCGGCTGTGGTGAACGCCGGGCCTTCGCATTTGCCGACCGTGTGAATGTGGATGCCGTGGTCGCCGGCAGGCAGGCCCATCACGTTCACCTGGATTTGCACGCCGTCTTTCACGGCTTTGATCTTCGCGGTGCCGACCTTGGCGCCCTTGGCATCCAGGATGTCGGCGTGGGCAGATTTGGGAGCGGTGTCGGCCGTCGCGGCTGCGGCGGAAAACGCGAGTAGCGCGGGAATCAGGAGCAGAGTTCGAATTTGCATGAAGTGTCCCCCCTCAAGGACTTTCGAGCGATCTGACAGCGAAAAGTCTAACACAGCGCCCTGTATGCGGGCCCGTTCGCGCAGGGTGAACAAACCCCCGGTCAATGCTTCGGAGCCACGTAGCCTTCGGGCAGTTTTGAGCCTTCGCCGAAGAAGTACTGCTCCATCTGATCTTCCATAATTTTTTGCGAGTTCGGATCGAGCGGATTCAGGCGGAACTCGTTGAGTAGCATCTTGGAGTGGTCGACCCACATCTTCCAGGCGTCTTTGGAGACGTGTTCGTAGACGCGCTGGCCGAGGGCGCCCTTCCACGGGGCGCGGTCCAGGCCAGGCAGCTCCTTGCCCAGCTTCACGCATTTCACCATGCGGACTTGTTGCGCGCCCTGCTTTTCATCGGCCATTTCGGGGAAGCCTCCGTTGAGATTCTGCATTCATCTTAAACGCGTATGCACAGTGGCTGCAACTCGCGGTGGCCTACGCGAGGCGTCGCAGCTTGACTTCGCCGCGGGCGGCCAACAATATCGTTCTGTCATTTTGCGCAATTGAATCTGGTTCGCGCGGAGGCGCTGTGGAACACGTTCGGTTGGGAGCTACGGGTTTGAAGGTTTCGAAGCTGTGTCTGGGAACGATGACGTTCGGATACCAGTGCGATGAGGCGACATCGTTCGCGACTCTGGATCGCGCGGCGGCGGGAGGGATCACTTTCATGGACACCTCGGATGTGTATCCGCTGGGCGGCGGGCTGGAGCGCGCCGGGCGCACCGAGGAAATCATCGGTAAATGGATCAAGGGTAAGCGGCACGACTGGGTAGTGGCGACGAAATGTTTCTGGCCCGTGGGGCCGCAGCCGTTTCACGCGGGGAATAATCGCCGTCACATCCTGGAATCGATCGACAATTCGCTCGGGCGACTGGGTACGGATTACATCGACCTCTACCAGCTTCACGGATTTGATCCCAATGTGACGGTGGACGAAACGCTCGGCGCGCTCGACGATATCGTCCGTGCGGGCAAGGTGCGCTACATCGGCTGCTCGAATTATCTAGCGTACCAGATTGCGCGCGCGCTAGGGCGCAGCGATGCGCGCGGATTTGCGCGGTTTGTTTGCGTGCAGCCGCGTTACAACCTGCTCTATCGTGAAATCGAACGCGAGATGCTGCCGCTGTGCGCGGAGGAAGGCGTCGGCGTGATCCCTTTCAATCCCATTGGGGGCGGGATGCTTTCCGGGAAGCACGATTTTTCGCAGCCGCCGAGCGAGGGAACGCGCTTTGCTTACGAAGGGCGCATCGGCGAGCTCTATAAGGGGCGGTATTGGCAGGAGAATATTTTCAAGGCCGTCGGCGCATTGCAGGGGATTGCTTCGCGCGCGGGCATTCCGCTGATTACGCTTTCCCTTGCCTGGGTGCTTGCCAATCCAGTCATTACGAGCCCGATCATCGGAGCAAGCAAGCCGCAGCAGCTGGCCGCGACGCTGGCGGCGCTGGATGTGAAGATTGATGCCGGCGTGATGGCGGAACTGGATAAGGCTACCATCCAGTTCCGTTAGCGCGCGAACCTAGTTGCCGCCTGACCCAGCTGGCGTGCGCCGCCACGCGAAGTAGCCGTCTAGGACCCTCAGCTGGTCCAGGTGTGGGACAGGCACGGTTTGCGAGGGGTCGTTCAGCTTCATCACCTGTTGGTTCGCGTCGGTGAAGGCGGGCCAGTTCGGCAGGCCGCTGCCGTTGGGATCGCCGGTCTTAGCGAAATTCGTCCAGTAGGTCGAAACCTCGTCTGACACTTTTTTGTCCGCGTCGCTGGCGGGCATCTGCTGCGAGAAATTTCCGAAAACGTAGGAAATCTCGGCGCCGTGTGCCGCGCCCCAGTCCTTGAAATTTGGCGCGTTGGGGTAGGGCGGTCGGTGGCTGAAATAGTATACGTACACTTTCCCCTTGCCGGTTTTCGACTGTAGCTGAGCCCAAGCCCACGTAGGCCATGCGAAGGTCGCGTCGCGGAACATGTCACGCGCGGAGCGCAGCGCGTGCTCATCCGTGTCGCCGGGATAGGCGGCGAAAATCTTGTCCGCGTAGTCGCCGTAGCCCCCTTTGATCTGGGCTTGATAGGCGGCGGCGGTGGTTTGCGCGACGAACAGCGCGCCCTCGTCGGCGTTGGAGCCGATCAGGATCGGCGTGTCGTTGTATTTTCCCTCTTCGTAGAGCTTGTCCTGGTCGCCGAGCAACACGTAACCATCGAAAATCGGCCACGATCCGCCAAGCCCCGGATTCGAAGCTTTCATCACGTCTTCCGCGGTTTTCTTGCGGGCATCGGCGATCGATGCAGTGCCGAGCTTTGCCAGATACTCCGTGCCGTTCTTTTCGGCCGTGGCAAGCGAGATCATGTTCGCGCCGCCTTCGTTGTCGTTGCCATGCTTTTCCGGTCCGAAATTGCCGCCGCTTTCCGAGATCGCGCCGGAGAACAAACCCCTCGCGAGCGGGGAAGCGGACAGCATGCTGACGGAAATTCCTCCGGCCGATTCCCCGAAGATCGTGACGCGATGCGGATCGCCGCCGAACGCTGCGATATTTTTCTTCACCCACTCGAGCCCGGCGATCTGGTCGAGCAGGCCATAATTGCCGGAATGCCCGCCCTGTTCCTTGCTCAGCTCGGGAGAGGCGAGAAATCCGAACTGACCGAGCCGGTACGCGACGCTGACGAGGATGACGCCTTTTTTCGCGAGGTTCCTGCCGTCGTACTGTCCAAGCGACGTCCCGCCGATGGTGAAGCCGCCGCCGTAGATCCAGACCATCACAGGAAGCTTGTCTTTCGGGGTTTTCGCCGGAGTCCAAACGTTGAGATAGAGGCAGTCTTCATTGACCGTGAGCGCGTCGAGGCCGAGCGCCGGCATCACGATGGGTACCTGCATGCAAGCAGGCGCGAATTTGTCGGCCTTCAACACATCGGTCCACGGAGCGTGCGGCTGCGGCGTGCGCCAGCGCAGATCTCCCAGCGGAGGCGCGGCGAATGGGATTCCTCTGTAAATCGTGAGGCCGTCTTCGACGGTTCCCTGCACGGGGCCAGCGTCAGTGCGGACCGGTTTCGGTGCCTGAGCCTGAACCGTGTGGGCAAACGCGAATGCAGAGACGAACAAGACCGCGGCAAGTCCGAAAATTCGAATCTTCATTGAGATCGTCCTTCTGGGCCGGCCCGTTGACGGCAGAGCCGACCTTCGCATCCCCCGGAGCAGGCGCATTCTACATGAATCGGCTGAAGAGCCGCCCGTGAAAGTGAAAACTAGGAGGTGCGCTTCACGATCAGCTCGGGAGGACGCTTGCGCGCTACACGTTGTCCGCGGCCAGGGAAGTGCGCGAGGACATCGCCATCCCAGAGACGGATGACTCGCTCGGTGAAAAGCCATCTGCCGGCGATCTTAGCGAGCCTGTCGTCCCAATATCCGGCGAAGCGGATCACGTAGGGCGGTTCGCCCCGGCATTCGGTGACCAGTGCGAAGGAACGCACGGCGCAACGCTCAGAATCGCCGGTGACGACGGAGTTCGTAATATGGTGCTGGCGGCCAGGAAAATTCGGAACGCTACGGAAATGCTCGGCGAAGCGGCGGATGTTGGCGCGGCCTTCCCACCGATCCGGCTCTTCGAATACTTCTTCGATCACCACGGCGTCGGGCGTGAAACAGGCCACCAGATCGTCCACGTTCCCGGTGTCGAGCGCCCAGGCGTAGGCCGCGAGTAGATCGTTGATGGCGAGGCGGTCTTCGGTCGTGAGTGCCGGCATTTAGTAGCCGATCGTGATGCGCTCGCTGTGATGCTGGGGGCGCTCCATTTCGTCTGCGAGCGCAACGGCGTAGTCCTCGAGCGAAATCTTGCTTTCGCCTTTGTCGTTGTAGAGGACGTGGTCCTTGCCAATGCGGAATTTTCCGGTTCGTTCGCCGGGGGCGATTACGACTGAGGGCGCGATGAAAACCCAGTCGAGCGCTGGCTCCTGCTTCAGCAGATAGTAGAGCTCGCGGGTGCCGCGGATACCGGGCTTGAATTGCTCGTAGGCTGCGGGGAACTGGGGCGAGTCGATGAGCTCGATTCCCTCGGGGGTCTTCAAACTGGCCGCGCCGCCGACGCCAAGGAAGCGCTTTACACCGGATTTTTTCGTTGCGGCGAGAATCGCTTTGTGTCCCTGGACATGAAGGTCGTACACGTGGGCGCCGGCGACGCCGCGCGCGGGGTTGAACGCGCTGACGATCACGTCATGTCCGGCCAACAACTTCGAGAGCTCGTCAACATTGAGCACGTCGGCTTTTTTCGTATTGAGATTCTTGTCGGGCTGGATTTTCTCAGGATTGCGGACGATCGCCGTGACCTGATGGCCGCGCTGGAGCGCTTCGGCCAGAATTTTAGATCCGACGAAACCACTGGCGCCGATCAGAGCGACTTTCATGATAAATCTCCCCTGAAGACGACCGTTATAAAGGCCTTCCGACGGCCGAGATTGACAGGCTGCAAGAACCGGGGGATTGTATCACCAGATTATCGAGAGGCAACGATTCATGGGCAAAACGAGGCCGTTCGGCGCCGTCGTTTCGACGATTACCGCGCCGCGGCTGGAATTCGCATTTGAGGTGCGGTTGCGTTTCACGCGCGTGCAAACGATCGTGAACATGCCGAGCGGCGCCAATCGCGGCGCAGTCTATCTCGATAGCGGCGAATTCTCCGGACCGCTGCTGCGGGGAAAAGCGGTGCCGAATAGCGGCGGCGATTACGCCCTGTTCCGACCCGACGACACGGCGCAATTCGATGCGCGCTACATGCTTCAAGAGGACGATGGAACGTTGATCCTGGTGCAAAACCGCGGGTATTTGTGGGGATATGAAGACGATACGATGCAGCGGTTGCGGGCGATGGCGTTCGAGGGTGGACCGGCGGTTGAGCCTTCCCAATATTATTTGCGGGCCTTTCCGTCGTTTGAGGTGCCGGTCGGAAAGCATGATTGGCTCGCGCGGCATGTTTTTGTCGGCGTCGGCGAGCGAAAAACAGACGGCAATTTGATTCGGTATTTCGCGCTGTTGTAAGGGGGCGCGGAGCAGTCGATCCCGATCCGGGCTAACAGCCCGGGATGCCATTTCGTCACCGAACGCGCGGCTCGATTCACGCGAACGTAACAAGAGCCGATACGGAATATGATACGCTGTTCGCTTGCGGAGCCTGCTGCTAGGGGACGCGGTTTTCCGAAGGCGTTTCTTCGCCGAGCGATCCGCGACAATCCCGACGGAGCACGCCCATGAGCAGCCATCCTGCCGTAGTCTCCGAAGCGCCGCGAAACGATTCCTATTACTGCGAAATTCCGAATGATCCCTGTCTGATCGTGATGTTTGGCGCGTCGGGCGATCTCGCGCGTCGGAAACTCTTGCCCGCACTCTACGATCTGGAGTTGCATAGCTGTCTGGCGCCTCGGTTCAAGCTGATCGGCTTCGCGCGTACGGAGATGAGCGACGACGCGTTCCGAAAATCCGCTGGGGAGTTCTTGTCGAACGTGGACCAGAATGGCTCAAAGGGCGACCGGCGGAAGGGATTTCTCGATCACCTTCAATATTTTCACGGAAATTACGACGATCCGGAGTCGTACAAGAAACTTGCGGAGCGGCTCGATGCCGTGGACGGCGAGAACAATCTCGGCGGCAATCGTTTGTTTTATCTGGCGACGCCCCCGGAAGTTTACCAGCATGTGATCGAGCAGCTGGGGCGGGCCGGCCTGGCGAAACCGAAAAACGGGGATTCGTGGGCGCGCATCATCGTCGAAAAACCGTTCGGGCGCGATGGTGCATCGGCGCGCGATCTGAACGCGAAGGTGCTGAAAGTGTTCGATGAACCGCAGGTCTACCGTATCGACCACTACCTCGGCAAGGAGACCGTACAGAACTTGTTGGTCTTCCGCTTCGGCAACGGAATTTTCGAGCCGATCTGGAATCGGAATTTCGTGGACCACGTGCAGATCACCGCAGCCGAAGCCCTGGGTGTCGAAAAGCGCGCGGCGTTTTACGAATCGACCGGCGCGCTGCGCGACATGATTCAGAGCCACGTATTGCAGTTGACTTCGCTGGTCGGGATGGAGGCGCCGGCGCGATTCGACGCCACGTCAGTGCGCAACGAGAAGATCAAGATCCTGCAGTCGATCCGGCCGTTTAGCACCGAGTCGGTTTGGAAATCGGTGATCCGGGGACAATACGGGCCGGGGACGCTAAAGGGCGCGGCGGTGCCGGGATACCGGCAGGAGCCGGGCGTGAAAGCGGATTCCGCGACGGAAACTTTCGTGGCCCTGAAGCTGTTGGTCGATAACTGGCGCTGGAGCGGCGTGCCATTTTATTTGCGCTCCGGGAAGCGCCTGGCTCGGGCCATGACGGAGATCGCGATCCGCTTCAAGAAAGCGCCGCACATGGTTTTTCAGGGCGAGAGCGTCGAGCCGAATTCGATGGTGCTGAATATTCAGCCCGACGAGGGAATTTCCCTGAGCTTCGGCGCGAAATCACCGGGATCGCAGATGCACATCAGCCCGGTCACGATGGATTTCCGGTACCGACAGGCTTTTGGCGCGGGAACGCGCGAGGCATATGCCACGCTGATCAATGACTGCATCCGCGGCGATGCCACGCTGTTTGATCGCGCCGACAGCGTCGAGGCTGCGTGGGGCTTGGTCGATCCGATTCTCGAGGCCTGGCAGAACGCGGCGGCGCCGCCCTTCCCGAATTATCCGGCGGGCAGCGACGGGCCGCGCGCGGCGGACGACCTGACGGTGTCGGAAGGACGCCGCTGGCGCCCGATTTAGAGCCGCGGGCTCGCCGTACAAACGCAATCGATTTCACGAATTTCAGGCTTCGCCTGGGAGGTACGCTTGATACTTGCCGGCGACATCGGCGGAACGAAGACCAACCTCGGGCTTTTCGACATCCAGCAGAACAAACTTACAAAGGTTTCCGACAAGCGTTATCCCAGCCACGAGCACAAGGGTCTGGAAGAAATCGTCGCCGATTTCTTGCAAGTCACCGGCGCGAAACCGGACTCAGCATCGTTCGGCATCGCCGGGCCGGTGGTGGATTACCGGGTGCGCACCGGGAATTTGCCGTGGATCGTGGACGGGGCGACGATGGCAGAGCTGCTGGGCCTGCAACGAGTCCGGTTGCTGAACGATCTGGAGGCCGCGGCGTTCGGAATCAGCGTGATGACCCCCGCCGACTTGGACTCACTACATGCCGGAGTTTCCGCGCCGCAGGCGCCGCGCGCCGTGATCGCCGCGGGCACCGGGTTGGGTGAAGCGATTCTGTTCTGGGACGGCACAAAGCATCTGCCAACGGCGACCGAAGGCGGCCACGCCGATTTCGCCCCCCAAACCGCACAACAGGCCGATCTGTGGAAGTACATCAAATCGCGCAGCGAATTCGTCAGCGCGGAGATGATCCTTTCCGGCCGGGGATTTAAGACTCTCCACGAATTTCTCGACCCCACCGTTCGCCATCCGGGCTTTGATGACACTTCCGTCGACCCCGCGGCTGAAATCACGCGCCGGGCACTCGCAAAGGAATGTCCCGTATGCATTGCGGCGATGAGCCTGTGGATCGATATCTACGGATCGGAGGCGGGGAATCTGGTGGTGCGCACGGTGGCGCGCGGCGGCCTCTACATCGCGGGCGGAATCGCCCTGAAAGTTCTGCCGCTGCTGAGGGACGGTCGCTTCATTACAGCCATGCAGCACAAGGAAAAGATGACCGATTTCCTCGTCCAAGTTCCGGTGCACGTTGTGCTCGATGAGGAATGCCCGCTCAAGGGCGCGGCGTACGCGGTCTGGAAAGGGCTGTAGTTCGTGCCCATCTCGTTGTAGTACCCAGTGCCGTACGTCCTATTACCGTTCGCCTGTTGCATTTCCAAGGAATTTCACAAAAGTGGGCCTGAATTCCGCGAACGGACTGCGCCTCCACTGAATTCTCCCGAAGGTCGGCTCTAAGTCCTTGTGAATCTCTGCAGTAGAACCCTGCGCGGTGGCATCGCAATTGCCACATACCGCGGTGTCGCCGACAGACCCGGCGCAAGCGAGGTATACGATCATGAAGAAATTCTTGGGAGTTGCAGCGGTTGTTCTGTTCAGTTCGATCCCCGCCCACGCGCAGCGTGCGGCGGGCTCAGCGGCCGGCAGCAGCTCCAGTGCGGCCCTGTCGTTCAGTGGCGGCAGCGCGAACGGCGGCGGCATTACCAGCGACGCGGGCCACCTGCCCATCTATTCGCGGGCGGAGTTCGCTACCGTGGCCTTCGGCGGCGATGCGTCGTTCGCGCCTTCCTCGTTTATGACGTTTGAGAACGCCGTGAAGGAGGGCATTTCCGAGTCTGCGCCAGGTAAGACGGTGGCGCAAGCAGCTGCCGACAATCAGACAGCCCTGCGGGAGAAATCGCGAGTCGAGTTCGTGCAGGATCACAGAGGCAACGTCATTCCTGTAGCCCGCTAACGAACGCATTAGGTCCTCAAATTATTTCACCTAGAAATGGAACAGCCGCCCGGCGGGGGATCGAAATCCGGGCGGCCGCTTCAGTGGAGAGCGCGGCTCCGTCGAGATGGAGACGGAGCCGCGATTTTCGAACTTACTTCAGGTTCGCGCTACTGAACGTGTAGACGAAACTGATCGTCGCCGTGTTCTGTTCCTTCACCGCATTCTCATTCGACAAGCTCTGGATGAAGATCCGCTTGCTGGCAAAGTCATACCGCCACTCACCGCGTATCAGCAAAGCGCTGGTGAGGTTGTAGGAGTAGGTTCCGGTAACTTCCTGCGCCCAGCCGGGTTCGAAGCTGGAAGAGGAGAACTGCGTACCGGGCACCTGCAGCAATCCCTCATACGAATAAGGATCGTCGAACCATTCGTAGCGAACGGCGAAGTTGGTCTTGGGGCTCATCGTGTATTTGGCATAGCCCGCGATGCCGCCCCAGTTTACCGTGCTGGTCGGTTCGCAGCTGACCGGGAAGCCGAGCCCTCCCTCACGAACTGGTCCGGAATGAACGCGAGCGTCATCGCAGTCGGTGTCCTCGTAAATCACAGGTCCCCAACCGTAGTCGCCGTTCACCTGGAACGCCCACTTCGCGTTCGGAGTGTAGGAAATAACGGTGTCGGAGATTTGTTTCCAGTCGTTCAGGTTTTGGCCGTCGACGCCGATACCGTCGGTAACCGGGCCGGCGAAGTAGTTCGAGGTTAGGGACCACTTCGCGTTCGGGGTGTACGCCACGCTAACCCCGTAAGTCAAATTCGAGGGTGTGCCGAAGATGCCGGTCTGGAGGCCGAAGGCGTTGTTGATGATGGTGTTGTTCCAGCCGTTCACCATATAGCCGGTTACCGCGATCTTGGGGCTGAATGCATACTTCGCACTGGCTCCAAAGTGGAAGAACGGAATCGCGTAGTTGAACAGAAGGCCGCGCGAATAGTTCCAGTTCGCGTTGCTTTCGATCACTTCCGCACCCATCGGCGTGACGAATTTTCCGACGGTTAGGGTCAAACCTTTGCCGAGCGGAAACAAATAGTCGAGATACGCCTCCTTCACGAAGAAGTTGCTTCCATCCGTGAAAGCCGCGTCAGATCCGTTCACGATCTTTGCGCCGTAGCCATAGCCGACCGACGCGTGATACCCGAGCCGGCTTTCCGCCGAGGTCGCGTCGCCCGCTTTGTCGAGGATCAGCTCGGCCATATTGAAATTGAATCCGTTCGTCGGCGCTTCAAAGGATCGCAAGCCCGCGAGATTGTCGTATGGGTGATTGTTGTCGTAGCCGTAGTAGACGTCGCCGAATCCGCTGAGCGTGACCGGCCCCAGCAGGCTGGCGATGCTAATTTTCGGCGGGGCATCATCGCCCGCTGCGCCGGGAGTAAAAGCGACTCCGGCTTCCGGCTGCAGACCTGGCTCGGCGTAGGCTGCCGTCTTCATGCTCGCGGCGGTGTCGGTCTTCAGCGACGCGATCTCCGCCTGGAGTGCATTCACTTCCTTCTCCAATTCTTCCAATCGCTGATCCGCAGTCGGCTGTGCGCTCGCGGCCGGTTGCGTCGCGGCGGCGGGCTGTGTGGCAGCCGCCGGCTGCGATGCCGGAGCCGGCTGGGTCGCTGCTGGCGACGGCTGATCTTCGGCTCCGGACGCCGGCGAACAGGCGATCGCCAGGATTGCGGCGAGCAGACCCGCGGCCCATTTGCTAAGGCACCTCGTATTGCGATTCATGTGGTTTTCCTCTCCCTCCCTGCCGCGCTCATAGTTGCGCCTAATGAGATCGCGGCTCTGCATTGAAAAAGTTGGTAAGGCACCATACCGACGGGCGCAGGAATGGTCCAACTCATTAAATCTATGGCTTGAATAAGAGAATTATTGCTTCTTACATATGAAATCTTTATGTGCTTCAGACGTGAAAAACGAGAGCCCTCGCCGATGCGTATCCTTGGGGAAGCAAATCGAGGCGGAAAAAGAGTCTAAAAGAGGGCTATTTCTTCACGAAAAGCAGCATCAGACCGAAGATCACGATGGGGATGAGCGCCAGGAAGATATAGAACAGCATTTTCCGGAGCCACGGAGTGCGCCGCTTGCGCCAGTCGTGCAATTCGGGCCGTTCGGGAACTCCCACTTTTTCCGGATGCTCGAGATCGAGCTTCATTTCGTGCGCATTGGCGTACCGATTTTTGGGGTCGCGCTCGATTGCGCGATAGATGATTTCCTGCAATTCCGGCGAGATGCTGGGATTAATTTCCCGCGGCGGAATCGGATTGTTCAGCAGCCGGTCGTTCATAATCGCGAACGGATTCGGTCCCTGAAACGGGGCCTTGCCGGTCAGCATTTCGTACAGCATGACGCCGAGCGCATAGACGTCGCTGCGTCCGTCGCCCCGCTTGCCCTTCACCTGCTCGGGCGAAATATATTCCGGGGTGCCCATCACTTGCGAAAGCTTCGCAAACGTGAGCCGGCGCGCACCCGCCTGGCCGGCGATGCCAAAATCGATCAACTTCACGCTGTCGCTTTCATCGACCATGATGTTTTCGGGCTTCAGGTCGCGATGCACCACGCCGTGAGAATGGATGTAACTGAGTGCGTCGCAGATGCCGATCGCGATTTTGACGGCGCGTTCCGGCGGCAGCACCTTTTTTTCATCCAGTATTTTGCGCAGCAGGCGACCGTCGACCCATTCCATCACCATATAGATTTGGCTGCGGTCGTCGTCGGGGAAAACCTTCATCACCGCCGGATGGTCGAGGGACTTGCCGATATCACGCTCGCGATTGAACCGGTCGAAAAATACCGGGTCGCTTTCCATTTCCGGGTGGGGAACTTTGATTGCGACAGGCTTTCCGGTGCGCGTGTCCGTGGCGCGGAAAATGGACGCCATACCGCTGCGAGCAACGACGCCGTCGATGCGGTAATGGTCGAGTTGTTCGCCGGGATGGACTGGGATTCCTCGTCAGCGCGAGCCGCGCGGGTGGCTGGGCCGAGAATAACCCCGAGGCCAGTGCCAGGACTAGGGGAGCCGGTAAGGTCGCCCGCGGTACATGCCCACGCGTTCGACGCTTTTCACGCGGATCAATTGCAGGGAGATATTATCACTACCGTCGCGCTGGTTGGCAATTTCCACCAGACGTTTTGCAGCAGTCGATAAGTCGCCGCCATGCGAGACGAGCGCGGCCATCTCGGTTGCCTCCACCGAACCGTGCAGGCCGTCGGAACAGAGCAGCAGCACATCGCCAGCGAAGACCTGGTGCTCGTTGACTTCGACATTGACCATCAGCTCGGCTCCGAGCGAGCGGCTCAGCATATGCCGGGTTTCCGACTCTGCAGCATCTTGTTTGGAGATCAATTTCAGGCGCAGGTGCTCGTTTGCCACGGTATGGTCGCGCGTGAGG